>NZ_JBNWDI010000007.1:0-201058 GCF_053521965.1 Rhizobium sp. 22-785-1 | reverse complement strand
TACGTCAGCGCTCGGCAATGTTGTCGCCGGTGTGGAAGAGCGCATCGCAGACGCGCTCGATAGCCGCACAATGGCCATCGACATGGCATTCTCCAGCGCCGAAGAACGCATCGCGGATACGCTGGATAGCCGAACCTCCAATCTCACCAATATCGTCGATGGTGTCGAAAACCGGATCGCCAACACGCTCGACAGCCGTACATCGGCGCTCAACAGCGTGGTTTCCGGCGTGGAAGAGCGTATCGCGGAAACGCTGGATAGCAGGACAGCAGCCCTTAACTTCGCCGTTGCCGGTGTAGAAACGCGCATTGCCGACACGCTCGACAGCCGTACATCGGCGCTCGGCAATGTGGTCGCTGGTGTCGAAGAGCGCATCGCGGATGCGCTCGATAGCCGCACAATGGCCATCGACATGGCATTCTCCAGCGCTGAAGAGCGCATCGCGGAAACGCTCGATACCAGAACCTCGAATCTCACCAATATCGTCAGTGGCGTAGAAGGTCGTCTGGCCGAGACACTGGACAGCCGGACGTCTGCGCTCAACAGCGTGGTTTCCGGCGTGGAAGAGCGCATCGCGGATACGCTCGACAGCCGCACCATGGCCATCGACATGGCATTCTCTAGCGCCGAAGAACGTATCGCGGAAACGCTGGATAGCCGGACAGCAGCCCTTAACTTCGCCGTTGCCGGTGTAGAAACGCGGATTGCCGACACGCTCGACAGCCGTACATCGGCGCTGACAACTGCCGTCAATGGCGTCGAGGAGAGGATTGCCGATACGCTGGATAGCCGGACGATGGCGATCAACATCGCTTTCTCCAGTGCGCAAGAACGTCTGGCCGAGACCCTGGATGGACGTACCAGCATCCTGACCTCCGTCGTTTCCGGCGTGGAAGAGCGTTTGGCCGACACGCTCGATAGCCGCACACTGGCAATCGATATGGCGATCTCGTCTGCAGAAGAACGTCTCGCAGATACTCTCGATGGGCGCGCGTCGACCATTGCGCGGACTGTCACGAGTGCGGAAGAGAGACTGGCCTCCACCACTTCTGCTATCGAAGAGACACTGGCCGTGGGTCACCTTCGTCTCGATACGATGCTCGGCACTCAGGCAGACGCAATCAGCCGCACGGTGGAGCGCACCAGCACCCTCATCGAGCAGACGGTATCGTCGGCAGCCAGCCGCATCGAAACCGCAGTGGAAGCCGGCGCCGGAAACTTTGCCAACACAATGGAAACCGGCGTCTCGCGGATGGAAAACAATCTGCAGACATCGCACGACGCGCTCCGCGGCACACTTGAACAGCATCAAGCCACGCTGTCGGAAACGCTGGGCTCTGCCAGGGAGCAGATCGGTAATATTCTTTCCGAACAGGCCATGTCCATCGCGACCACGGTTGCTTCCAGCGCGAGCATGCTGGAGATGTCGCTCGAAACGCAGCAGGAGGCCTTGCAGCAGACCATAGATAATGCAGCGGGTTCCCTCTCCTCGCGCATCGAGACCTCCGTGGACACCGTTTCCACGCGCCTTGGCGAGACGGGCGCACGCCTCGAGACAAGCATCGAAGCGCTCCATGGCAAGCTTCAATCCGATCTGACCAACGTCAACGTAACGCTTGATGATGCGACCCAGAAGATCGAAGGCGTATTTGCAGTCGGTACAGCAAGGATCGATGAGCGCCTTGGCACGATGGACCGTGCGCTCAACATCGGTCTCGAAAACGTCAATCGCACGATCGAAGGCAAGGCTGCGGGTCTGGCCCACAGCTTGCGCGATGCCGTCGCCGACGCCGCACAGAGCATCGATCATGAGGCCATTCGCTCCACCGAGTTCATCGGCAAGACCGGCCTCGACTTTGCCGAGCAGATCAAGGCGCGCAACGACGAATTCACCCGCGCACTGGAACATCGCTCCGATGAGATCGTCGGCCGTATTTCCGACGCACAAAGCAGGCTTTCAGGCCAGGCGGCGGCAGTCGCGCAGACCTTCTCCGACGCAGGCAATGCCATCGTCAATAAGGTTGCCGAAGCGGAAGCCGTCGTTCGCTCTCAGGTCGGCGCAATCTCCGAAACGCTGACGAGTGTCGAAAGCGCGCTCGATGCCCGTGGCGAATCCATTCGCCATACGCTCGACAGCCGTACCCGCGAACTCAACTCCATGCTGGCAAGTCGTTCCGCGGAACTGTCCCGCCTCATCGAGGAAAAGGCAAAGCCGATCGTCAACGAGTATGCCGCGGTCGGCCAGGATGCCGCAGAGAAAATCGTGACCGCGGCACAGCAGAGCGCAAACCTTCTGTCGGAAAGCAACAGCGGCATGCTGGGCATGGTCGAACAGGCCATCGAGGATTATTCACGCGCCAGCAGCGATGCCGCCAACAAGCTGGTCGCCGCGACCCGTCAAAGTACCGATATGCTGTCGCAGACCCATACCAGCATGACGGACGTGGTCACGGGCGCAACCGACAGCCTGAATGTGGCCGTGGCTCGAGCGAGCCAAGAGTTCAAGCAGGCGGATGCGGCCCTTGGCAGCGCTACGACCAGCTTCTCCGAGTCGGCGTCTCGCGCTTCGGATCTCATCACCACATCCAGCCGCCTTTTGGAAAACAAGGTCGATCGCCTCGCCCAGATTTCCGGCAGCACGCTGTCTCAGGTCGCGGGCATCGTTTCTCGCTTCGACGAGCATTCCTCTGTGCTGTCTCAGGCAGGCGATCTGCTGAATTCGGCTCAACAAAATCTGGTCGGCACGCTGGAAGAGCGTCAGGAAGCGCTTCGCTCGCTGTCGGTGGGCTTGTTGCAACGCTCGGAGGAGATCGAGAATTCCATGCGCAGCGTCATGTCCGTCGTCGAGCAGACGCTGGGCGAAGCCGAGAAACGCTCTACCAATGTAGCTGGTAATCTTCGCCAGAACCTCAACTCGTCCTTCGAGGATATTGGCCGGTCTCTGGATGAGACCGAACAGCGCGCACGCAATGCGGCGCAGAACATGCGCGGATCGCTTCTGGCGGCCAGCGAGGAGGCAAACCGGTCTATCGAAGGAACCATGGGAGAAGCACAGAAATATTCTGAAGAACTGGCAGGCCGCCTGCGCAGCAGTGTCTCCTCCTCACTGTCCGACGTCGACAAGTTGCTCAACAGTGCTACGGACAAATCGAACGCTGCGGCAACCGTCATGCGTGAGACGTTGCGTGAGGCAGTACAGGACGCCGTCAATCGCTTCGCTGGCGCTACGGAGGAGATCCGCCGTTCGAGCCAGGATATTCGTCAGGAACTTGACGTGACACGCGCAGAGTTGAAGCGCGGGGCTTTCGATCTGCCAGAGGAAGCAAAGGAAAGTGCGGCGGCCATGCGTCGCGCCGTTTCCGAGCAGATCAAGGCCCTTCAGGATATTTCTCAGCTTGTGGGACGCTCCACTCAGCAACTGGAAATCTCTGAGCCTGCTGCACGGGCTATTGCGGCCACCAAGCCGTCTGCCCCGCAACAGCCACGGGCAGAAGCGCGGCCGCAACAACCGCTGTCCGCTCCACCAGCGCAGACAGCCCCGGCACAACCGCAACCAGCCGCGCCTGTCATCCGCAACACTGCGCCCGAGCAGCGCCAGGCACCATCGCAGACAGGTGTTTCGGCGCCGCTGCAGCGCCGTGAAGAAGGTGGCGGATGGATCAGCGATCTGCTACGTGGCGCATCTCGCGATACGCAAGACGGCGCAACGCGGCAGGCTACCCCGCCCGCTCCCGCTCGTCCCGCTGCCGAGCAGCAGACCCGTGCCGCCGACAGCCGCAATCCACGCCATGTCGTCGAGTCGCTGAATTCACTGTCCGTCGATATCGCTCGCGCAATCGATCACGATGCATCAGTGGAACTGTGGGGCCGTTATCAGCGCGGCGAGCGTGACGTCTTCACGCGCCGCCTCTATACGCTTAAGGGTCAGCAGACCTTTGACGAGATCAAGCGGAAATACGACCGCGAATCGGAGTTCCGCACGGCGGTCGACCGCTACATTTCGGACTTCGAGAAGCTTCTGGCGGATGTTGCTAGAACAGATCGCGACCGTACGGTGACGCAATCCTATCTGACTTCAGACACCGGCAAGGTCTATACCATGTTGGCTCACGCAGCCGGACGCTTCAGCTAAAAATACCGTCATCACAACTGAAGTAAGAGCGCCCCCGGAATCATTACCGGGGGCGTTTTCGTTTGCGCTGCCGGGGTCCACAAGTCACGTGGAAGAACTGAACGTGTTTTGGGCAAGCCACGGTTTCATATCTGCCGCTCAGCGCCAATCATCCCGATCGTGAGACTGAGGATCGAAATCACCGTGCAATTGCGCAAGGATCAAGCCAAAAATAGCGGCGTCGGCGCCCTTAAAGCGGCACTTGTCGTTCGAAGCCAGTCTTTTTTTCGTCGCTCGCCTGCCTCCGGATGTTTCCATCTCACCCGGAACCGATCTTAGCGGCCGATTTGTCGCAGGCTGTCATCGCAATACCGCTAAGCACTTTTGTGCGACAGGCGTTATTGCGGCGTGTTGTCCAGCGCAAATCCGGAAACCGCCATTCTATAGAAAAATGAAAGCCGCTGAGGAGTTCATCTCCACAGCGGCTTTCTTCATCAACGAAAGGTCTTCATGACCTCAAGGGCCGTCGAAAGATACGAGCGCGAATAAGGGTAAACCCCTTAACTCGCAACGTATCAACGACGAGGGCCACGCGCTACGCGCTCGATTTCTTCGCGAACGAGTCGTTCCACGATCGTCGGCAGATTGTCCTCCAGCCACTCCTGCAGCATGGGACGCAACATATCCTGTGCAACGTCCTCGATGGTAGGACGATGAACACCATCGAAAACCTCGGCAAGCGCACCAAAGGACCGCGCGATCTGCTCGCCTGCTTCGGCAGAAACCAGACTTAGCGGCAGGTCGAGCTTGGCTTCGCTTTTAGGCGCGACGGTGTCGATAACCGGGGATGGTCTGATCTCAGCAGGACGAGCGACGGGCCGGTCTTCCTCAACAGCTCCGCGCAGCTCCATCGTTTCCCACAGGGCTACTGCTTGGGGCGCAGGCGCAGATGGCGCGGGCTGAGGAGCCTGCTGCGCTTGTGGCGCTGGATTGAATACGGGCATCTCCCTCATCGGCTGCTGTGCTACAGCGGCCATCAGAGGGCGCACATCCGTCGGACGACTGGGGGCGGCTGCAGTTCTCTCTACCTCCACGTACGGTTGGGGCTGCATGGTCGCAGGAGCTTTAGAGCCGGCTGCGGAAGCTGCTTGTTCACGGGTACCATGTGCAAAAGCGGCCTGCGGCCCGAGTGTCGCATTGCGATCTGCGGCGGCGCGAACTCGTGCTGCCACGTCTGCGAGTGAAAGGGTCTTTTCAAGCGCGGGATCCATCGCAGGCTGCTGACTCTCGCTAGCCGGGATAGCCTCATTGAACTGCCGCGCGCCGTGGCCTTGATTCGCAGCGGGCGGAACATGCGGCGGTGGAGTATGAACATCAGTGGAGATATCTCCATCAAAGCTCATTTCCTCATCCGCATCATCAGAATCGAACTGAGATGCGCGCTGACCCGGGTAGCCATCGGTTGGCGCAGGTTCATTGCTTTCGATGATCCTGCGGATCGACGCCAGAATCTCTTCCATAGATGGTTCACGCGCTACACTCGGCTGAGCCATTTTTATCCCCGATTTTCACGTTCAAGACGGGCCGGAGCACGATACGCCTGCTCCGAATCATCGAGAGTGTAGGACACCATCAGTCAGAAGAGAATCCATGCGGCCAGGGGATTTGCGCGATGCACAGCTTTATTTCGAAATGAAAATGGCCCGGGATTGACCGGACCATCTGTTAACCATTAGCTTTTTCAGCATTTAGAGCGTGTCGAAATCCTGCAAATTTGCCTTCCGCTTTTAGTCGCGCGTTGGAGCTGCAGAGCGCACCATACTTTTACGCTACATGCTTAGAAGACGAATTCCTTCGACTTGGCAAAACCCGGTAGCGGTTTCAGCGATGCGTTAAAGAAGGTTGCGGCAGAAATCCCCTTTCCGTCGCGACGGTAAACAGTGACCTTGGCGGCATTGCCATAGCCGACAACGGTAATCAGGCGACCGCCATCGGCAAGCTGATCCAGAAGTGCCTGAGGCACCTCCTCAACAGAGCCGCTCATGAAAATCACATCGTAAGGCGCCTGCGCTGTGTGGCCCTTTTCAAGCTCGCCGGCAACGGTCACGACGTTATCATAGCCGAGTGCGCCAAGCGTCTCAGTCGCTTTGGCGGATAGTTCGCGATCACTTTCCAAAGAAACCACAGAGCCCGCGAGTTCTGACAGAATGGCCGAGAGATATCCAGTTGCTCCACCGACCTCCAGAACGAGATCATCCTTGGTGACGGCTACAAGCTGCAGCATCTTGGCAATCGGCGACGCTTTCAACAGGTAGCGAGCGCCAAGCCCATCTTTTGCAGGACAGATCTGCAGGTCTTCGTCCATATACGCTACCTGCTTGACACTTTGCGGGACAAAAGCCTCACGAGGAACGGAGAGAAACGCCTTGAGCACCGAATGGGACGTTACGTCGGTGGTGCGCACTTGGCCGTCCACCATTTTCGCGCGTGCGGTTTCATAATCCATCATGTCGTGCTTGCCTCACGTAAAAGCCTACGAACACAGGTGTGTCCGCTTTTTGCTAATCGTCTTAATCGGCTCCGCCTGCGCTTTCAAGCACAAGCATGCATCAGCGAAGCTAAAAAGAAACGGTGCTGCGCCCCAGCACTCAGAGCTCACCAGATTACATCCTCTGATACCGGGCTCGGGAACTTTTTTATCCGCCTAATCATTATTGAGTTACTGAGACGTCATCAACGGCTGGAGGTAAAAATGCTCGGTACAATCCTCGTCATCCTTCTTATTCTCTTCCTGGTCGGCGCTCTTCCGAACTGGGGTTACCACAATTATGGATGGGGCCCGTCGGGCGGCCTGGGCCTCGTGCTTGTGATCGTCCTGATCCTCGTACTGCTTGGGCGAATTTGATCACACAGACAAAAAAATCCCCGCTGAGATCACTGGTCTGGCGGGGATTTTTCATGAGCATTAAGTCGCTCACACAAACTTATCGGGTGTTTTTCAAACTCTCCTATTGCGTGGAAAATGGATTCGTTCTAAATCCCCGCCATCGCTCAAACAGACGGGCGTGTGAGGCCTCGTGGCGGAGTGGTGACGCAGAGGACTGCAAATCCTTGTACCCCGGTTCAATTCCGGGCGAGGCCTCCAAAAAATTCTCCACGATGTAAAGTTACGCTTTATGTGACGCCGGCGTGAGCCTTAGAGCTTTGCGCGCAAGGCTCTGTTGCGACCAGGCTCACCCGGATATCAAAAGGCACAGGAACCGCCTCCCAGGCTTATAGTTTACGGCGATGACATCGTGACGATTTCCCGTCTGATTCTATGGAGCACATCATGAAAATGAAGTCCGTCATCGCAGTAACCGTTGTTGCTCTGGCGCTCGCAGGCTGTACGACGGGGCTTTCGAATGCCAACCTCGAGCCGATTCCAGGTAGCATCACTTATAATGGACAGCCGCGTACCAAGCTGACGAAATCGCCGGTTGGCAGCACGTTCACGCATAACTTCCGGCGATGGAACGGCGACCGGGTAATCGAAACCTATCAGATACAGCCGGATCGCTCGCTGAAAATCATTGATCGTCGCATCATCCGCGATTGGCTGACATTCGGAAGCGACGACTGATCCAGAACATTGAATGATGCACGCTCTCAGGTTAGAGGCATCTTTCGATCTAATGAAGAGTAAGCGCGAAGATGGATACGAAATGGACCAAGCCGGTTCTTGTGGCGCTGGAAGAGCCGGGCAATTACACCAGCATTGAAACAACACAGGCCGCATCCTGGGCGATGATCGAGGACTGGCCTGCGGAAGACGGAGCTGCGCTCGACCACGCCCTGCTCGTCTGTGCCGCCGTCGGTGCAGGCAAGAAGAAACCAGAAGACGCCAGACGGGCTTTCATTGCCGCTGCAGTCGAAGCTGGCCTCGACATCAAGGCATAATGTCGCAACAGCGAAGATACGGGTTAACCTGTACGCCTCCGCTGTGTAAAAGATGGCAAGCGTTTGACCAAGGCTCGTCGGCCGTTGCTTGGTCGGTTGCGTGATCATACCGTGCCGAGGGAACGGTTAATCAAGCGCGACGGTCGTTTCTGATTGATCGCCACTCCTCTTTAGAAAGTGCAAGAGACGATGAAGAAGCCCCTGCTCCTGCTTTTGATGACATGCCTTATTGTGGGCATTGTCGGCCATCTCATCATTGCCTTTGTCATCACGGGCTGACAAAAATATCGGATAAGCGATTCTCGTTACCATCCATTAAGATTTGCATCGTTGTCGCGGAACTACGTTATGTTTTCCACGTTTTCCTGGCACGGAAATCTGGAGGGTAATAAAATGCGTGACGGCCTGAACAGTCTGCTTGAAATATCGCTTCTGGGCTTTGTTGTTGTGACCTGCCTGATTATGGTCAACCCGCCGGTCTAAAGCCAAAAAAGTATTTACGAATAAGTCGCCTTCAATGGAGGTGATGAAAATGCGGCCTCAAGGGCCGCATTTTCGTTTTGACTACAAGGTCAAGCCGAAAGCTTGGCTGCCAGTTTCGCGACGTGCGCGCCCTGGAACTTCGCACCTTCGAGTTCGATGGCAGACGGTTGGCGAGAGCCGTCACCATCGGTAATGGTCGAGGCGCCATAAGGCGAGCCGCCCTTGACTTCATCTACGCCCATTTGACCCTGAAACGCGTAAGGCAGACCAGCAACGACCATGCCGTGGTGCAGGAAAGTCGGGATGAAGCTGAGGATCGTCGATTCCTGACCACCATGCTGGGTAGCAGTTGAGGTGAAGGCAGAGCCGATCTTGCCGACGAGCTTGCCACTGAACCACAGTCCGCCAGTCTGATCCCAGAAATTACGCATCTGCGATGCAACGGAACCGAAGCGCGTGCCTGCGCCAACGATAATCGCGTCGTATTCTTCCAGCTCGTCGACGGTCGCGATCGGGGCTTGCTGATCCAGCTTGAAATGAGACGACTTGGCGACGTCTTCGGGAACGAGTTCAGGAACACGCTTCACGACAACGTCCGCACCTGCGGACTTCGCACCGTCTGCAACGGCATAAGCCATTGTTTCCACGTGACCGTAAGACGAATAGTAAAGCACCAGAACTTTTGCCATCGTTGGTTTTTCCTCATGTTTTTCTTTGATCATCACGATACAGCGCAGTATACGCCGCCGATGTAACGGGAGGCTAACAGAGGAGTTGCATTAGAGCGATAGAAGGAGAAAAGACGGACCGTTCGCGAATAGCGAACAACTACGCTAACGCATGATCCACGCAAAAAATGTGCAGCGGTTTTGTGATCAAGACCTGCAAAACGAGAGGCCGACGCGTGTGATGCAAATCTCAAGGATCGCGGCACGCTTTACGCAATGGACTGAAAACCGTGCGTCCCGTTCAACACAAAAATCGCTTTTAGCCATTTCGAGTTCATCCAACAGCCGTCGTATTTTCTCATCGCGCGTATTGCATTCGCTGTCAGCGGGTTTAACGTCTGTCTACCCTGCATCGCGTGAGTTTCCCATGTCATTATCCCCTTCTCCATCTTCGGTCACTGCCGCCATGCTCGCCATTGGCGACGAACTTTTATCGGGTCGCACGAAGGACAAGAATATCGGACATCTTGCCGATGTTCTGACGATGTCCGGGATCGACTTGAAGGAAGTGCGAATCGTTGCCGACGAAGAGCCGGCAATCGTTGAAGCGGTGAACGCCCTGCGTGCGCGCTACGATTACGTCTTCACCTCGGGCGGGATCGGTCCGACCCATGACGACATCACCGCAGATGCGGTCTCTGCTGCTTTCGGCCTTCCTTGCGAACATGACAGCGAGGCAATGCGCCTTCTCAGTGAGATGTATCATGCCCGTGAGATGGAGTTTACTGACGCACGCAAGCGCATGGCCCGTATGCCACGCGGGGCGAAGCACATAGCCAATCCCGTCTCGGTTGCGCCGGGTTTTATTGTGGAGAACGTCTATGTCATGGCAGGCGTGCCGCAGGTCTTCCAGGCGATGCTGGACAACGTCGTTCCAACGCTGCAGGTCGGCACTAAGATGATGTCGCAGTCGGTACGCTCACCCTACGGGGAAGGCGACATCGGCACGCCCTTGAGCGAGGTGCAGAAGGCACACCCTCAAACCAGCATAGGCTCCTATCCGAAGTATGACGGACAGCGTTTTTCCACCGAGATCGTTGTTCGCGCGCGTGATGCCGAGCTTCTTGCGGCTGCAACGCGCGATGTCACTGCCATGATAGAAAACATCGCGAAAGCAAAGGCCACCTCGACGGTTGCATGAACTCCTCAGGCCCAACTACGTTTTATCTCTTGAACCCATCGCCTTGATAGAGATCAAGGCGGCGGGCAAATGACGGGGACATGTTTAGTCCTGCCACTGATGCGTCACAAGGAGAAAGGCCATGGCCTATAAAACCATCCTCGCTGTTGTCGATACCGCTGAAAACACACGTCAACTGGACGCTTTCGTTGCGGCATTGGCGCAGCAGTTCTCTTCGCACGTCGTTGGTCTTCATATGGAGGCCCTAGCGGCGGTTCCTTTGATTGCCCCCATGGAAATGCCCGATCCAGCGACCATCCAAGCCGTGCAGGATGTGGCTCACAAGGAAACGACAGAAGCTGGCCGGATTTTTTCCGACAGCATGGCGGCCAATGGAATTTCCAGTGAATGGCGCAGCTTCGTTTCGTCTGTCGGTTACTCGTCCCAATCATCGCTTCAGAGCGCGCGCTGCGCCGATCTCATCGTCGCAAGACAGCACAATTCATCCGCTCTGTCCGACAGCCGCGCCGATATCGACAATTTTCTCTATGAAAGCGGACGCCCGGTGCTTCTCATTCCTCACATCCTGAAAGCACCAGCCCCGATCCGTCGGGTGTTGATTGCGTGGAATGGATCCAGGGAGGCCACACGCGCCACTTTCGATGCCCTGCCCTTCCTCCAGGCGGCAGAAAGCGTGGAGGTGTTCTCTGTCGACATGGAGGACAACGATTCGGAGAAGGCAGCGCTGGCGGGGTCCGAGATTGCCGCAACGCTTGCGCGCCACGGCGTCAACGTAACTGTTACGTCACAGGAAAAGATCGAAGGCATCGCTCCACACACAGCAATCGAAAATCGGCTGGCGGATAATAGCATCGATCTTTTGGTTATGGGCGCGTATGGGCACTCCCGCTGGTGGGAAATGCTGTTCGGCGGCGTCACCCGCACTCTGCTGGACTCTATGACGGCAATGACGCTGATGTCTCGCTGACCACTTGGATGCAATGCAAAAAGAAACCCGCCGGTCGCCCGGCGGGTTTTTGTGTTTTCAAGCCATGTTTCGCGTCGACGAAAGACACAAAGGCTTTCTAGTGCAGGATTTGGCTTAGAAAGAGCTTGGTGCGCTCATGCTGCGGATTGTCGAAGAACTCCTGCGGGGCGTTCTGCTCAACAATCTGGCCCTGGTCCATGAAAATGACGCGGTTGGCGACCTGACGGGCAAAGCCCATTTCGTGCGTCACACAGAGCATAGTCATTCCGTCCTCGGCAAGGCTCACCATCGTATCGAGCACTTCCTTGACCATTTCCGGATCGAGCGCGGATGTCGGCTCGTCGAAGAGCATGATCTTCGGCTTCATGCAAAGCGAGCGGGCAATCGCCACGCGCTGCTGCTGACCGCCAGAAAGCTGGCCCGGATACTTGTGCGCCTGCTCAGGGATTTTGACACGCTTCAGGTAATGCATCGCGATTTCTTCGGCGTCCTTTTTGGGCATCTTGCGAACCCAGATTGGAGCCAGCGTGCAGTTTTCCAGGATCGTCAGATGCGGGAAGAGGTTGAAGTGCTGGAACACCATGCCGACTTCACGGCGCACTTCATCGATCTTCTTCAGGTCGTTGGTAAGCTCGATGCCGTCGACAACGATGCTACCAGACTGGTGCTCTTCCAGACGGTTGATGCAGCGGATCATCGTCGACTTGCCGGAACCAGATGGACCGGCGATGACGATGCGCTCGCCCTTCATGACCTTCAGATTGATATCGCGCAGCACGTGAAAATCGCCGTACCACTTGTTCATGCCGGTGATTTCAATCGCGACATCGGTCGCGGAAACTTCCAGCTTCTTTGCTTGGGTTTCTGCCATGAGATTTTCCCTTATTTTCTATGTCCGGTGTCGAGATGGCGCTCCATGAACAAGGAATAACGCGACATGCCGAAGCAGAATATCCAGAATATGAACCCAGCGAAAATATAGCCTGTGACGGGTGTCACCGGTGTCGCCCAGTTCGCATCTGACTGGTTGAGGTTGACGATACCAAGAAGATCGAACATGCCGATGATCGACACGAGCGAGGTATCCTTGAAAAGACCAATGAAGGTGTTGACGATACCTGGAATGACCAGCTTCAGCGCTTGCGGCAAAACGATCAGCCGGGTTTTCTGCCAATAATTAAGGCCGAGCGAGTCGGCACCTTCATACTGTCCTTTCGGAATGGCCTGAAGACCGCCGCGAACGACTTCCGCCATATAGGCAGAGGCAAATAGCGACACACCGACCAGAGCACGCATGAACTTGTCGAAGGTAACACCTTCGGGCAGGAACAGCGGCAGCATGATGCTGGCGAAGAACAGCACCGTGATCAGCGGGATGCCGCGAATGACTTCGATGAACGTCACGCACAGCGTCTTGATCACCGGCATTGTCGAGCGACGACCAAGCGCCAGGAGAATGCCAAGTGGCAGCGACACGGTGATCCCGAAGAAAGACAGGATCAGCGTCACCATCAACCCGCCCCAGAGCTGCGTTTCCACCCGTGGCAGGCCGAAGTATCCGCCGACCAGCAGGAAGAAGGAGACGAAGGGCAAAACCAGGAAGAGCAACACTGCATTGGCCGTCTTGAACGGTGCCTTCGGGATCAACATCGGGATCAGCAGAATGACGAACATTGCTGCGACCAGAAGCGGCCGCCAGCGCTCATCGAACGGATAACGTCCGAACATGAACTGCTGGAACTTGGCACCAACAAACGCCCAGCAGGCGCCTGCCTGGCCGTCCGGCAAGGCACCACCCTGAGTGACAGTGAGGCAAGCCAATCGGTCGGTACCGGTCCAAACGGCATCGACGAACAGGAACTGCAGCAGCGGCGGAATGATGTAGGCGAGCAGCGCTATGGACAGCACGGTCATCACGACATCCTTCGGCGTGGCGAAGAGTTTCGTCTGGAGCCAATGCGCCACGCCGACCTGGCTGGATGGCGCCGGCTGAGCCGGCACCAATTCGCGGCGGATATAGGAAACGGGAGTAGTAGCCATGTCTCTTATCTCTCCACCAATGCCATCTTCGCGTTGAACCAGTTCATGAACAGCGCGGTGGTGATAGACAATGTCAGATAGACAATCATCCAGATCGCCACGACTTCGACAGCCTGACCCGTCTGATTGAGGATGGTGCCGCCAACCGCAACCAGGTCGGAGAAGCCGACAGCAACAGCCAGCGACGAGTTTTTCGTCAGGTTGAGATATTGGCTGGTGAGCGGCGGGATGATGATGCGCATTGCCTGAGGAACGACGATCAGGCGCGTCGTGGTGCTGGAACGCAAACCAAGCGCGTCGGCGGCTTCTGTCTGCCCCTTCGGCACAGCCTTGATACCACCGCGGACGATTTCAGCGATGAATGAGGCGGTGTAGAAGGACAGAGCCAGATAAAGCGACATGAATTCTGGCGCAATGACCGAACCACCAGCCAGGTTGAAGCGGCCAAGAACTGGCAGATCAAAGGTCAGCGGTGCGCCGAGCGCCAGGAACGTGGCAAGCGGCAAACCGATGATAATCGCAGCTCCCACGAGACCAGTGCGGAACGGCTGGCCGGTGCGCATCTGGCGTGCCTTCGCCCATCGATAGACGAAGAAGGTGATGACGATACCGACGAGAAAAGCCACCGGAACCATCCAGGTGCCCTCACCCCAAACGAATTTAGGGTAGAAGAAACCGCGATTGTTCAAGTAGGTATCGAACGGCAAGGCAAGCGATTCACGTGCCTGCGGAAGAATTGTGATGACGCCCTTGTACCAGAAAAAGATGACGAGAAGCGGCGGCAGATTGCGGAAGATTTCCACATAAGCCTGCGCGAGCTTCGATACGAGCCAGTTTCTGGAAAGCCGGGCAATGCCGACGAGGAAGCCGATGATCGAGGCGGTGATGATACCAAGAACCGCCACCTGCAAGGTGTTCAAAATACCGACGATCAGCGCGCGACCGAAGGTGTTGTCGTTATTGTAATCGATCAGCGTCTGGC
Organism: Rhizobium sp. 22-785-1; assembly: GCF_053521965.1. Taxonomy (NCBI): domain Bacteria; kingdom Pseudomonadati; phylum Pseudomonadota; class Alphaproteobacteria; order Hyphomicrobiales; family Rhizobiaceae; genus Rhizobium; species Rhizobium sp. 22-785-1. Next base: position 186,667 of record NZ_JBNWDI010000007.1, on the reverse strand, counting down.
CGATATCGAAACCGGCGCGACCGTTCAGAAAGCCGAAGCCAGAGGCGATATTGGCGCGCTGAAGATTCTGGATCGTGTTGTTGGTGATGAACCAGACGGCCAGCACCAGGATGATGAGCGTAACGGTCTGGTAGAAGATGGACCGCATGCGCGGATCGTTGATCATGGACGTCGCGCCGGATGCGCCGGACGGTCCAGAACGGATCGTCTTGCCTGCCATAGGCACCTTTCCCTCTATATGCTCTTTTCGAGCTTATTTTATGAAGAAGAAGGAGGCAGAGATGAATATCCCCGCCTCCTGCAAAAGCTTTTTAGGCTTTAAAGCAATCAGCGAACCGGAGGTGCGTACTGCAGGCCGCCCTTGTTCCACAGAGAGTTCAGGCCACGCTCGATCTTGAGAGGGGAGCCAGGACCGACGTTACGGTCGAAGACTTCACCGTAGTTGCCGACATTCTTGATGATATTGTAGGCCCACTCGTTGGCGACGCCCAGATCTGTACCGATCTTGGTGCCTTCTTCCGTGCCGAGAAGACGCTTGACGTCCGGGTTGGCAGAAGCCTTCTGCTCATCGACGTTCTTGGAGGTGATACCGAGTTCTTCAGCATTGACCATGGCGTAGTGAACCCAGCTGACGAGGTCGAACCACTGGTCGTCACCCTGGCGAACGGCTGGTCCGAGCGGCTCCTTGGAGATGATTTCAGGCAGAACCATGTTTTCATCAGGGTTCTTCATCTTCAGACGGATAGCGTAGAGGCCGGACTGGTCCGTGGTGTAGACGTCGCAACGACCGGAGTCATAAGCGGAGGTTGCGTCGGATTCTTTTTCGAATACGACGGGGTTGTACTGAAGGTTGTTGGTCTTGAAGTAGTCGGCGAGGTTGAGTTCGGTCGTCGTGCCCTGCTGAACGCAGACGGCAGCGCCGGAAAGCTCAAGAGCAGACTTCACGTTGAGGCTCTTCTTCACGATGAAGCCCTGGCCGTCGTAATAGTTGACGGTGCGGAAGTTGAAGCCGAGAGACGTGTCGCGGCTGATCGTCCAGGTGGTGTTACGCGTCAGAACGTCGATTTCGCCGGACTGAAGTGCCGGGAAACGATCCTTGGAGGTCAGCGGAACGTACTTCGCCTTGGAAGCGTCACCGAACACGGCGGCAGCGATACCGCGGCAATAGTCGACGTCGATGCCGGACCATTCGCCCTTGTCATCAGGGTTCGAGAAACCCGGAATGCCGGAGCTGACGCCACAGGTGACGAAACCCTTTGCCTTCACATCCTGAAGAGTACCGGCAGATGCAGCCGTTGCAGCTCCCAAGACTGCTGCGCCAATAGCGGCTGACAGAAGTGCCTTTTTCATTTTTCCCAACCTTTGTCTCTTTTTTCTCGATTGGAGAGGACTGGCACCCGCCGTGGCCTGCAACAGTCTCTCCGCTTCACCTCCCGGTGTGCGTCCCTATCACAATCGCAATTGCTGCCATGGTCAAGACTTTCGCGAAGCAATTGTGTCTAAAAAACGGAATTTTCAAATTTCCGTCCTTTAAGTGAGCATATGACTATTTTTTGCGCGAAACTCGCTCAAAATCTACTCATCCTGTCAGGCAGGTAGACTGGTTTTTCCTATGTCCGGAGAAGCGGCTTGACCTTAAGAGCAAATCCTCGGCATCTTCGCGCATCACAATAATGAGAGACTTGCAGCATGAAAGACAAGAACGAGATCCTCGGCGGCTCGGGTGTAAACACGCGCCTCGCGCATCTTGGAAATGATCCGACCGAGTTCTTCGGCTTCGTCAACCCCCCCATCGCCCGCGGCTCTACCGTTCTGTTCCCGGATGCTGCAACCTTGATGTCAGGCGATCAGCCCTACACCTATGGCACGCACGGAACGCCAACGACGGCTGCGCTTTGCAGCATGATCGATAGCTTGGAGGGCTCCGCCGGTACGATCCTTCTGTCGTCAGGCCTTGCGGCGGTGACCGTGCCATTTCTCGCCTATCTAAGCGCTGGCGATCATGCGCTCGTCGTCGATTCGGTCTACTTCCCCACTCGGCGTTTCTGCAACACGATGCTGAAGCAATATGGCGTCGAGGTCGAGTATTACGATCCGGCGATCGGCGCGGGAATAGAAGCTCTGATCCGACCGAACACCCGGCTCGTTCATCTTGAGGCGCCAGGCTCGAACACGTTCGAAATGCAGGATGTCGGCCTGATTTCGTCCATCGCCCACCGCTATGACTGCGTCGTGACAATAGATAACACCTGGGCGACGCCGCTCTATTTTCGGCCCCTAGACCACGGCGTGGATGTCTCGATCCATGCCGCAACGAAATATCCTGCGGGCCATTCCGACATTTTGATGGGCTTTGTGTCCGCCAATGAAAAGCATTGGAAAAAGCTATATGACGCCAATACCAATCTCGGCATGTGCGTGACGTCCGACGACGCCTATCAGGTGTTGCGCGGCATGCGAACGATGGGCATCCGGCTCGCGCATCACCAAAAGAGCGCCCTCGACATTGCGCAATGGCTCGAGGCGCGAGACGATGTCGCCCGTGTACTGCACCCTGCCCTGCCAAGTTTCCCGACACACGACATCTGGAAGCGCGATTTCAAGGGTTCGAGCGGTGTCTTCTCTTTTGTCCTGAAGGCGGACAACGCCAAGTCCACGGCAAAGGCGCACGCCTTCCTTGATGCCTTATCTATCTTTGGTCTGGGCTTCTCGTGGGGTGGCTACGAATCCCTCGCGATCCCCGTCAATCTTGCCGACCGGACGATCGCGAAAGCGCCTACCGAAGGCCCCGTCATCCGGCTTCAGATCGGGCTTGAGGATGTAGCAGACATTAAACGCGATCTGGAAGCGGGTTTCGCTGCCGCGGCGAAAGCCTAAAGCCCTTCCGCTTTGTAGCCGTAGAGCCAATCGAAGTCCGCCAGGAATTGCTCTGGCGGCCGCAAAGAGAGAAGGATGTCGCGCCCAATGCGCATGGGGCCGCGTGCATGGTAGGCGAAGCTGTTGAGCTTCGCCCGCTTTCTTGCCTTATCGACACGGGACATGCGATGTGCTGCGAAACTGTCTAGCGATGCGCCAAGGATTTCCCTACGCGACACAAAAGTCGCGAGTTCAAAAGCATCCTCGATGGCCATAGCGGCGCCCTGTGCGGCAAAAGGCATCATGGCATGAGCGGCATCTCCGATCAGTATCGTGTGGCGGCCATCTTGCCACTGACCTGCACCGGCTTGGAACAGCGGCCAGAAGGTCGGGTTTGCAGCGCCGTCCAGCAATTGTGCAAAGGCCGGATTCCAGTGGCGAAACTGCTGCAAGAGAAACGCCTTTTGCTGGCGTTGCGCTTCGGCCTTCCAGGTGTCGCCGGGATTTGCGCCAACGGAGATGGCGACGATGTTGAAATCGCCGGTTTCCGTCAGAGGATAGGCGACGATATGGGCAGACGGCCCGAGGAAGGCGGTCACCGAATGACGGTTGAGGAAACCGGGTGCATCTCGTTCCTGCAACGTAAATCGCCATGCGACATTGCCTGAGAAGGTCGCGGCCGGTGCATTCGGCACGCAATAGCGCGTGGCTGACCAAACTCCATCGGCACCGACAATCATATCCGGTTGCGTGAAAATCGTGCGTGCGATCGTGTGCGTGTCGACGTTATCCAGCCTCTTTCCCAGATGCAAACGACACAGTGGATTGGAACTAACGGCGGCAAGAAGCGCCCGCTGCAAACTTGCCCGGTGAAGAACGCCATAAGGCGCGCCCCAGCGCGCTTTTGCCACGCTTTTCATAGGCAGGGACATGAGCGTCTTGAGAGACAGACCGGAGGAAAGATCGACGCTCAGCGGCTCCAGCCACATGTCTTCAATCTGAGGCAGGACATTCAGCGCCAACAAGATATGCGCTGCATTGGGCGAAATCTGTAGCCCGGCGCCGACCTCAGCGAGTTCGGACGCCTGCTCGATGATATCAGTTGCGATGCCATATCGGGCGAAAGAAAGAGCTGCGGTGAGACCAGCTATGCCAGCACCGATGATCGCCACTGTTTTGATGGGCATGTAGAGCCCCGATTTCTAAGGGGTTACGCTGCCTTCACATGGAAGACGCAGCCGGGAGGATTGGTCTGCGTGGCTTTCAGCGACGGATTGTAGCGATAGAGCGTTGAACAGTAGGAGCAAACCTTTTCGTTCTCGTCGCCCATATCGATGAAAATGTGAGGGTGATCAAAAGGCACCGATGCTCCGGTACACATGAATTCCTTGACGCCGATTTCGATCATGCGGTGTCCGCCGTCGTTCTGGAAGTGAGGAATTGTGTGGCCAGCCATGTTCTTCTCCAAGAATGCAAAATCGTCTCTGAGCCAACGCTCTAATTGTTCGAGTATGTAGCGTTAAATCGGTCGAACCTCCATAGAAAAGAGCGCGGAATATTTCCAACACGTCCATTTCCTGACATATGGTCGGCAAAACAGGAGGTCCTTGATGAATCTCAACCTGCCGCAATTTTTGTCCTTCCAGCGCGACGGACTGCAACTGAGCTATTTCGATGAGGGTGATCCGTCCGGCGCACCCGTCTTGCTGATTCACGGCTTTGCTTCCAGCGCCGCGGTGAACTGGGTTCATCCAGGTTGGGTAAAGACCCTTGGCGATGCCGGTTATCGCGTTATCGCACTCGATAATCGCGGCCACGGAGCCAGCGACAAGCCGCATGATCCGGAGGCCTACTATCCGGCGGTGATGGCTGAAGACGCGGTCGGACTGCTCAATCACCTCGGCATCCCGGAAGCGCATATTATGGGTTATTCCATGGGCGCACGCATCTCCGCTTTCATGGCGGTGGCTCATCCGGAGCGTGTTCGATCGCTGGTGTTCGGTGGTCTCGGTATCGGCATGGTCGATGGTGTGGGAGACTGGGATCCGATCGCGGATGCGCTTCGGGCGCCATCCCTCGACGTGGTCACACATGAACGAGGCCGCATGTTTCGCGCCTTTGCCGAACAGACCAAGAGCGACCGCGTGGCGCTTGCTGCATGCATCGAGACCTCGCGTGTCCTCTTGACACGGGACGAGGCCAGAAAGATCGACGCCCCTACTCTGATTGCCGTCGGAACCAAAGACGATATCGCCGGCTCCGGCCAGGAACTGGCAGATCTGATGCCCGACGCACGAGCCATCGACATTCCCAATCGCGATCACATGCTGGCGGTCGGCGACCGTGTCTTCAAGGCAGCGGTTCTGGAGTTCTACGCCGATCTCACATGATTGGCTGATCAAGAAAATTCGTTCCACAAAGCTTTCAGAAAAACTGATGCTTTACCGCCTTTAACGGCATGGGCGGATACCTATTTCTGTGCAACGTATTTTTCGATATAGTGACGCAAACCGGTTTTAAGGACAGCTGACATGGTCGCACGCACAGAGACCCGCCAGAATGATCAGATCGCAGTCGTCGATCCGATCTGGGGCAGTTTGTTGAACGAAGCGCGCACGGCTGCTGCTCAGGATCCGCTGCTGTCGGCGTTCTTCTATTCCACGATCCTCAATCATCATTCGCTGGAAGATAGCGTCATCTATCGCATTTGCGAGCGTCTCGATCATCCTGATATGCAGGCCGTCCTCTTGCGCCAGACGTTTTCGGAGATGCTTCACGACTGGCCGGAATGGGGCGCAATCCTGCGCGTCGATATTCAGGCCGTCTACGACCGGGATCCGGCCTGCACGCGTTTCATGGAGCCGGTTTTGTACTTCAAAGGCTTCCACGCCATCCAGACGCACCGCCTCGCCCACTGGCTTTGGTCAAAGGGCAGGAAGGATTTCGCCCTTTACTTGCAAAGCAGATCCTCAAGCGTGTTCCAGACCGACATCAACCCGCAGGCCACCGTCGGAAAAGGTTTGTTTCTCGATCACGCAACTGGTCTCGTCGTTGGATCGACCGCTGTCATCGGCGACAACGTTTCCATTCTTCAGGGTGTCACTCTGGGTGGCACAGGCAAGGAAACCGGAGACCGGCACCCCAAGATCAGAAGCGGCGTGCTGATCGGCGCGGGCGCAAAAATTCTTGGTAATATCGAGGTGGGAAGTTGCTCTCGCGTCGCGGCGGGATCGGTGGTTCTGAAGCCTGTTCCGCCCAATACCACCGTTGCAGGCGTACCAGCGCGGATCGTTGGCGAAGGCGGTTGCAACGAGCCGTCCCGGATCATGGACCAAATCATCGGAGCCGATATCTGACACTTTCGAAAGCAAAAACGTAGCCTGCGTGGATCGCATAATGCGTCACGCGGGGGATTTGCTGCTTCGACTTTACTTTCGCCTTTAACCCGTGCCAAAAGCGGCGCAGATTGAAAATCACGACGTCCCGATGGTTGGCCCCGAAGGTCGACCGACGCCGTGAGAACCGCACAGGAGAAGACTGGTGAAAGCCGACGAAATCAAAAAGCTCGACGCCTATTTCAAGCGCACTTTTAACGACAAGATGGTCGTCAAGGCACGTCCCCGCAAGGACGATTCTGCCGAAGTGTACATGGGCGATGAGTTCCTCGGAGTCGTTTACATCGACGATGAAGACGGCGATCGTTCTTACAACTTCTCCATGGCGATCCTCGACGTCGATCTCTGATCGCACTGCTCGATAATCAAGATCGAAGCCTGACGATATTGGCGCCCGGGACATCCGTCACCGGGCGTTTTTTATGCTGCGTGCATTAGCGCATGACCCGCGGACTTGATTTTTCACAGTTCTTTTTGATCGCTGGAACCAAAATCTGCGCCGCTCGTTTCTTCGCTGTCCCCCCGATGAAGCGTGAGGCGGCGATCAAACGGGAACCCCTGATCCCACGCCACCTCACGCTTCCCCCTCTCATTTCCGCGACATCGACGGATTTACAGAGTTCTCCCCTGGGCAGCGACCGCTTGATCCAAAAAATTTCGCATAAATTCAAAAAAACCCAAATTGGCGCTTGCGGAGAATCCGATGCCTGACTATAAGGCCCCCACCACAGCGCACGCGCCCTTCGTCTATCGGTTAGGACGTCAGATTTTCATTCTGAAAAGAGGGGTTCGACTCCCCTAGGGCGTGCCACTTCCCTTCTTAAATCAGTGTTTTACAAGTCTTTATTGAAGTACCGTAATAGGTAGGCCTTGCACTTTTTTACGGTGTGATGTCTTTTGCCTACGGCGCGAAAGCAGCATCCAGGACGCGCAGTTGCACCCTTTTCTGCCCCTGCCAATGCTCCGCACCCAGCGTGCCCGCCACATGAATCTGACGTCCACGAGCATTCATCAGCATCTGCCCAAGTGGTGCATCCGCTGCGCGAAAGGCTATGCCGTCGAGGCGTGAACCATCCAGTGCTTCCAGCGTGATCTTGATATGCGACGTGCCGACGATTCGGACATCACGCAGCCTGTGCGAAGGGATGGCGAAAATCGGCTGCGAGTGGCCCGAACCGTACGGCCCCGCCTGCTCGAGTTGGTCGATCAGTTCCAGCGTTGCGCCAGAAGCGCCGATGGCGCCATCGATTTTGAGGACGCTGTTTTCGACCAGTTGCGAGACGGTCTTCTGTGCCGCCTCTTCAAAAAAGGTACGGAGCCGTCCGAGATTGGCGCGTTCTACCGTGAGGCCCGCAGCCATGGCATGACCGCCACCCTTCACCAACAGTCCCGCTTCGACAGCGTTGCGCACCATGCGCCCCATATCGAAACCGTTGATGGAACGACCGGAGCCTGTGCCTCGCCCTTGCGAATCGAATGCTATGGCGAAAGCCGGGCGGCGGAAGCGATCCTTCAGCCGCGACGCCAGAAGACCGACAATACCGGGATGCCAGTTCTCGCGGGCTGTCACGATGACGCCTGCGCCAGAGCCATCGCCATATTCGAACAGCGCTTCCGCTTCAGCCTCGGCAAGCATTGCCGCTTCCATGGCCTGACGCTCTCGGTTCAATTCGTCGAGCTTTTCCGCAATGACTTCGGCTTGCGTGCTGTCGTCGAGGGTGAGGAGCCGGCTGCCCAGGGCGGCATCGCCAATACGTCCACCGGCGTTGATGCGCGGCCCGATGAGAAAGCCGAAATGATAGGGCGTCACCGGACCGCCAAGACCCGCCTTCTTGAAAAGTGCGGCCAACCCCACGTTATTCATATGCCGCGCCGCAACCAGTCCTTTTACCACATAGGCGCGGTTGAGGCCTTCCAACGGCACGACATCGCAAACCGTCGCAAGAGCCACGATGTCCAGATAGGTCAACAGATCCAGCATGAAAGCCTGACGGTTGTGCCGCTCTTTCAGGACGCGGAGTGTTGCGACAAGAACGAGGAACACCACGCCGGCAGCGCAGAGATGTCCCTGCCCCGACAGATCGTCTTCTCTGTTAGGGTTCACGAGAGCGACCGCAGGAGGAAGTTCGGTTCCAACCTGGTGGTGGTCGATGACCAGTACATCTGTTCCGGCATCGCGCGCGACGCCAAGCGACTCATGGCTGGTGGAGCCGCAATCGACCGTGATGATCAAGGTCGCGCCTTTAGCAGCAAGCTGCTGCATCGCAGCGGGATTGGGGCCGTATCCTTCGAAAATGCGGTCGGGAATGTAGATTTCCGGCTCGAGGCCAAAATGATGGAGAAAGCGATACATCAGCGCCGAAGACGCAGCTCCATCCACATCGTAATCCCCGAAAATTGCGATCTTCTCATGCTTTTCGATGGCATCGGCAATACGCTGGGCGGCTTTCTCGCAATCGGTAAGCGTGCGGGGATCAGGCATCAGCGATCTTATCGTCGGATCCAGAAAAGCCAGTGCGTCATCGACGCCGACATTGCGTCCTGCTAGAACGCGTGCAATCAGCTCCGGAATTCCATGGACCTGCGACATGGCGAGCGCACGGTTCTGAGCGGCCTGATCGAGCCGTGACATCCATCGCTGTTCTGTCGCTGACCGCTCCACTCCAAGAAACGCCCTTGGAACGGTATCGACCGTTTCAATCATTGCCATTGCCAGCCCATATCGTGTTTTTTTTCGCCATACCTTAACGGCCTATAGCATCGGACCTGCAATCGGAATCGATTTTATGCAAAGCGCCATTCACAGCTTTAAAAATTCAGCCTCCTCGGGGCGTTCCAGGGCACGGCGTTCTGACAAGGCGATCAGGCTTTTTACTCGCGACACAAACGCGTTCGCCCTACCAAAGCGGCAGGAAGATGAAAGCTGCAAGCCCGCACACAATCGCTGCAATGAGGCAGACGAGACGCCAGTCACGTGTCTCGCTCGTCGTTTCAAATTCCAATCCAGGAAAATTATCGTTTGCTCCAGATCGGCGAATCCTGCGGCCCGAACCGAGCCCTTGCCGATGATCGCTTTTGAAACTGATCTTCGATTTCACGGCAGCGCCTCCCTTCGCCTGGTGAATTCATAAGAATCATATCATCAGCACGATGGATTTTGCAAAGGCCTCACACTGAGCCGAGGTTTCGGATGGCGTATCACCACCAAGCGACATAGATGTCGCTCAACCTATACCTTGCGTCGCCAAGGCCAGGACCAGATAACGCCCGAACTTGGCGAGTGTGACAATGGCGATGAAGGATGCGAACGGCTCGCGCATGACGCCAGCAACGACCGTCAAGGGGTCGCCAATGATCGGTAGCCAGCTCGCCAACAGCGACCATCGTCCATAGCGCGCATACCAGTTCTGGGCCTTGTCGAGGTTCTGGGAAGATACGGGAAACCATCGCCGGTGACGATACAGCATCACCCCTCGCCCCAGATACCAGTTGACGACGGAGCCCAATATATTTCCAAGACTGGCCACGGTAACGAGCAGGACAGGCGAATATTGTCCTGTCATCGTCAGATAGACCAGAACGGATTCAGACTGCGCCGGAACAAGCGTTGCAGCCAGAAAGGCAGATGCAAACAACCCGAAATATGCGCCTAGCTCGCCCCCCATCAGTGCGCTTTCGGCATAGCTTGCAACGCCGGCCTATTCCAGCAGGAAGGCCCGAAAATCATTGACGTTGGTGCCGGTCGGGCCGGGTGTAAAAAGATCGCCAGCCAGATGAAAAGCCCACCACGCATCGTGACCGGCAAGAAGCGAGCGAGCGTCCCCGCCAGATGCGCGAATACGGGCAACAGTCTTCCCATCACAGAAAGCACCCGCATTGTTCTCCGATCCATCAATTCCATCCGTATCCGCTGCCAGCGCCGTTATACCGTCAGTTCCCTGCAAGTCGAGCGCGGCAGATAGCAGCAACTCGGAATTACGCCCGCCTTTGCCGTAGCTTCCAGAGCCAATCGTCACCGTCGTTTCCCCTCCCGAGAGAAGGACCATAGGCCTTTGTCTGGCAGCACGGCTTGAAAATTCCCGCGCCAATGCGGCATGCATCCTTCCGATATCCTTGGCTTCGCCTTCGATGCAGTCCGACAGTATGAGGGGGTCAACTCCCCGCTCCCTGGCGCGCTGTGCAGCAGCTTCCAGTGACACGCGGGCAGAGGCGATGACATGAACTTCATCTGAGGAAAATGACGGATCGGACGGCATCGGAGCCGCCTCGCGGGTGATGGAGTCGATGACGTGTTGCGGAAGCGTAATGCGATAATCGCGGATTGCCCGTAATGCCTCCTCCGAACGGCTTTCATCAGGCACGGTTGGGCCGGAAGCGACAAAGGCAGGATGATCCCCCGGCACGTCGGACACGATCAGACTGACGACGCGGGCCGGATGGGCAAGAGCCGCCAAACGCCCGCCCTTTATCCGGGAAAAGTGTTTTCGCACCACATTCATCGCAGAGATCGGCGCACCAGATGCAAGGAGTGCTTCATTCAGCGCTATCTCGTCGGCCAGCGAAAAACCGTGCGGTGGCGAAGGCAACAGCGCCGAGCCGCCACCGGAAATGAGCGCGATCACCAGATCATCCTCATTCAGCCCCTCCACGGCGCTGATCAATGCCTGTGAGGCGGCCAATCCTGCCGCATCCGGAACGGGATGCGCAGACTGCAACACTTTGATGGACTGGCATTGAGCGATAGGCCCGTGACGGGCCACCACGACTCCTTCGAGCGGATGATGCCAAGCCCTTTCGAAGGCTGCCGCCATCTGGCTCGCAGCCTTACCAGCCCCTATCACGACAGTGCGACCTTTCGGCCTTCGCGGAAGATGTGCGCGGATTGCCTCGTAAGGGTCTGCTGCGCGAACAGCTGCAAAAAACAGATCTTCTAAAAATGCACGCGACGTGGCAGTCATCACTTACTCCGGTGGAGCGAAAGGCTCCATTACCGCCGACAATGTCTTCTATGGGCTACGGCGACAAGGCCATGTGCGACAAAAGCAGTCCCTATTTGGGCATCTTTGAAGCCTGATGAAACTTCAAGCGAGGTTGAAGCGTTCGGTAAATTAGAGCTTGCATTTTGACAGGCGCGGGGAGTTGAACGATGACCAATACCGAAAATCTTGGCCCAGAGTATCATCACCACAGCAAAAAGAACCTTCTTCGCAGAAGGCCTTTCGTATGGTCGCGTCGCAAGTCCAAGCCGTGGGGACTGACAATCGCTGTGATCGGAACACTAATCGTGGCCGCAAGCGCCATTGCCATCACCTATCTAGTGACCTCGCATCCGGGTATGCCGGAGCCAAATCCTGGAATTGAAACGCAGACCACGCCTTAAAAAGCGGCCTAAGACGGCAAACGCACGATACGCACGAGCGAAACTATGTTGGGGGCATGAGGCGAAGTGATCGGTACCATTCTGATAGCAATCGTCCTCATTGTCTGCGGTGTTTTCGCGCTTGCCATTCTTTCCCGTCGCCAGGAACGCGCAATAACGAAGATCGCTTCTACGGCGCTTCCTAAAGGCATAGATAGCACAGCGCTCGACCGGCACTGGTCTGATATCGGCAACGATCACCACAGTAATTATACGGCTCTTGCGCTGGTCCAGTCGAACATGGATGCCTTCGCACTCAGAGTTTCTTCGGCTCGCGCTGCTGGCCGCAGCCTCGACCTCATGTATTACATGTGGAACGCCGATCTGACCGGGCAATTGATGATGCGTGAGGTCTTGGCCGCCGCAGATCGTGGCGTGAGGGTTCGTCTGTTGCTGGACGACCTCGGCGTGACTATGTCGGACAGAATCTATCACGCTATCGATAGCCATCCCCAGATCGAATTGCGTCTTTTTAATCCCACCAAGGCGCGGGAAAACATCTTTCGGCGCGGCATCGAACTCGTCTTGCGGTTTCGCAGCGTCAACAGGCGGATGCATAACAAGGCCTGGATTGCAGATGGTCGGGCATTGATCATTGGCGGACGCAATATCGGGGATGCCTATTTCGACGCGGCAGAGGCAGCGAACTTCCGCGACTTCGATGTACTGGCACATGGCAAATCGGTCAGCGATGCCGAAGACATATTCGACGACTATTGGAACAGTGCGGTTGCCATCCCCGTTCGCTCACTCATTGCGCGACGGCCGAGCAAGTTGGCGCGGCTTCGTCGGAAGCTAGATCGTCTGGCTACAAGCGAGGCTGCGCGACCGTATCTTCAGAAAGTGGAAAGTCTGCATCATCACGGTGGGTTTCTTATGTCCGACCGACTTGAGTGGGTGGCGTCCGCGAGCGTGCTCGCCGACCCTCCTGAAAAGGCGGCGGGCAAGCGTCGTAGCGGCCATAACTACCTGATGGAAAATCTTTTGCCCATCATGGAGGGCGCTAAGGTGAGACTGAAGATCACGTCTCCCTATTTCATCCCCGGACAAAAGGGTGTCGAAACGCTATCGCGGCTTTCTGCCGATGGCGTCAGCGTATCGGTTCTTACCAATTCGCTGGCAGCGACCGATGTGGCCGCCGTTCATGCCGGCTACGCGCGGTACCGACGCCCTCTTCTGTTAAATGGAATCAAGATCCACGAGTTACGCGCACTGGCCGATCAGCACAACGCACTGTCCTTACGTGGCTCCGGGCAGGCAAGTCTCCATACCAAAGCATTTACCTGCGACGGTGAAACGGGCTTTGTCGGTTCGCTGAACTTCGACCCGCGTTCAATGTCTCTCAACACTGAGATGGGGGTGCTGTTCACGTCCGAAACGCTTGCCGTACAGATGGACGAGATCTTCACCCAGGAAACCAGCCGCGAGATGAGTTTTGAATTGGCATTGAGTCCGAAGAAGCGGTTGATCTGGAATGGATTGGTAAAAGGAAGACCTCGCTTTTACGGCAAGGAACCCTATGCAAGCCTGTCCCGCCGCTGCGTTTCGTTGATCTTGGGCATTTTGCCGCTGGAGTCCCAGCTATAGACAAACCGCCTGCGGAGCGCAGGCGGTTTGACGTTGCCTCCGTATGAAAACAGCACGCTCGGACAGAGTGTAGTCGGGTGTCAGGCCGCCGCTTTCGAACTGGCGCCGCGCGCGCTCTTGATCTGGACCAGCGTGTCGAGGTTCTGGTTCACGCGGCAATAAAACTCCTCTTCGATGAAGGGGCGCAGCATGAAGTCGTTTCCACCAGCCTTCAGGAAGCGTGCCGACAGCAACCGGTTATTGGATGATGACACGCCGATGATGCGCAACTCATGGGAGCCGCGCATTGTGCGAATGCGCCGAGTAAGCTCAAACCCGTCAATATCGGGCATGTTGTAATCAGTCACGACTAGACCGATGTCGGGATTGTTGCGAAGGATTTCCAGGGCCTTCGCCCCACTATCGGCAAGGCTTACACGGAAATTATAGCGCTTCAAACGACTGGAGAGCAGCGCTCGAGCGGTTGGGCTATCGTCCACGATCAGAACATGATGGCGGTGATTGGTAAGGAAACGGCAAACCGATTCCGTCAACATATCGACTGCGAAGACGTTGTCCTTGAGAATATAGTCGACCACCTCCTTGGTGATCAGTTTCTCTCGCGTGTCTTCATGGAAGGTGCTGGTGAAGACGATTGTAGGAATGGAAAGATCGATGAGATATTCAAGCGCTTCGCCGTTCTCTGCACCGGGCAGATTGATGTTCGAGATCGCGAGCGTAACCTTTTCAGTCGAATGCTCATAGCATTCCTGAAGCTCTTCGAAATTGCGGCAGACTTCCACGGTAAGGCCAAGCAATTCCATCAGACGGGCACCGATCATCTGGGTGAAGACATTGGAGTCCTCCGCGAGCAATATTCTCGTATCGTGGAATGGAACGCCGGAATATTGCATGCCCGTAATGCCAAGAAAATTCATGTAGTCCCCCAGAGCCAAATCATGGAAAGACAATAGAAAATTTTATTTTCTGAAAAATTAATAAGAATGAGCCACAATTATCTTGGTTTATGAAAGATGAATTGAAATTAAGTCGCCCACAGAATTCGATCTAACGCCGACACATTTCTATGCTGCGAACTTCCTCAGCACTTCAGTAACAATCTGTGTATCGTAAGGCTTCGGAAAGAAAACGCTCCGCGGCGGCAACGCGTCGTTCTCGAGGCGGTGATGGCCGGACGTCAGTAGAATTCCGAGTTGCCTGTCAGTCTGACAGGCTATTCGCGCGAGTTGAACGCCATCCATGCTGCCCGGCATGTCGACATCGGTGAACAGAACCCCAACGTCTGGCCGGGCACGTAGGATCGTCAGCGCTTCATCGGCGCCGCCAGCCTCTATTGCACTGAACCCCGCATCTTCGACCATATCCACTGCCATCATGCGCAGAAGCGGATCGTCTTCCACGACGAGGACGACCTGTTTGGCGACCAGTTGTTCTTGAGCCATGGTTCACGATACCTGTTGCAATTGAACCAGAGACGCAGTCATTTCGACCTCCAGTCCTTGATCTAAGTAACGCGTCGATACACCGCCGGTTCCTAAAAGCCCCATGGAAATAAGGCGTGATCCGAAGCCCTTCGATTGTGGCTGCAGGACAGCCGGTCCGCCAGTTTCCCTCCATATCAAGCGGAAAACGGCATCTTCCCTGTCTCCTTGCACCTCCCACGACACCAGCACACGGCCCTGGACAGACGAGAGACTGCCGTACTTTACCGCGTTGGTGGTCAGTTCATGCAGCAGGAGCGACAGCGACAGGGCACCCTTGGGATTGACAGAAATATCCTCTCCTTCAATATCGACCTGCTCCTTCATACCCAGTGTATCGACAACACGCATGAGCGCCGTGCGCACATCGGCGCTCGCCCAATTGTTGCCGAGGAGAATGTCGTGAGCTGAACTGAGGGCCTGAAGCCGTTGTTCAAAATTCAAAACGGCTCCTCTCTCTTGGACAGGCCTTAGTGTCTGCTTCGCAAGCGCCTGCACCATGGCAAAAGCGTTTTTCAATCGGTGGCCAATCTCACGGTTGAGCAGATTTTGCTCCGCCTCCGCACGGAGGCGACCAATCGCGCTTTGAATGCGATCACCAAAACTCCTGACAAATGCGAGATCATCCTCCATCCATTCGAACAGATCGCTATGGTGAACGAAGACGACGAGCGCAAATTTGCCCTGATCGAAGATTGGAACGTTAACGAGCTGACGAATGCCAAGCGAAATCAAGGCATCTGCCTTGTCTGTCGTTCTCGGATCCGTCATCACATCCGAAATTACGACGCTCATACCTGCCTTCAGGTCATCGATATAGGAGCCGTAGTCGCGAAAATAATGTTTTCCTGCGACCGATGAGACGCCAGGGGCGCGCCATTCGGGTTGTAATATCACCGTTTCCTGTGCGGGATCGACAACGCCAAAACCCGCCCGCGTAGCGTCAAGCGCCCGCGCCATGAGCTCGGCAGCCGTAAAAGCGATATCTTCGACATTGGTAAGGTCACGCAGTCGATCGCCGAGTTCCAACAGTACCTTTATGCGCTCGGTGGCGCGCTTTTGAACGGTGATATCCTGGACAGTGCCGAGAAGCTTGACAGGATTGCCCTCTTCATCCCGCTCAAAGGTTGCCTTGCGAGAAACCCACCTTATACCTCGCGTCGGCGTTACGATGCGATATTGCACCGCCATGACCGCCGTTCCATTCTTGCGGGTGCTCTCGGACGATTCCTGTCCACGATCATCGGGGTGAAGCATCCGCTCGAAATCGCGTGCGTGGTATTGCCCTGTCTGCGGCACGTCGAAGATCCTGCAGAACTCAGCCGACACCTTGATCTTGCCCGTTATGATATCGAGTTCGAAGGTACCGATATGGCCAGCCTCCTGCGCAGTCAGTGCGGTGCGAACGCCGTCGCGCATCATTTCATTGATCTGCTTCTGTCGCTCGATAACCTCACGCTGCCTGTTCACGGTCCGCCGCAGTTCAAGATGCGCACAGACTTGGCCGGCGAGCGCTTTCAACACGGAGCGCTGCTCTTGGGTGAGCCCCTCTGGCCGCGGAACGTGGTCGATGACGCACACTGCGCCAACGGCAACACCGTCAGACAGAATGAGGCGTGCGCCCGCATAGAAGCGGATGAACGGCTCCTGGGTGACGAGCGCGTTCCTCGCCGTGCGTGGATCTTTCGTCAGGTCCGTAATAACAAGAAGATCGTCGCAGCCGAGCGAATAGCGGCAGACAGACTGATCAATGGGCGTTTCGCAGGGCTGAAAACCAACACGCGCCTTGAACCATTGGCGCTCTTCCTGAACGAAGCTTATGAGGGCGACCGGTGCTTTGCAAACTGTGCTTGCCACTTGGACGATATCATCGAAGACCGGCTCAGGGCCGGTGTCGATGATCTGCAGTTCTTCCAGAGCCTCCAGCCGCTCCATGTCCGACGCCGAGAAGACGAACACGTCAGACTCGGGATCGCTCGTCATGTGAACCAAGTCCATTCCCCAAGGTATCGAAGGGTAGACCCCTCGGTGTCCTGCGCCATCGAGATGCGCACCAACATAAAAAAAGGCACTCCCCCGCCCTCATGCAACGCTCGAGAGATGGATCGGTTCCAAGCGATCAAGAAAACTTATACGGAGCGGGTCAGACCGCCATCCACCTTAAGGTTCTGCCCGGTAATGTAGCCGGCGCCTTCAGATGCGAGGAAGGCCACTGTCGCAGCGATCTCCTCGCTTTTGCCGTAACGCTGCATCGGAACCATCTCTCGGCGTTGTTCGGTCGCTGGAAGGCTGTCGATCCAACCCGGCAGAACATTGTTCATGCGGACATTGTCGGCTGCATATTTATCGGCAAAGATTTTTGTATACGCCGCCAGACCGGCGCGAAAGACGGCAGACGTCGGAAACATATCGCTTGGCTCGAAAGCCCAGGCCGTTGAGATATTGACGATGGCGCCACTCTTTTGCGCGGCCATGATAGGGGCGATGATGCGTGTGGGACGAATGACGTTCATGAGATAGACGTCGAGCCCGGTATGCCACTGCTCATCCGTGATATCGAGAATGGGTGCGCGCGGACCGTGTCCGGCACTGTTGACCAGAACATCAATGCGGCCGAAGCTTTCCAGGGTGAGATCAACCAGCTTGTGGATATCGTCATTCGACTGGTTGGAGCCTGTGATACCGACACCGCCGAGTTCACTCGCCAGGGCCTCGCCCTTACCCGAGGAGGACAGGATCGCGACCCCATAGCCATCTTCGGCAAAGCGCCTGGCAACGGCGGCACCCATGCCGCTTCCACCCGCCGTCACTACCGCTACCTTGCTCATCGTCATAGCCTCTCTCCCCGGCGATTTAATCTCAGTCCTGTTTCAGCCACCCTGCAATGCGTCCGACGGCCTCGGCAATATCGGAAACCGAGCCAGCATAAGAAAAGCGCATGGCACGATGTCCTTCCAGTGGATCGAAGTCCAGGCCCGGTGCGGCCGCGACGTCGATTTCCGACAGCATGCGTCTGGCAAACTCCATACTGTCATTGGAGTAGCGGCTGGTATCGACATAAGCGTAGAATGCGCCGTCCATGGGGGATGCCAACGGGAGGCCAAGCTCCGGCAGACGGCTCATCAGAAAGTCGCGATTGGTGCGGTAGCTTTCCTTGTAGATATCGAGCTCTTCCTCCGCAGTAAACGCGGCCATCGCTGCGAGTTGCGACAGTTCAGGCGCTGAAATATACATGCTTTGCGCAAGACATTCGACCGGACGGATCAGTGTCTCCGGCAGCACCATCCAACCGATGCGCCATCCGGTCATGCAGTAATATTTCGAGAAAGAGTTGATGACGATGGCGTTGTCGGTCACTTCAACGGCACTCGACTCGTCGCCGACGAAAGTCAGTCCGTGATAGATCTCGTCAGAGATGAAGGCGATGTTGCGCCCGTCGCAATAACTTGCAAGGCGCTTCAGCGCATCTCTGCTTGTGACTGTTCCGGTCGGATTGGCGGGACTTGCAAGGAGCACGCCCTTGAGCTTGCAGCCTGCCTTGGCCTCAGCCCGTTCAAGGCTTGCTGGCGTCAACGTGTAACCCGTTTCCGCCGTGACCGGCACTTCAACCACGGTGAGACCGAGGGCTTTCAGGATGTTGCGATAGGCAGGATAGCCAGGCCTGGCGATCGCTACCGCGTCGCCTGCATCAAACAGCGCAAGAAAAGCAAGATTGAACGCCGCGGACGATCCGGTCGTTACTGCGATACGGGCCGGATCGACAATGACCTGATGGCGCAAGCGGTAATGCGAGGAGATCGCCTCACGCAATTCCCGCAATCCAAGCGCGTCGGTGTAACCGATCCTGCCGTGTTTGAGAGCAGCCTCGGCAGCCTCCAACGAAGCCTTCGGCGCAGGATGGGAAGGTTGCCCAACTGCCATGGAAATGACGGGCCGCCCCGCCTGTTTGCGCCGATTGGCCTCCGCTAGAATATCCATGGCGTGAAAGGGCTCGACGGCGCTTCGCTTGGACAGTGTGATCAAAGGCATGGTCTTTCTATATGCTATGACGGAGATTTGCCGCATTGTTGCGCTCTTCACAATGACGCGAGAGCAACGCACGCAATTTATTTCCGGTATGGCAATTGAATTAAATTAGGGTAATTGCCTGCAACATGAATCACCACAAAACCCAATGAGGACCGAAATGGCACTTTCCATCCGATCAGCCGCATTCGCCTGTGTCACGGCCCTCTCCACGTTCGGCGCAAGCCTTCCAGCTCATGCGCTGGATGCCGACCAGAAAAAAGAAATCGGTGCCTTCATCAAGGAGTATCTGATCGAAAATCCAGAAATCATGCTGGAGGTTCAGGATGCGCTGGAGAAGAAACAATATGCGGCACGCAACGCGAAAGCGGCGGAGGCCGTGACCGACAACACCAAAGCCATCTTCGATTCGAAATACGATCTCGCGATCGGAAATCCCGACGGCGACGTGACCCTGGTCGAGTTCTTCGATTACAATTGCGGTTACTGCAAACGCGCCATGGCGGATATGGACAAGATCCTCAAAGAGGACAAAAACGTTCGTGTCGTGTTGAAGGAGTTCCCGATCCTTGGACCGGAGTCGGTTGAGGCACACAAGGTGTCCAACGCGGTTAAACTCCTCGCACCGAAGAAGTACCCGGAATTCCAACGCACGCTTCTCGGCGGCCGCAGTCGCGCCAATGAAGCGAAAGCGATCGAAGTGGCGACCTCGCTTGGCCTCAAAGAAGCCGATATCCGCAAATCCATGGCGGAGAATCCGAATGATGCACAGGTCCAGGAAGCCTATACGCTTGCCACGAACCTCGGCATTTCCGGCACGCCTTCCTATGTCATCGGCAACGAGGCCGTGTTTGGTGCAGTCGGCGCCGAACCTTTGAAGGAAAAGATTGCCAATATGCGCAATTGCGGCAAGGCAAGCTGCTCCTAAGTTGGAAGATATCACAGTCACGACGCCCAAAAAGCTGCTGAATAACTGCGGCTTAACCCACTCCATGGGCTCTTTCGAAGCTCCGGGGGCTTTTCCTCGTCAGTCGCGCAGTCTATAGGTGTCGCTGATTTTTGACGGAACAGCGAATGAGCAACACGATCTTCGTCCTGAACGGCCCCAATCTCAATATGTTGGGAAAGCGGGAGCCGGGCATCTACGGCGGCAAGACGCTGAAGGATATCGAGAACGACTGCATGGCGGCAGGTGAAGGGCTTGGCTTCAGCGTCGAGTGCCATCAGTCCAATCATGAAGGCGTTCTCGTGGACCTGTTGCACGAGGCGGGCGAACGCGCTGCAGGTGTCGTCATCAATCCGGGTGCGTATGGCCATACATCCATTGCTCTGCACGATGCCATTCGCGCGATTTCCGTTCCCGTTGTGGAAGTTCACATTTCCAACATCCACGCCCGCGAAGAATTCCGCCACAAATCGATGATAGCGCCCGCTGCAAAAGGCATGGTCTGCGGCTTCGGGCCATATGGCTACATCATGGCGCTCAACGCCTTGAAGAACATCACGGCATAAAAAGAAACAATCAGAATAGGGTTTGTCATGTCTGAAAAGAAAAACGGTATCGACAAGGAACTGATCCGCGACCTCGCGAACATTCTCAACGACACCGATCTTTCCGAGATCGAAGTCGAGCAGGACGACCTGCGTATCCGCGTTTCGCGCTCCGCACCGCCTGCAACCGTTTATGCCGCGGCTCCGCAGTATGCCCCCGCGCCAGCCGCAGCGCCTGCAGCACCCGCAGCAGCGCCTGCCGCTTCCGCTGCACCGGCTGCTCCGGCGCGCAACCCGGCAAATACCGTAACCTCCCCGATGGTCGGCACGGTCTATCTGTCTCCAGCACCAGGCGCGCGCGCGTTCGTCGAAGTCGGCGCCACCGTCAAGGAAGGCCAGACCATCCTTATCGTCGAAGCGATGAAGACCATGAACCAGATTCCGGCGCCCAAGTCCGGAAAGGTGACGGAAATCATCGTCAATGACGCGCAGCCCGTGGAGTATGGTGAAGCCCTCGTGGTCATCGAATAAGGCGGCTCCCATGGTATCCAAGATCCTCATTGCCAATCGCGGCGAAATCGCCCTTCGCGTGCTTCGCGCCGCCAAGGAACTCGGTATTCCGACGGTTGCCGTTCACTCCACGGCTGACGCGGATGCCATGCATGTGCGCCTCGCCGACGAGAGCGTGTGCATCGGCCCACCGCCGTCGCGTGACAGCTACCTCAACATTCATCAGATTGTTGCAGCCTGCGAAATCACCGGCGCGGACGCGGTTCACCCCGGCTACGGCTTTCTTTCGGAAAATGCCAAGTTTGCCGATATTCTCGACGCCCACGGAATCACCTTCATCGGACCGACTGCCGATCATATCCGCATCATGGGTGACAAGATCACCGCCAAGCAGACGGCGCAGGAACTCGGCATTCCTGTCGTTCCCGGTTCCGATGGCGAGGTGAAGCCTGAAAACGCGATGGAAATCGCGCGTTCAATCGGCTTTCCTGTCCTGATCAAGGCAACAGCAGGTGGTGGCGGCCGCGGTATGAAAGTTGCCAAGACCGAAGCCGATCTGGACGAAGCCGTTTCCACAGCCCGTTCCGAAGCACTTGCCGCTTTCGGTAACGACGCCGTCTATATGGAAAAATACCTCGGAAAACCGCGCCATATCGAGGTTCAGGTTTTCGGTGATGGCGAAGGCAATGCCGTCCATCTTGGCGAGCGCGATTGCTCGCTGCAGCGTCGCCACCAGAAGGTTCTTGAAGAAGCCAACTCCCCTGCTCTCACCGTTGAGCAGCGCATGGAGATCGGCGAAATTTGTGCAAACGCCATGCGCAAGCTCAAATATCGTGGTGCCGGCACCATCGAGTTCCTCTATGAAAACGGAGAGTTCTATTTCATCGAAATGAACACCCGTCTTCAGGTGGAGCATCCGGTCACGGAAGCGATCACAGGAATGGACCTCGTGCAGGAACAGATCAGAGTCGCCTCCGGCCAAGGTCTTTCGGTTACGCAGGCCGATATCGAATTCCATGGTCACGCCATCGAATGCCGCATCAATGCCGAAGATCCACGGACTTTCGTGCCTTCGCCCGGGACGCTCACTTACTTCCACACACCCGGCGGTCTGGGGGTGCGCGTGGATTCGGGTGCCTATCAAGGCTACAAGATCCCGCCTTACTACGACAGCATGATCGGCAAGCTGATCGTCCATGGTCGCGACCGTGACGAATGCATTCGCCGCCTGCGCCGTGCGCTCGACGAATTCGTCGTCGATGGCATCAAAACGACGCTTCCGCTGTTCCAGGACCTGCTTCAGAACGAAGATATCCTGAACGGTAATTATGACATCCACTGGCTGGAAAAATATCTGGCCGGCGACGCGCACTAAGGAATGGGTCGGCGCAGCAGAGATCGCGATATCACCGTCGATATGCTGCTGCGCGCCTATTCCATCGGCCTGTTCCCGATGGCCGAGGCGGCTGACGACCCGGAGTTATTCTGGGTCGAGCCGGACCTCAGGGGCATCATCCCGCTGAACGATTTTCACGTCTCAAAAAGTCTCGCAAAAGCCATTCGAAAGAAACCCTTCGATATTCGCTTCGACACTGCTTTCACCGCCGTCATGGCCGGATGTGCCGCAGAAGCGCCGGACCGCCCGAACACCTGGATCAACGAGACGATCCGCAAGCTCTATACCGAGTTGCATGAGATCGGCCACGCTCATAGCGTGGAGGCGTGGCAGGGTGATGAACTGGTCGGCGGTCTTTACGGCGTGTCGCTAGGCGCTGCCTTCTTCGGCGAGAGCATGTTCTCCCGTCGCACCAATGCTTCAAAAATCTGCCTGGTTCATCTGGTGGAGCGATTGCGCAATAGTGGCTTCATCCTGCTCGACACGCAGTTCACAACGGACCACCTCAAAACCTTCGGCGCGATCGACGTTCCAAAGGATGAATACTCAAAGATGCTGGACCGGGCAGTGAACCAGCCGGATTTGGAATTCTGATTTCGCGATAAAGAGTTTCGCTTGCATGCGGGATCATTGCGGTTCAACTCGCCGCAAACCAGCACTACAGGTTAAACCACCACCTGCATCAAGCCAGACATCGGCAACGCATGGAAAGGCTTGTGTGCGCCGAATCAGGCTCTTTTACTTACTTGCCGTCGATGGAGGCGGAACGTCCGAATCCTGTTTGCAACCGGTGAGCCAGACATCGTAGATCGGGTGTTCGACAGCGTTCAGGCCGGGGCTATCGGCAAACATCCAGCCCGTGAAGATGCGGCGGATTTTTCTGTCGAGGGTGATTTCATCCACTTCGACGAAAGAATCGATTTTCTGCGCTTCGGTATCGTCGCGCGAGTAGCAGACCTTCGGCGTGACCTGCAGCGCGCCGAACTGAACCGTTTCGTTGATGTAGACGTCGAAAGAGGTAATGCGACCGGTGATCTTGTCGATGCCGGAAAAGACCGCAACCTTATTTTCAAGGCGGGCCGCAGACACCGGTGACACGAGACCCACTGCCGGAAGAAGCGCCAGAAGCGAAACCGCCAGTGCACGCAAAGATAGATCCCGCGTGAATGTTCTCATATCAAACCGTCTCCAGAAAACTGCCCGCTCATCAAAGCGCCCATCACGCCTAAAGATCGAATGTGGCAAAAGCGGGTGGCGGCCATGATGAATGCCCGCCCCTTTTGCTCCTACATGCAAGGAGCACGAAGCGAAGTGAATCAGCCGCCAGGCGTCCAGGCATCATAGTCGCCGGTGACGCGGGGGCGCTCACCAGGAACGGCCAGCGAGCCTTGAGGACGGTACGCCTGGGCAGAACCCGTCAGGTTCGGCTGATGCTGCTTCTGCCAGTCGCGTGCGACATAGCTTTCCTTGCTCGGCGGCGTGTCGGTGCGATAATGCATCCAGCCGTGCCAGCCGGGCGGAATTGCAGACGCTTCAGCGTAACCGTTGTAAATCACCCAACGACGCGGCATGCCCCAGGAGGTGGTGCCACCTTCGTAGTAGGTGTTGCCAAACTCATCCTGCCCCACCTTCTTTCCGAAGCGCCATGTATGGAAGCGCGTTCCGATCGTCTGGCCGTTCCACCAGGTGAAGATTTGCAGCAGAAGAGTCTTCATTATCCGTTCCTCGGGCTTTTCACATGCGTCGCTTTCGCACTCGCACGGCCACAAGCTTATGACGTTCTCACCAACGATTGTCCAGCTTTTCCAACGTGCCGGCGATTATTTAAGCTTCAGCCGGAAGCCGAAATGGCGCTTCTCGAAACCAAGCCTCTCGTAGAAGCGATGAGCATCGGTGCGCGCCATGTTGGAGGTGAGCTGGACCCCAGCGAGGCCAAGCTTTTCAGCCTCAGCGATGCAGTACCGGATCATCGTCGCACCGATACCTCTGCCTCGCATATCCTCCCTGGTCTGCACACCTTCGACGACCATCCATACGGCGCCGCGCCCGGCAAGCTTGGTGAGAACCACGGTCTGGAACGTACCGATCACTCGGTCTTCAAACTCAGCGACGTACAACTTCTCAAGCGGTGACATGGCGATCGCCCTGAAAGCCCTGAGATAATCGGGCATGGCCACGTCATCGGCCGTATCACCGTGCCCACCCACATCGTCAGCGGCGAACATCGCAGCAATTGCTGCAACGTCCTCTTCGCGCGCTTCACGAATGATCAGACCGTCCATTGTGTTTTACCGCCTCAGGCTCTTCTCCATTACAATTCCGGGCATCCCCTCTACGCCAGCCATGCGCTCGATTCGATCTACCTCGGAAAAGCCTACGCCTTCATAGAAGGCAATTGCGACAGTATTTTTAGGTTCGACCTCAAGGCGCATGATTTCCGCGTCGGGAAAGCAGGTTTCCAGTTCGGCGAAGAGATCCCGCCCCACCCCCTGACGCTGGAACTGCGGATCGACATAAAGCTGATAGAGCAACGCGGTTTTAGCCATGCTAGTGGACATGACGGCATAGGCCATGCCGCCTATACGCTTTCCATCGTCTGCCACCAAAAACTCGCCGCCCTTTTTCTCCACGCGCTCCTTCAAGGCCGCCGGCGTGTGCCACAGAGCAATCATGTCGTTGACCTTGTCCGTGCCGTAGATTGGATCGTAGGTCGCGTGCCAGGTCTTCATCAGCAAAGACCGGACTGGCTCGATATCGCGCTCGCTTGCGGTGCGAATGAAGAACACCATTGTGACTCCCATCAAAAAAGAAAAGCCGGGAGCGATCCCGGCGTTGCTCATGTTATCTCGACGTCAACCTCGATTGAGATCGGAGTGACGGAGGAGACTGTCTTCCGCCTCTTTTATTGAAAAGCGATGAGACTTTATTCCTCGAGGCCGAGCTTGGCCTTGACCAATTCCTGTACGGCCTGCGGGTTGGCCTTGCCGCCGGTTGCCTTCATCACCTGGCCAACGAACCAACCGGCAAGCGTTGGCTTTGCCTTGACCTTTTCCACCTGGTCGGGGTTAGCAGCGATGATCTCGTCCACGGCCTTTTCGATGGCGCCCGTGTCGGTCACCTGCTTCATGCCACGGCTTTCGACGATGTCTGCCGGGTTGCCGCCTTCGTTCCAGACGATTTCGAACAGATCCTTGGCAATCTTGCCAGAGATGGTGTTCGCCTTGATGAGGTCGATGATCCCGCCAAGTTGGTCCGGCGTAACGGGCGTTTCCTCGATGGACTTGCTGGACTTGTTCAGCGCACCAAGGAGATCGTTGATGACCCAGTTGGCGGCAGCCTTCGGGTCGCGGCCCGCCGCGACGGCCTCATAATAATCCGCAATGGCCTTCTCCGAAACGAGGATGGAGGCGTCATAGACGGAAAGGCCGAGTTCAGCCACGAAACGTGCCTTCTTGTCGTCGGGCAGTTCCGGCAGACCGACCTTCAGGCGTTCCACGAAGGCATCGTCGAATTCCAGCGGCAGCAGATCGGGATCGGGGAAGTAGCGATAGTCATGGGCGTCTTCCTTGGAGCGCATGGAGCGCGTTTCGCCCTTGCCAGGATCGAAGAGACGGGTTTCCTGGTCAATTGCGCCACCATCTTCCAGAATGGCGATCTGGCGGCGGGCTTCATATTCGATGGCCTGGCCGACGAAGCGGATGGAGTTGACATTCTTGATTTCGCAGCGCGTGCCAAAACCTTCGCCGGGGCGGCGCACCGACACGTTAACGTCAGCGCGCATGGAGCCTTCATCCATGTTGCCATCACAGGTACCGAGATAGCGAACGATGGAGCGCAGCTTGGTCAGATAGGCTTTCGCCTCATCGGAAGAGCGCATGTCCGGCTTCGAGACGATTTCCATCAGGGCAACGCCTGAACGGTTCAGATCGACGAAGGACATCGTCGGATGCTGGTCATGCATCGACTTGCCGGCGTCCTGTTCCAGATGCAGACGCTCAATGCCGATTTCGATATCCTCGAAATTGCCCTGACGGTCAGGCCCGAGCGAAATTGTAATCGTACCCTCGCCGACGATCGGATCCTTGAACTGCGAGATCTGATAACCCTGAGGCAGGTCGGGATAGAAGTAGTTCTTGCGGTCGAAGATGGAGCGGTTGTTGATTTTGGCTTTCAGCCCGAGACCAGTACGTACCGCCTGCGCCACGCACTCTTCATTGATGACGGGCAACATGCCCGGCATGGCCGCGTCGACCAGAGACACATTGGAATTGGGTGCATTGCCGAAGGTCGTGGAAGCTCCGGAGAACAACTTCGAATTGGACAGAACCTGTGCGTGAACCTCCATGCCGATGACGATTTCCCAGTCGCCAGTGGCGCCGGGGATGAAACGCTTCGGGTCGGGTGTGCGAACGTCTACAAGGGTCATATCAAGCTCATACGATACGGAATTTCTATTCGTGGTGAGGTAGAGCAAATGGCCCGGAGGTGCAAGACTTCTGAGGCGCTTCGTGTCTGTTTGGATCAGAGAGGCGGTCATGACATTCATCGTTATCGCGCTAATCGCCTATCTCGCGCTCAACCTCATTGTCTTCATCGCCTTCTGGCAGGACAAGCGAGCTGCCAGAAAAGGCGATCGGCGCATTCGTGAACGCAAGTTGCTCCTACTGGCCTTGCTGGGTGGAAGTCTCGGAGCGGTGACAGCGCAAGATCTCCTGCGGCACAAGACACGCAAAGAGCCGTTTCGCAGCCTGCTTTTAGGCATTGTCATCGCTCAAGTCGGACTCGTCGCTTCGCTTATGTTTCTGACGCAACTGTTCTGATAGCGGCGCGCCATCAGAATGAGGGGCCATATGTCATCAGCTCAACATCCTTCAGTTGCTTGCGAAGGCCGATGGTCTGCACTTCGCGATCGAGCTTGCGCGCATATTTCATCGACAGCCAGCTGACGCCGTAGGCATGCTTGCGAAAGAAGGAAATTGCTCTCTCATTATCAGCATGGCTTTCGAGCTTTATGGAGGGAAAGCCAGCCGCTAACACCTGCTCCTCAACCGCTTTGAGTAGAGCGCCGCCAATCCCTTGTCCATGAAGGCGCGGATCAACCCAAAAATCCGAGATCATGTCACCAGAATTTTCCCTTGCCGACCAGCCGACAGCAATACCGTGTTTCTCCGCCACCAGGATACGGTGCCAAGACGACTCGGTGAAACCCGCAAAGGCTTCCTGGGCATTGGATTCCAGAACTGCTGTCAGACCCAGCGCAGAGCTTGCCACCCGCCATGCCTCCAGACCGATGGCTGCGAGATGGGAGGCCTCCTGTTCCTGCGCATTGCGAATGACGACCAAGTTCAACCTCCATAATGGCGAACGTGAAAAGCTTTGGCCGGTCCTTCCGGCCAGTTTGTCCACGGTAGCAAGGCTCCGCCTCTTCTTGACCGTAACGCGTCGAGCTTTTAAGCAAAAGATGTGATCTTTGGAGTTTTTATGTTCTCTCAATCGGAGTCCCGGTAAAGGCCCTGCCCGCAAGTGTCTTGCGCGCCGGGCCATACTGAAACCGAACCGGATGCCACTGGCAACCGGATTGTTTTCACGCGTCCATCTGGATGCAAGCCGGATTCCAAATCATGGACATTTCCCGCGCGGAACAGCGCATTCTCCATCTGCTCGCCCAGGGCGGCAGAATCGAACTTATCCGAGACCAAAACCGCAGAATTGAAACCCTCGTGCTGTACACGCGCGACGGCTGGGTGTTCAGCGGCCTCGACCTCATCACGTTTCGCAAGCTGAAGCGCAAAAGGGCTATCTCCTCGTCCAGAAGCCAGCCCTACCGCATCACCACACGCGGGCTGGAGCTGGTGAGAGGCGAACTCGACAATCGCTGACAATTAGATGCGGCGGTCAGACTTGGCCGCCGCACCTTATATCTTGGCTAACAATGCAACCAACTGATCCGTCGCGGCGCCCCAGCCCTCGTGAAAGCCCATCGCTTCATGGGTCTTTTTGTCTTCCTCAGTCCAATGTCGTGCGATCGCCGTATATTTAGTCCTGCCGTCGCCCAATGGCTCCAGTACGACGATGCCCGTCATGAAGGGTTTTTCCGACGGTACCCAGGCCGTTGTGAAAGCGTCAGTAAAGACGAGCTTCTCATTTGGCACGACTTCGAGATAAACGCCGCGGTTTTCAACCTCTTCGCCATTTGGTCCTTTCATGACGATGAAGCTTGAACCGCCTGCACGAACGTCAAGTTCAGCGTGAGACACGCCCCAGGGCGTTGGACAGAACCATTGTTTCAACAATTCAGGATCAGTCCAGGCGCGGTAGATTTTCGTTGTTGGCGCATCGATTTCGCGCATCAGGAACAGTTCATGTCGTGCATTATCCGCTGCCATGTTTGCCTCCCTTTATCGAGCCGGGCTGCAGCATAGCAGAGCGTCACCGCTTTGCGAGAGATGCTTCAGATGACTTTTTCCAGGCGGACCTTTTGAAGCTCAACCTTCATAGTTTCGGACCACTGCTTGCCCTGCCAAATCAGGCGAAAACCGCAACGTTCATAGGCGCGAATAGCGTAGACGTTTCTAGCATGGGTCGAGATTTTGGCTGTCGAGATATGCGAGCGGCGCATCTCCCCAAGGAAATGCTCGACTAGCATCCGACCAATGCCTCTGCCCTGATAATCAGGATCAATCCAGATGTCGGAAATATAGTCAGGCTCTCCAGCGCGGGCACCCCAGCCAACCGTCACGCCATCGACCTCAGCCACGACGACATCACAGGTGGTCTCTTTTGCGAAAACCTCAAATTCACCGCGCACCCGTTCGATCACGACCGGGTCGAGATAGGTATCTTCGAACGCGCTGCTCGATTGCCAGGCGCAAAAACCGATGAGGCCGACCGCATCGCGATCGGCCTCGGCCATGGCTCTAATGATAAGACCCGTTACCACCACTTGGCGGGCGTGAACTTGCCCGCTGCCTGCTCGATGGCGTGCGCAGTCTTGAACAGCGTTTCTTCCTCAAACGGCTTGCCGATCAGCTGAAGGCCGAGTGGCAGGCCCCTGCCGTCCAGACCGGCAGGAACGGAAAGACCCGGCAGACCTGCCATGTTCACCGTGATGGTGAACACGTCCTGCAGATACATCTTGACCGGATCTGCGGCCAGTTCTTTGTCACCAATTTCGAAGGCCGAAGACGGCGTGATAGGAGCGAGAACGGCATCGACACCGTCATGGAAGACGTTTTCGAAGTCGCGCTTGATCAGCGTGCGGACCTTCTGCGCCTTGAGGTAATAGGCGTCGTAATAGCCGGCAGAAAGAACATAGGTGCCGACCATGATGCGGCGCTTCACTTCCGAGCCGAAACCGGCAGCTCGGCTCTTCTCGTACATGTCGGCAATGTCCTTGCCATCGACGCGCAGACCATAGCGAACGCCGTCATAGCGGGCGAGGTTTGACGAAGCCTCGGCAGGCGCCACAATGTAATAGGCCGGCAGCGCGTATTTGGTGTGCGGCAGAGTGATATCGACGACCTCCGCGCCGGCATCCTTCAGCCAGGCAATTCCCTGTGCCCAAAGCTTTTCGATTTCTTCCGGCATGCCCTCGACGCGATACTCTTTCGGAATACCAATCTTCAGGCCCTTCAACGACTGGCCGATGGCCTTTTCATAATCCGGCACAGGCAAATCGACGGAGGTGGTGTCCTTTGCATCGACGCTTGCCATGGACTTCAGCAGGATTGCAGCATCGCGTACATCGCGGGCAATTGGACCAGCCTGGTCGAGCGAGGAGGCGTAAGCGACGATGCCCCAGCGCGAGCAGCGTCCATAGGTAGGCTTGATGCCGACCGTGCCGGTGAAGGCTGCTGGCTGGCGGATGGAGCCACCGGTATCGGTTGCGGTAGCGCCGGCGCAGAGATGCGCCGCGACCGCGGCAGCAGAACCGCCGGAGGAACCGCCGGGAACGAGGCTCTTTTCGGAGCCTTCAGCGCGCCAGGGGTTCACGACGGGACCGTAATAGGAGCTCTCATTCGACGAGCCCATGGCGAATTCGTCCATGTTGAGCTTGCCAAGAAGCACCGCACCGTCATCCCACAGGTTCTGGGTCACGGTGGACTCGTATTTCGGCTTGAAGCCGTCGAGCACATGCGAGCAGGCCTGGGTATGGATGTCGCGGGTCGCGAACAAGTCTTTCACGCCAAGCGGAATGCCTTCGAGCGCACCGCCATTACCGGCTGCCAGCTTCTGATCGGAGGCGTTCGCCATGTCACGCGCCTTGTCATGCGTCGTCACGACATAGGCGTTGAGCTTCTCGTTGGCGGCATCGATGGCAGTCAGATAGGCATCCGTCAATTCGACGGCGGAGAAATCCTTGGATTTCAGTCTGTCACGCGCTTCGGCAATGGTGAGGCTTGTCAGTTCGGTCATATCGGCAACGGCTTTCGAAACTTTTGAATTTTCAATGTGGGAGCAAACGGCGAGCGCTTACTCGACCACCTTCGGAACCATGAAGAAGTTGCGCTCGGTAGCTGGCGCATTGGCAACGATGTCATCGGCCTTGTTACCGTCGGTCACCGCATCGGCGCGCTTTTTCATGGCAACCGGCGTTACCGATGTCATCGGCTCTACGCCATCCACATTCACTTCCGACAGTTGCTCCACGAAACCGAGAATGCCATTCAGTTGGCCAAGCATGGTGTTGGCATCTTCTTCGCTGACGGCAATGCGGGAAAGGCGTGCGACGCGCTTCACGGTGGCAAGATCGACGGACATGGTTCTACTCCAGTCAAGAATTTTCTACCCGCTATAATGACCATATCCGCCCTTCGCAACGGTAGAAAGCGTGTCGCGGCCCTCTGCGGCGCAGTTTTGGGCCGTGACACGCTGATGCCGGGTCATCAGAACGACAGGACTTGTCCAACCTTGGGGACATCCACCCGCGTCTGCGAACCGTCCATGCCGGACACGAACTTGTCGGCAGTCTGGTCGACGATCGGGAACGAACCGTAGTGGCAGGGAATTGCATGGCGGAGCTTAAAGAAGCGCTGGCAGGCAAGAGCTGCCACCGCACCGCCCATAGTAAAGCGATCGCCGACGGGAACAAGGCCGACTTCCGGCTCGTGCAACTCGTTTATCAGGGCCATGTCGGAGAAGATATCCGTGTCGCCCATATGATAAACCGATGGGCCGTCTTCGAAATGCAGCATCAGGCCATTGGCGTTACCAAGCGAATGGGACACGCCATCTTCGGTAATTTGCGCGGAGGAGTGCAGCGCATTGGTGAAGGTGACGGAAAATCCTTCAAAACCCACCGTGCCGCCGGTATTGCCCATCTCAAGCTTCTGAACGCCCTTGGAGCCGAGCCATGCGGCAAGATCCGCATTGGCCAGCACTGTTGCGCCGGTCTCTGCCGCAAGTCGCACCGTGTCACCGACGTGGTCCCCGTGACCGTGTGTGAGGAGAATATGGGTGATGCCGCTTGCCGCATCCTTGGCGTCCTGTCCGGCAAAGCCCGGATTTCCGGTGAAGAAAGGATCGATCAGGATCTTTGCGTGGCCTGTTTCAAGACGGAAAGCGGAATGGCCTAGCCAGGTGATTTTCATCGAAGTTCTCCTTTGTGTTCCTGCGATCTTATGAGATAGGACCACCCATAAAACCCAAAACCTTACTTTGGAGTGATAGGATGGCCGCAGATAATGACGACTATGTGTATGACGAGGCAACCGGCGAATGGCGCCCTGCCTCGGAAGTCGCAGCCGCAGCGGCCAAGGCCAATGAGGTTCGCGATGCCGCAGGCAACCTGCTTGCAGATGGCGATTCTGTCACGCTGATCAAGGACCTGAAAGTCAAGGGTACCAGCACTACATTGAAGCAGGGCACCGTGATCAAGTCGATCCGGCTGACCGAAAACCCTGAAGAAATCGACTGCAAGAGCGATGCGGTCAAGGGCTTGGTGCTGCGCACGGAATTCGTCCGCAAAAGATAAAGGTCACCGAATGGCGACGTTGACGATAGAAGAACTCGCTGAGACCTTGGGGTCCGGACAGGCGATCGCCGGTCTCGATCTCGGGACCAAGACGATTGGTCTTGCCATGTCGGATCTGTCCCGGCGGTTTGCCACCCCTCGCCCGGTTCTCAAGCGCATCAAGTTTACCCAGGATGCTGCACTTCTCCTGGATTTCGCCGCGAAAGAAATGGTTGCGGCGTTCGTCATTGGCCTGCCGATGAACATGGACGGCTCCGCCGGTCCACGTGTTCAGGCCACCCGCGCCTTCGTGCGCTCCATGAGCGAGAAGACAGATATTCCTTTTATCTTCTGGGACGAAAGGCTGTCCACGGTCGCTGCCGAGCGAGCTTTGTTGGAAATGGACGTCTCTCGAGCCAAGCGCGCCGAGCGGATCGATTCCGCCGCCGCGAGCTTCATCCTTCAGGGCGCCTTGGACCGGCTCTCCATGCTCGCAAGAGAGGCGTCTACGGACGGCTGACGCAACCGCCACCACGCTGCAATCGCTTTGCGTTTACGAAACCCGATAAGCGCAAAGACGAGCAGGCTATCGACCATGATGGCGCGCGCGACAAGCGGCGGTATCGTCTCGGGCGGGATGCCGAGCACGTTGCCGTAAATCTGGAAAACCAGATCATGACTCTGCCGCGTCAGCATGAAGAAGCCAAAGCTCATGTCGTAATAGGACAGACCATACCAGGTTCCGAGAAAAAGCACGGGACCCGCCCACAATATCAGAAACCACTTCATGCCATCCGCTCCCCTGCCAGGTTGGCTCCGGCGAACTCGCCATCAGGAAGAACCGAAATGACACTCCACCGGACCAACGCCATGATGCAAAGGTTCAGCGTCGGGGCGTTCAGATCCAGTGGTAGAAGGGCGAAAAACGTCATCATGACGCTCAAAGGTATCCAGCGGCTCACAGCGCTTCCTTCTCATCCAGCTCGGATTTCGTGGTTAACAAATCATTAACAGAATGATCCTGTCGTTAACGCCTTGCAAACGAAACCTGCATCTATGGTTAACGAGAGAGAAACGTTGTGGATAATGAAATGCCCACCACGCGCAGCGCACAGGTAAAGCCGGAACCGGTTTGATGCAGAAACTGGTTTCAGGAGACCTGGATCAACCGTAAAGCGCTCGAACCACGCGCTTTACCGCAGTTGCGATCTTGTCCCAGTCCTTGTCACTCTTCAGCGACACACCGGAAAACTGGCCATTCGTGCCACCTGCAATTACGAGATGCTGGATCGCGGCGAAGAGCATGGCATTCATCACCGAAGCGTCGACGCCCTTCGGCGGCTGGAGCGAACCGCGCATGCGGTCTATCCATTTTGCAAGAGCCTTGGAACGCGCTTCTGCCAGTTGTTTGACCTGCGGCGTCTGCTCGGAGACTTCCCAGGCGATTATCTTGCAAACCAGCGGATCGGCGCGCAGCGCATCGAGATAGGAGAGCATCAGTCTCTCCATCAGATCGCCATAGGTCAGCAGGAACATGCCGCCCGTATCTTGCGGAATGCGCTCCTGCACCCAGGATGCCAAATCTTCGCCAATGGCCGAGACCAGCCCTTCGAGACCGCCGAAATACCGATAGATCAGTTGCTTGTCGCAACCTGCGCGACGCGCCACGGCATTGATACCGAAACCCTGAAAGCCTTCATCCGCCAGCAGGGACTTCGCCGCAGCAAAGATCGCCTTCTCCGTCGCTGCGCGATCCTTGATACGCTTTTCCGGCGCGGGCGACATAAGGGCGGCAGTGCCATCGATGGCGAGCATGGCTTTTCCGAATCTCCGATTGATGACTATCTTGCGCGGTTAGCAAAGAGTTAACAACGCGACAATCGAGATGAAACCTAGCAGCCGTGGCTTTCCTGTGGATGGTGGAAAAGACGGCTGTTTCTTGGGCTCAGTCCCCCAAGGACATGCCAAACCATGCGGTGCCGGCTGGCATCCCGGCAAGCGGTGCGAAGCCACGTGATTGCCAGAAAGCGATGCCAGTGTGATTTTCAGGATTGGCGCCGAGGTGAATGCCGGGAGTACCCCTGCCCCGCGCCATCTCTACCCACATCGACAAAAGACGAGAACCGCCACCGGTACCGCGAGCCCTCTCCAACAGGTTCATGTGGATATGAGCGGGATAATTCTGAAGCACCGCAGCCGGCATTTGCGACGGCTGGTGAATGAAGGCAACGCGCTTGCGGTGTTCTTCGGGCAGAAGATTACCCTCTTCTTCCGCGATTGGATAACGTTCGCGCAGCTTCGGCCACCAAGCCTGCTCCAGCAGTTTTTCGTAGGCTGCGGTGTCAGTAGCGCCGACGATGTAGCCGCAGACGCCCTCTCCGTCTTCGGCAACGAAAGCGCTGTCTGGACAAAGATGGAGATAGGGAACGGCATAGATGTTACCGACGATCTTGTCGTCGGCGTAGAGATGCGTTGCATCCTTCCCCGAATCGCCCGTTGCAAGGCAGATGGCGTAAAGCGCATCTTCGTCTTGTGGAACGGCTTTGCGGAAGGTCAGCATCACGACACCGGCGGATAAAGTAGATCGATGATGTAGGTTGGGTCGAAGCGGCTGTCTAGCATGCCGTAGGTATGTCGCCAGCCGCCAGCCAGGCGCGTTTCGAGGAAGGCGTCTGCAATGCGCCCTGCCCCGATGCGGCAGAGTTCGGCGGCGGCAGCAGCAAGTGCAAACTGCTCCACCAGAAGGCGGGCGGCACCTTCGTCGCGCTCGCAAAGCGCAATCGCTGCACGCAGAACGTCGGTGGTCTTTTTGCCGGACGGTCCGAGGTCGCGCTCCAGTGTTTCGAAAACGAGATCGAAGAGATCCTTGCCGCGTTGAAGCACGCGCAGCACGTCGAGCGCCATGACATTGCCGGAGCCTTCCCAGATGGCGTTGACCGGAGCTTCGCGGTAGTGGCGAGCAATCGGACGCTCTTCGACGTACCCATTGCCGCCGAGGCTTTCCATAGCCTCATAGATCAAGGCCGGCGCGATCTTGCAGCACCAGTACTTGACGATGGGTGTCATGACGCGGGCATAGGCCGCTTCCGCCGGATTGCTGCGGGCGCTGTCGAAGGCGCTGGCGAGGCGGAAGGACAATGCGGTTGCAGCAGCAACATCCAGCGCCATGTCCGCCAACACGCGTGTCATCACCGGCTGGTTGACGAGCGGCTTGCCGAAGACCGAACGACCGCGGGCAAAGTGAACCGCTTCGGCGAGCGAAGCGCGCATCATGCCCGAAGATGCCAGGGCGCAATCGAGCCGCGTCAATGTCACCATGTCGAGAATGGTGCGGACGCCGGCACCGGGTTCACCCAGCAAATAGCCGAAGGCGTCGGTGAATTCGACCTCGGCAGACGCATTCGAGCGGTTGCCAAGCTTGTCTTTCAAGCGCTGGAAATGCAAACCGTTCGCCGAGCCGTCTTCAAGGAAGCGCGGCACGAGGAAGCAGCCCATGCCATCGCCCATCTGCGCCAGCATGACGAAGCCGTCGCTCATCGGGGCCGACAGGAACCACTTGTGGCCGGAGAGGCGATAGATACCTTCGCCCACCCGCTCTGCCGTGGTGCGGTTGGCGCGCACATCCGTGCCGCCCTGCTTCTCCGTCATGCCCATGCCGACCGTGACGGCTGTCTTCTGCATAGCGGGTTTCTGCGACGAATCATATTTGCGCGAGAGGATCTTCGGCGCCCATTCATTCTGCACGCGGGGTGATGCCATCAGCGCTGCGATCGACGCGTGGGTCATGGTCAGCGGGCAGAGATGGCCGGCTTCCAGCTGCGCCGTGAGATAAAATTTCGTGGCGCGCGCCTTGTGTTCGTTGCCGCGCGTATCGGCGGAGTTTTCCCAGGCAGCACTGTGCAGGCCGGACGACATGGAACGGCGCATCAGCGCATGCCAGGCGGGATGAAACTCCACCTGATCGAGACGTTCGCCGCGAGGACCGTGGGTGTGAAGCTGCGGCGTGCTGCGATTTGCCATGCGAGCCAGCTCCTGGGCTTCCGCCGAGGTAACATAGCGACCGATCTGATCCAGTTCGTCGCGAAGCGGGCGCGAGAGATTTGAGGTCAGATCGACGATGAGCGGGTCGGACCGATAGGCATTGATCCCGGACCAGAGGCTAGGCTGGTTTAATTCGGCAAGCTGTTCTTCAGTCCGGTTCATATCTGTCATCGTGTACTTTTGTCGGGATTTGCAATTAATTGCCTATATAGGCTCGTTCCCGGCTTATCCCATGCTTGCCGACAAAGCCACCTGTCTTTATAGACCGCGACTGACTATTCCGGCCCGGAGGACAGTTCCATGGTCTATTTTCCCCATCGCCATCTGCTTGGCATCAAGGGGCTTTCCCATCAGGATATCACGCTTCTTCTCGACAAGGCCGATGAGGCCGTAAAGATCAGCCGCCAGCGTGAAAAGAAGACGTCCACGCTTCGTGGGCTGACACAGATCAATCTGTTCTTCGAAGCCTCAACCCGCACGCAATCCTCCTTCGAACTGGCCGGAAAACGCCTGGGCGCGGACGTGATGAACATGTCCGTCGGTAACTCTTCGGTGAAGAAGGGCGAGACGCTGATCGACACGGCAATGACGCTGAATGCGATGCGCCCAGATGTTCTTATCGTGCGTCACTCGTCCGCCGGTGCGGCAGCGCTTTTGGCACAAAAGGTCGCCTGCTCGTTGGTCAATGCCGGCGACGGACAGCATGAGCACCCGACGCAGGCGCTGCTTGACGCGCTGACGATCCGCCGCGCCAAGGGCACCATTTCCGGAATGACCGTTGCTATTTGCGGCGATGTGCTGCATTCGCGCGTTGCTCGCTCCAACATTATTCTTCTGAACCAGATGGGCGCGCGTGTGCGTGTCGTCGCGCCACCAACGCTTCTACCCTCCGGCATTGCCGATATGAGCGTGGAAGTCTATCACGACATGAAAGAAGGCCTGAAAGGTGCCGATGTGGTGATGATGCTGCGCCTCCAGCGCGAGCGCATGGCAGGTTCTTTCGTGCCTTCGGTGCGCGAATATTTCCACTATTACGGTCTTGATGCGGAAAAGTTGAAGGCTGCCAAGGAAGACGCGCTTGTCATGCATCCCGGCCCGATGAATCGCGGCGTGGAAATCGCCTCAGAAGTGGCAGATGGTCCACAGAGCGTCATCGAAGCCCAAGTGGAAATGGGCGTTGCCGTGCGCATGGCGGTGATGGAAACCCTTCTTCTTTCGCAGAATATGGGAGAGCGCGTATGAGTGCCGCGACCGTCCTCAACAATGTCCGCATCATCGACCCGTCGCGCAATCTTGACGAGACCGGAACGATCATCATCGGTGCCGATGGCACCATTCTGGCTGCGGGCAAGAATGCGCAGAACCAAGGGACGCCGGATGGCGCAACGGTCCGTGACGCCAAAGGCCTCGTTGCCGTTCCCGGGCTGGTGGATGCCCGCGTCTTCGTCGGAGAACCCGGCGCCGAACACCGCGAAACGATCGAGTCGGCCTCGCGTGCCGCTGCCGCAGGTGGGGTTACCAGCTTCATCATGATGCCGGATACCGACCCAGTTATCGATGACATCGCGCTGGTGGAGTATGTCAAGAAGACTGCGCGCGATAAGGCCGTCGTCAACGTGCACCCGGCCGCGGCTCTGACGAAAGGTCTGCTCGGCGAAGAGATGACCGAGTTCGGCATGCTGAAGGAAGCGGGTGCGGTGGCCTTTACCAATGGCCGCAAGGCGCTGTCCGATACACTGGTGCTACGCCGCGCCATGACCTATGCCCGCGAACTTGGTGCGGTCATCTCGCTTGAAACCCGCGACAAATATATCGGCAATGGCGATATGAATGAAGGGCTGCTCGCGAGCTGGCTCGGCCTTCCCGGCATCCCCAAGGAAGCCGAGGTCATTCCGCTGGAACGAGACCTGCGCATCGCGGCGCTGACGCGCGCCAACTACCACGCCGCCAAGATTTCCGTGCCGGAATCGGCGGAAGCCATCAAGCTTGCCAAGGCCCGTGGCGCGAAGGCAACCTGCGGGATTTCGATCAATCATCTGACGCTCAACGAAAACGATATCGGCGAGTATCGCACTTTCTTCAAGCTTTCGCCGCCACTTCGCGCCGAAGACGATCGCGTCGCCATGGTCGAGGCGTTGAAAAACGGCACGATCGACATCATCGTCTCCTCGCATGATCCGCAGGACGTCGATACCAAGCGTCTGCCATTCTCGGATGCGGCGAGTGGCGCAATCGGACTGGAAACGATGCTGGCTGCAGCGCTTCGCCTGTATCACAGCGATCAGGTGCCGCTGATGCGGTTGATCGATGCGCTATCGACGCGACCGGCGCAGATCTTCGGACTGGAGGCCGGAACGCTGAAGCCTGGTGCCAAGGCCGATATCACCCTGATCGATCTTGATGAGCCGTGGCTGGTTTCGGAAAAGGGTCTGGTCTCGCGTTCGAAGAACACGCCATTCGAGGATGCGCGTTTCAGCGGGCGAGCCGTTGCGACCTATGTTGCGGGCAAGCTCGTTCATTCACTGCAGTAGAAATGTTAGTGCGCAAAGACGCACATAGAGAGGGGACCTAAGACATGACTGCATTGACCGTTTGGGACACAGCGCCCGCATTTCTCGCTCTTGCGGCGATCATCGGCTACCTCCTCGGTTCCATTCCTTTCGGCCTGCTTCTGACGCGGGCCGCGGGGCTGGGCGACGTTCGCCAGATCGGCTCCGGCAATATCGGCGCAACCAACGTGCTTCGAACCGGCAACAAGAAGCTGGCCGCCGCCACGCTTCTCTGCGACGCGCTGAAAGGCACGGCTGCGGTGCTGATCGCCAATGCACTCTGGGGATATGAAGCATCGCTGGTGGCGGGCTTCTTCGCCTTTCTCGGCCACCTCTTCCCGGTCTGGCTCGGCTTCAAGGGCGGCAAGGGTGTCGCGACCTATATCGGCGTACTGCTCGGTGCAGCTCCTCTCATAATGCTGGCCTTCGCCGCCATCTGGCTGATCACCGCCTTCGTCACGAAGTATTCGTCACTTTCGGCGCTGGTCGCCATGCTTATCATCCCGATCGTCCTTTGGATCTTGGGACCGGAGAAGACAGCACTGCTGGTGACGGTCCTCAGCATCATTTCCTGGTATATGCATCGCGAAAACATCAAGCGGCTGCTGGCAGGCACCGAAAGCAAGATCGGCAAGAAGGGCTGAGACAGGATCGTCCGGCAAGTTTGGAGGAAGCGATGTCGCGTGATGAAGAAACGAAACGCGGCATTGTCCTGTCGGAGAAGCAAAAGCTTTCCTGGCTGCGGCTGATCCGCAGTGACAATATCGGCCCCGTTACCTTCCGCGACCTGATCAATCACTTCGGTAGTGCTGAAGTGGCACTGGAGGCCCTCCCCGATCTCTCCCGCCGCGGTGGAGCGGCGCGCAGCCCACGCATCACCACGCTCGATCAAGCCGAACGCGAGATGGAGATTGCGGCACGGTTTGGCGCACGCTTTGTCGGCATTGGAGAACCGGACTATCCGCCCGCCTTGAGAGAGATCGATGGTGCTCCGCCGCTGATCGCTATGAAAGGCAACAGTGCCACGGTTATCCGTCCTTCGCTCGGAGTAGTCGGCTCTCGCAATGCCTCGATCAACGGGACGAAATTCGCCGCGATGCTTTCACGCCAGTGCGGACAGGCTGGCTATACAATTGCCTCGGGTCTTGCTCGCGGCATCGACGCAGCCGCTCACGCCGCCAGTCTTTCGACCGGCACCGTTGCCATGCTGGCAGGTGGTCTGGATAAGCCTTACCCATCTGAGAATTTCCGCCTCCTCGATGACATCTATGCCAATGGCGGCGCGACCATTAGCGAGATGCCTTTTGGCTGGGAGCCGCGTGCGCGCGATTTTCCGAGGCGAAACCGGCTGATTGCCGGCGTCTCGCTTGGCGTGCTGATCGTGGAGGCTGCCGAGCGCTCCGGCTCTCTGATCACTGCCAGACTTGCAGGCGAGTTCGGCCGCATCGTATTTTCAGTCCCAGGTTCACCGCTCGACTCTCGCTGCCATGGCACCAACCGCCTCATCAAGGACGGCGCGACACTGGTTACTGAAGCCGCCGATATTCTGGATTCAATTTCACCGATGATTGAGCCGAGGCTCAATCTTCAGCAGGTGGCGAGAGAAGACAGTAGCGGTCCCCCCACCCACTCGATGTCCGGAGCCGGAGACAATGAGCGCGCCATCCTCGCACAAGCGCTTGGCCCCTCACCGGTAGAAACCGACGACATCATTCGCCACACCGGCCTGCCGGCGGCAACCGTCTATCTTCTGCTACTCGAACTCGATATCGCTGGTAAATTGAACCGGCATTCAGGCGGGCGCATTTCCATGATCATGGCAGAGTGACGCATCGAAGCACCGCTAAAGCGGAGGACTTGCGGAGCTGCAAGCGACGGCATCACGCCTATCTGAAATTGTCTCCTTCTGATGAAAATTGTAGAAGTTGCATGCGTCTGCGAAGACAGAAAAAGGGGCTCTCCCCCTTGACCGGAGCGCATTACCTGTCCATGTCGAAATAAAAGGATGGCGTCGTTGCATGCGCAAGAAGCGACGATGCCGGTTAACGGACATGTTCCCAGAGAAAAAAATATGAATGTCGTCGTCGTAGAGTCTCCGGCAAAAGCCAAGACGATCAACAAGTATCTTGGCCCCGGCTATCAGGTCCTTGCATCGTTCGGCCACGTGCGGGACCTTCCCGCCAAGGATGGTTCTGTTCTTCCAGACCAGGATTTTGAAATGTCCTGGGAGGTCGATCCTGCGTCGCAGAAACGCATGAAGGATATCGCCGATGCCGTGAAGGCATCCGATGGCCTGTTTCTGGCGACCGACCCTGATCGCGAGGGGGAAGCGATTTCCTGGCACGTTCTGGACCTTCTGAAAAAGAAGAAGGTTCTAGGCGACAAGCCGGTCAAGCGCGTGGTGTTCAACGCGATCACCAAGAAGGCCGTTCTGGATGCTATGGCAGAACCCCGCGATATCGATGTTCCGCTTGTCGATGCCTATCTCGCTCGCCGCGCTCTGGATTATCTCGTTGGCTTCAACCTGTCGCCGGTTCTCTGGCGCAAGCTGCCGGGCGCTCGTTCCGCCGGGCGCGTGCAGTCTGTGGCGCTCCGGCTGGTGTGCGACCGCGAATCGGAGATCGAGCGCTTCGTCTCGGAGGAATACTGGAACATCTCCGCACTCTTGAAGACACCACGCGGTGACGAGTTCGAAGCGAAGCTCGTTTCGGCCGATGGCAAGCGCCTTCAGGGCAAGTCGATCAAGACCGGTGACGATGCAACGCGGCTGAAGACATTGCTGGAAGGCGCAAGCTACGTCGTCGATACGGTCGAAGCAAAGCCAGTCAAGCGTAATCCGGGCCCTCCCTTCACGACATCGACGCTTCAGCAGGCAGCCTCTTCACGCCTTGGCTTTTCGGCATCGCGCACGATGCAGGTAGCGCAGAGACTTTATGAAGGTATCGACATCGGCGGTGAGACAGTCGGTCTCATTACCTATATGCGTACCGATGGCGTGCAGATGGCGCCCGAAGCGATCGACGCCGCACGGCGCGCGATCGGCGAGCAGTTCGGCGAGCGCTATGTGCCGGAAAAGGCGCGCTTCTATTCCACCAAGGCCAAAAACGCTCAGGAAGCCCACGAGGCTATCCGTCCGACGGACTTCAATCGCTCTCCGGACAAGGTAAAGCGTTATCTCGATTCAGATCAGCTTCGTCTCTACGATCTGGTCTGGAAACGTGGCATTGCGAGCCAGATGGCCTCCGCAGAGATCGAACGCACGACAGTTGAAATTCTTGCCGACAACAAGGGCGAGAAGGCAGGTCTGCGCGCTGTCGGCTCCGTCATCCGTTTCGATGGCTTCATTGCCGCCTATACGGATCAGAAGGAAGATGGCGAGCAGAGCGACGATAGCGAAGACGGTGGACGCCTGCCGCAGATCAATGCCCGCGAAAATCTTGCCAGGCAGAAGATCAATGCAAGCCAGCATTTCACCGAGCCGCCACCGCGTTACTCGGAAGCATCGCTGATCAAGAAGATGGAAGAGCTCGGTATCGGCCGACCCTCCACCTATGCGGCGACGCTGAAGACACTGAGCGACCGCGAGTATATCGTCGTCGACAAGCGCAAACTGATCCCGCATTCGCGCGGCCGGCTGGTGACGGCCTTCCTGGAAAGCTTCTTCACCCGCTATGTGGAATATGATTTCACTGCCGATCTGGAAGAGAAGCTCGACCGGATCTCGGCAGGTGAACTCGATTGGAAACAGGTTCTTCGCGACTTCTGGAAGGACTTCTTCGCCCAGATCGAAGACACCAAGGAACTGCGCGTCACCAACGTTCTGGACGCTCTGAACGAGGTGCTGGCACCGCTGGTCTTCCCCAAGCGCGAAGATGGTTCCGATCCGCGCATCTGCCAGGTGTGCGGCACCGGCAACCTATCGCTGAAGCTCGGAAAATACGGCGCTTTCGTCGGCTGCTCCAACTATCCGGACTGCAACTACACCCGTCAGTTGACCTCCGATGGCGCGGAAGCCGAAGCCGCAGCGCTGAATGAGCCGAAGGCGCTTGGCGCCGATCCAATGACCGGCGAAGAACTGACGCTTCGTTCTGGCCGTTTCGGACCCTATATTCAACGTGGCGATGGCAAGGAAGCCAAGCGGGCCTCACTGCCAAAGGGTTGGAAGCCGGAAGAGATCGACCATGAGAAGGCATTGGCACTGATCAATTTGCCACGCGATATCGGCAAGCATCCAGAAACCGGCAAGATGATTTCTGCCGGCATCGGTCGCTATGGTCCGTTCCTGATGCATGATGGTGGTTATGCCAATCTGGAGAGCGTCGAAGACGTGTTTTCCATCGGCCTAAACCGCGCCGTGACCGTGATTGCGGAAAAGAAAGCAGCGCCCGGTCGTGGCCGCGCCGCGACGCCTGCCGCGCTGAAGTCGTTGGGGGATCACCCGGATGGTGGCGCGATTACCGTTCGCGATGGTCGCTTTGGTCCTTACGTGAACTGGGGCAAGGTCAATGCGACGATCCCCAAGGCACAGTCTCCGGATACGGTGACGCTGGATGAGGCGCTGGTACTGATTGCCGAGCGCATTGCCAAGACCGGCGGCAAGC
This sequence comes from Rhizobium sp. 22-785-1, assembly GCF_053521965.1. Lineage (NCBI taxonomy): Bacteria > Pseudomonadati > Pseudomonadota > Alphaproteobacteria > Hyphomicrobiales > Rhizobiaceae > Rhizobium > Rhizobium sp. 22-785-1. Next base: position 143,363 of record NZ_JBNWDI010000007.1, on the reverse strand, counting down.
CGGTCAAGGCCAAGAAGGCTCCGGCAAAAAAGAAGACCGAAGGCGAGGCAGACGCCAAGCCCGCAAAGGCGAAAGCGGCAAGCAAGACGAAGGCGGCCGCCAAGCCTAAGGCTGCGGCGAAGCCCAAGACAGCAGCGAAAACCAAAAAGGCAGAATCGTGAGCAAAGCACCGCGTCAGAAACAGAATTCCGCCAATGACGGTTTCGGACGCACCGCCCGCTCAAAGCGCGTGAATGAAAGCGAAGGCATCGTCCATGGGGAAGTGCCTTCGCGCGAAGTGTTGCTGAAGTTCATTGCCGAACATCCGCAACAGGCGTCCAAGCGCGAAATCGCCAAGGCGTTCGGCCTGAAGGGCGACACCCGCGTGGTGCTGAAAGCTCTACTAAAGGAATTGGAAGTTGACGGCATGGTGCAGAAGAACCGCAAGTCGCTGATGCGACCCGGTGGCCTGCCTCCCGTGACGGTTCTGGATATTACAACCCGCGACAAGGATGGCGAACTGATCGGCCGTCCCGCCGAATGGCCGGAAGATCAAGGCGCAGCACCCGCCGTGCTGATCCGCCAGTCGTCGCAGGACCGTGGCAAAAAGGGACCGGCAGCTGGCTTGAATGACCGCGTGCTGGCCAAGATTTTCCCCTCCAAGGACCGTAGCGGCCCTGCTTATACCGCTCGCGTCATCAAGCTGATCGATCGCCGCCAGAGCGCGCTGATCGGCGTTTTCAAGGAGCAGCCCGGCGCTGGTGGGCGCTTGATGCCGGTCGATCGGCGCGGCGAAGAGCTGGTGATCGATCCCGATGGCGTTGGCGACGCCAAGGATGGCGATCTGATCGAGGTGGAAGTTTCGCGCAATAGTGGGCGCTACGGCCTCAAGCGTGCCAAGGTCCTTTCCGTCATTGGCTCGGTGGCGTCTGAAAAAGCCATATCCATGATCGCGATTTATGGACATGGTATTCCGCACATCTTCCCGCAGAATGTTCTGGCGGAAGCGGATGCAGCAAAGCCCGCTACTATGGCGCACCGTGAAGACTGGCGCGATCTGCCGCTGATCACGATCGACCCGGCGGATGCCAAGGACCACGACGATGCCGTCTATGCCGAACCCGATACATCGCCTGACAATCCCGATGGCGTGATCGTCACCGTGGCGATTGCAGATGTGTCTTATTATGTCCGCTCCGGCGCGCCGCTCGACCGCGAAGCGCTGAAGCGCGGTAATTCCGTCTATTTTCCAGACCGCGTCGTGCCGATGCTGCCGGAGCGAATTTCCAATGATCTCTGCTCGCTCAAGGAAGGCGTCGACCGCCCTGCTCTTGCGGTGAGGATGGTGTTTTCCAAGGAGGGCCGCAAGGCGTCGCATACTTTCCATCGCATCATGATGAAGAGTGCGGCCAAGCTCTCCTACCAACAGGCGCAGGCGGCCATCGACGGCAAGCCCGATGACAAGACCGGCCCGATGCTGGAGCCGATTCTGAAGCCACTCTGGCACGCCTATGAGGTGATGAAGCGCGGGCGCGATCGTCGCCAGCCACTTGAACTCGACATGCCGGAGCGCAAGATCGTTCTGCGCGACGATGGCACTGTCGACAAGGTCATCATTCCAGAACGCCTCGATGCTCATAAGCTGATCGAGGAAATGATGATCCAGGCGAACGTTTCCGCGGCCGAGACGCTGGAAAAGAAGAAGCAGCCGCTTGTCTATCGCGTTCACGATGCCCCCACACTTGCAAAGCAGGAGACGTTGCGCGAATTCCTCGCAACGCTCGGCATCACTATGGCCAAGGGCGGTCAGGTGCGCGCCAACTCCTTCAACGGCATCCTGGCGCGGGCGGAAGATACGCCGCATCAGATCATGGTCAACGAGATGGTGTTGCGCTCGCAGAGCCAGGCGATCTACAGCCCAGAGAATATCGGCCACTTCGGCCTCAATCTCATGAAGTATGCACACTTCACCTCGCCCATTCGCCGCTATGCGGACCTGATCGTGCATCGTGCGCTGGTTGGCTCTTTGGGACTTGGTGAAGGTGGTATCACGCCACAGGAGGAAGCCACACTCGACGATATCGCCGCTGAGATTTCCACTTTCGAGCGGCGCGCCATGGCAGCCGAGCGCGACACCATCAACCGGCTGATAGCGCACCATCTTTCCGAGCGCGTCGGCGAGGAATTCGAAGGCCGGGTTGGCGGTGTCACCAAGGCGGGACTATTTGTCGCGCTTCCACAGTTTGGCGCAGACGGTTTCGTTCCTATATCTACGATCGGAACCGATTATTTCATCTATGACGAAGCGCATCAGGCACTAACGGGTGAGAAGACCGGTCTTGGCTTCCAGCTTGGCGATACCGTTCAGGTTCGTCTGGCCGAAGCCGTACCGCTGGCGGGCGCGCTTCGCTTCGAGATGTTGAGCGAAGGGCGCAAGATGCCGGCAGGCACACGATCCTTCCACAAGACGGCGCGCCGGAGTGGAGGGCGTACGGCGGCACCGGGAACAAGGCCGCCGCGCAGGAAACGCTGAAGCATTTTCGAATAGCAATATCGGCAACGATATCGCGGTTGAATGGTTCGGTTAGAACGTCTTGGAGGGATTGGTATGAGCGATATACAGACAGTGCAATATGGCGGCGAAAAGCAGGAGCGTCCGCTGGGTCGCTCGATCATGCGCGGAATCTCCTGCCGATGCCCGGCCTGCGGCAGCGGTCGTCTGTTCAAAGCCTGGCTGAAGCCGGTGGACCAGTGCGCCGCCTGCGGCGAGGATCTGCATCATCAACGCTCGGACGACCTGCCACCCTATATTTCGATCATGATCCTCGGCCACGTCGCCGTCGGTGGCTTCATGATGACCGATCTCGTCTTGATGGTACCGATGTGGGTACATTTCGCCATATGGGTGCCGATCACCATCCTGGTAGCGCTTCTGACGATCCAGCCAATCAAGGGCGGCGTAATCGGGTTGCAATGGGCGCTCAGGATGCACGGGTTTGGCAGCGAGCCGGACAAGCCGCAGATCGACGGCTCGTCCCACTGACGGGCGGGTCGCTGCTCTCTTGTGTGCTCACGTGGACGCCGAAAAAATATCCTATCTGCGCCCGAAGGATGCAGCGTGCCTGATCATCGCGGACCGCTCGAACAGCAGTCCGCGCGTTCTGATGGGTCAGCGCAGCAGCCAGCACGTCTTTATGCCGGATGTTTATGTCTTTCCCGGTGGACGTCGAGATCCTGGCGATTACGCATTGCCATTTGGTGACGATCTCAATCCGGTCGTCCTTGAAAAACTCAGACAATCGGCGTCAAGCCCCATAACCAATACGAGAGCGCGCGCGCTGGCGCTGGCGGCAGTGCGCGAGCTGCGAGAAGAAACCGGCTTGACCTTCGGCACTGAAGGGCATCAGCGGCCGGACCTGGCTGCACTGCGCTATGTGGCACGGGCAATCACGCCGCCCGGGCGCGTGAGACGCTTCGATACGCGCTTCTTCTTCTGTTTCGCCGATGAAGTTGGCATAGATCCCGTGGCAGTCAAGGATTCCGAGGAGTTGCAAAACCTCCAATGGCTTGACATTCGCGACTATTCCGGTGTGAACATGGCTGCGATTACACGGATGGTTCTCGAAGATGTCACAAACTTCATGATAGGTGATCAGCCAATAAAATTTGAAAGCCCGGTGCGACTGTATTTCGAGCGTCGCGGCACATTCATACGCGGCTTTCTTTAAAAGGTCTTCATGTCACATCCCAATTGCGACGCCGACAATATCCACTGGCCTTCACTTGTCGCTGCCATATCCGCTATTAGCGCCGTTGGTATCGCCATCGGTCTCGGACTGCCGCTGTTGAGCCTCATTCTGGAGCGACGCGGTATTTCGTCGAGCATGATCGGCCTCAACTCGGCCATGGCCGGCGTGGCCGCCATGATCGCAGCGCCCATAACCAGCAAGCTTGCGCATGATTTCGGTGTTGCTCGCACCATGATGACGGCGGTGCTCATCTCCTCAGTCAGCGCTATGGGTTTTTACTACGCAGCCGACTTCTGGATGTGGTTTCCGCTCAGAATCGTCTTTCACGGGGCAACCACCACGCTCTTCATCCTTTCGGAATTCTGGATCAATGCGGCGGCGCCACCGCGCAAGCGCGGGCTTGTACTCGGGGTTTACGCGACCGGCCTTGCGGTCGGCTTCGCCGTGGGGCCTCTCCTCTTCTCCACGGTTGGAAGCGAGGGAATTACACCCTTCCTTGTCGGCTGCGGCATTATCCTTCTTGCTGCCATCCCCATCTTTCTGGCGCGCAAGGAAAGTCCCGCGCTCGATGAAAAGCCGGCCCATCACTTCGTGCGCTACATCTGGCTTGTTCCTATGGCTTCTGCCGCAGCTTTCGTCTTCGGCTCCGTGCAGGCGGGCGGGCTCTCGCTCTTCCCAATCTATGCCACGCGTGAAGGCTTCAATGAATCGCAAGCGGCGCTCCTGCTGACAGTAATGGCGATCGGCAACATGGCGTTCCAGATCCCTATCGGACTGCTATCGGACAGGATGACCAACAGACGCCTTCTTCTTGGCCTGATGGCGTTCGTTGGTCTGTGCGGCACGCTTGCGCTGCCGCTCCTCGTTAGCAACTGGATGCTGGTGGCGATTCTGCTGCTCCTCTGGGGCGGGCTCGTGTCAGGCATGTATACGGTAGGCTTGACCCATCTTGGCTCGCGACTCACCGGCTCCGACCTCGTTGCCGCCAATGCAGCCTTTATATTCTGCTACGCGACGGGTACGATCGCGGGGCCGCAGACGGTGGGTATCGCCATGGATATCTCAGGAAGCCATGGCTTTGCCTGGGCATTAGCGCTGTTTTTCGGCTTCTATGTCGTTCTTTCCATTGGGCGTTCGGTTTTCGGCTCAAAACATGCTTGACTTTTCGGGCGCGATCCGTAGTTTCGCGCCAGATTTAGCCGGGATCGAACAGGTCCGCGGCTCACTTACTTGTTAAAGGCAGGACGACCATGGCGAAAGCTACAACAATCAAGATCAAGCTGCTGTCGACGGCCGACACAGGTACTTTCTACGTCACCACGAAGAACAGCCGTACCTTCACGGACAAGATGACGAAGACCAAGTACGACCCGGTCGTTCGCAAGCACGTTGAATTCAAGGAAACCAAGATCAAGTAATCGGCTAGATCTCGACCTTAAAGAACGCGCCCTCGAGGCGCGTTTTTTTTGTTTTGAGCGGTACGCTGAATAGAGTTTGCCAAAGCGCTTCGGTGCGTCACATACCCACCTCAGCGTGCGCGCCAAAAGTGCTGCGCACCATGGCGCATCAGATCAAAACATATGAGACTAAAAGATCGGAAGGATGGGGTCGGCCGAGATTTCCACGACGGCACGAGGAACCGTCTATTGGTATCGCCGGCCGACCGACCCCAAGACCCAGGAGATGCGGCGGACCTGAGCATCAAGGGGTATCCATACACGGCCTACCGTAAGACTGACCGCGTCATGACTAATTTTCGCGCTCTGCATTCCCATTGAATGCATTGGCGTAAAATTATCTGTCTGAACAAATACTCGCTCAAGCGACCTAAAAGTTCAACACTTTATTAATGCGAGACAATTTCCGCTTTGAAATATGGTTAAATGTAGCGTGCTGATACAAACTGCGATTGGCGCAGTGCGAGGTACAGCGCGCCGCGCTTACTGTTGACGCACTACCAATGCTCTATCGGCTTTGATCTATACATCATGCCTTCCGCTCAGGCGGCGGCAGCAACGACGCGATTGCGACCGCTTCTTTTCGCTTCATAGAGCGCACGATCTGCCTGACGCATCAATTGCTCGGGACTGTCGACACCGGCAAGGTTTGAGGCAATGCCCATGGATGCGGTAATCTGCAAGTGCTGTCCCGAACGCAGAACGAAGGGGCGATCCTCAATAATCGAACGCAAACGCTCTGCGACCACGGCAGCGGTCTCCAGCGACGTATCCGGCATCACCACGACGAATTCCTCGCCGCCATAGCGGCAGGCAAGATCGGCACCGCGCACTGTTGAGCGCAATCGGCTGGCAAATTCCTTCAACACTTCGTCGCCTGCCTCGTGGCCGTAGAGATCGTTCACCTGCTTGAAGCAATCAATATCCGTCATGCAAACGGATATGTCTCGTCCACGAAGCGCTGCGCGGTTGAAAAGCGTCTTCAGATGAAGATCGAGATAGCGGCGATTGTTAAGACCCGTCAGTCCATCGATGACCGCAAGCTCCATGGTCTGTGCCAGATCTTCACGCAACCTGTCATTGAAGCGCTTTCGCTTGATCTGCGAGAGTGTGCGTGCGACGAGTTCGTTTGGATCGATGGGGCGAATGATATAGTCGTTGACACCGAGATCAAGCGCGCGGACCACCATGGCATCGTCGTTCTGTTCGGTGACGATCAGAAGCGGCAGAAAGCGCGTTCTGTCGAGCGAGCGCAGTTGAGAACAAAGCCTCAACGGGTCGAAGTCGTCGAAATTGGAGTTGATGATCACGAGATCGTAGGGATTTTCGGTCGCCTCGAAAATCGCGTTTGAAGGATCGCTCCAAGCGCAAACCTCGGCAACCGGCTTCAATGCCTTGACGATCCGCTCTTGCGAACTGGCTCGTCCATCGATCAACAAGATGCGGCCAGGCTTTTCTATGTGACCGTCTGCGCCGATGGATTCCTGAATATCGATCGATCCTGCTGTCTTCAACCTGTCACGCAACTCGTCGCTCATGGTCTTGAGACGTGCCAAGCTTTTGACGCGGGAAATCAGCTGCAGGTCATTGACGGGCTTCGTCAGAAAATCGTCTGCTCCCGCCTTCAGTCCTCGCACGCGGTCCGCTGGCTGATCCAGCGCTGTCACCATCACCACAGGGATATGCGCTGTCGCCGGATCGGCTTTCAGCCGCTCACATACCTCGAAGCCGTCCATTTCCGGCATCATGACGTCGAGAAGAATGACGTCGACTTGGCCGCCCGCGCAGATTGCCAAAGCATCGCGACCATTATCGGTGCAGACCACATCGAAATAGTCCGCCAGAAGGCGGGCCTCAAGAAACTTCAGATTAGCTTCTATGTCGTCGACGACCAGTATTCTAGCAGTCATTCGGTCGCCCCTGTTGCCTTATGCATCGCCGAGATAGGTCTTGATCGTCTCTATGAACTTCGGAACGGATATTGGCTTGGAAACATAGGCCTCGCAACCGCCCTGGCGAATGCGCTCCTCGTCTCCCTTCATGGCGAAAGCCGTGACGGCAATCACGGGAATCACATGCAGTTCGTCATCTTCCTTGAGCCATTTGGTGACTTCAAGTCCCGAGACTTCGGGCAATTGAATATCCATAAGAATGAGATCAGGACGGTGCTTGCGGGCAAGCTCGAGAGCTTCCATGCCGTTACGCGTCTGTATGGTCGTGTAACCGGATGCCTCGATCAGATCACGAAAGAGCTTCATATTGAGCTCGTTGTCTTCAACTATCATGACCTGCTTGGGCATGGCCGCAGTCCTTGTTACGCTTTGAAACCTTCCCCTGGGCATATAAGTTGCCACAGAACCGATTCCATTATCCCCTGCCGAGGGAGGCTAATGCGATTTGGTTGAAAAATAGGTAACTTCCGGAAAGAAATGCAGCGCTCGATGAAAAACGGAAAGTCACTGGTCAAGGACCCCGAGGAAACAGTCGCGGCCATACTGGGATGGCTGGCGAACGCACCGGATATTCTTGCCCGGTTTCTGGCATTGAGCGGCCTGCAGCCCAACATGCTGCGCGCCGCCATACAAGATCCAGGATTTCTGGCTGGCCTGACCGACTTCGTCATGAATCACGAGCCTGATCTGATGGCGTTCTGCGAAGCGTCCGGGTTCAACCCGGAAGATGTTCAGGCTGCCTGGCACAGATACTCCGGTCCCGGTCTCGATTCCGGCGTTTATTGACATCCAAAGCGACAGACCGCGCTCTTGAGATTCAAGAGATCCACGACTAAAGTCAGGGCCGTTCTCTTTTTGTTTCGTGGCCATGCCTTTGATTTCGAGCGACCATCCCGGTTTTTGTCGTGACTGCCTGGCTGGTCAGCCGGAGAGAATAGGGCGTTGCCTCGCATGTGGCAGCCCGAGGCTGCTCTATCATGACGAACTCTACGATCTCACAATAGCCCATATCGATTGCGACGCTTTTTATGCTTCTGTGGAAAAGCGCGATAATCCGGAGCTCATCGACAAGCCAGTGATTATCGGCGGCGGCAAACGCGGCGTGGTATCGACCGCCTGCTATATTGCCCGTATCCATGGCGTGCGCTCCGCTATGCCTATGTTCAAGGCGCTGGAAGCCTGTCCTGACGCCGTGGTCGTCAAGCCGAACATGGAGAAGTACAGCCAGGTCGGTCGCCAGATCCGCGCCATGATGCAGGATCTGACGCCGCTGGTCCAACCGCTGTCGATCGATGAGGCCTTTCTCGATCTCTCCGGCACAGAGCGGCTCCATCACGATCCACCCGCACGCGTATTGGCGCATTTCGCTCGTAGGGTCGAAAAAGAAATCGGCATCACGGTTTCGGTCGGCCTTTCTTACTGCAAGTTCCTGGCGAAGGTGGCATCCGATCTTCAAAAGCCACGCGGCTTTTCTGTAGTGGGCGAGAAGGAAGCAACGCGCTTTCTCGCCACACGTCCAGTCACCACAATATGGGGCGTCGGCAAGGCCTTCGCCGCCACGCTGGAGGCAGATGGTATACGGATGATCTCCCAGCTGCAGGACATGGAAGAAACGGAGCTGATGCGCCGCTACGGCAGCATGGGGCAACGCCTGTACCGGCTTGCCCGCGGGATCGATGATCGTGACGTCCACACCAACGACCCGGCAAAGAGCGTTTCGGCAGAGACGACCTTCTTCAATGACATATCGCGGTACGACGATCTTGTGCCTATCTTGCGGGCGCTTTCAGAGAAAGTCGCCTGGCGATTGAAGAAGAACGCCACTGCCGGACAGACGGTCGTGCTGAAGATGAAGGCGGCGGACTTCAAGTCCCGCAGCCGCAACAAGCGGCTGGAAGATCCGACGCAACTGGCCGACAAAATTTTCAGAACAGGGCTTTCCCTTCTCGAAAAGGAAACTGACGGGACAAAATTTCGTCTCATCGGTATCGGCGTGACCGATCTGTGTGATCCGGCTCAAGCCGACCCTCCCGACCTCGTGGACAAATCGGCTGGCAGACGGGCAGCAGCGGAGGCGGCGATGGACAAGCTGAGAGAGAAGTTCGGAAAGGGCACGGTGGAAACCGGCTATACCTTCGGCGCCAAAAAATGACTCCGCTACACGACTTCGTGATCGCGGTTAAAAGCTTCCTTAAATGAGCTGCCTTAAATGTAACGATCTGACTGGCGCGGATCGTGCGCTTCAAGTCTCCCTTGCCCGCCGTCAATTGGCGGCATGTTGTGTATCGCGTTGGAGCAAACATGATGTTGCGTAGCCTTGTAGGAGCCTGCCTCCTCTCCTCCTCCGTCCTCGTGCAAGCGGCGATTGCCGGTGATGCGCGTAGCTTACAAGTCGTCGTTTCGAAGAACGAGCAGACGCTGTCCCTTTACGAGGATGGCAACGTCATCGCTACATCGCTTGTGTCTACCGGCAAGTCCGGACACGAAACGCCGAGCGGCATCTTCTCTATCCTGGACAAGCGCAAATATCACGAGTCCAATATTTACTCGGCAGCTCCCATGCCGTTCATGCAGCGGCTGACTTGGTCGGGAATTGCGTTGCATGAAGGCCACGTCCCCAACTACCCGGCCTCTCACGGCTGTATTCGCCTGCCGGCCAAATTCGCAAAGTCGCTCTATGGCATGACCGGCAGGGGCGTCCACGTGATTGTCTCCAGTAAGGATGTTGCCCTGCGTCGGATCGACCACCCTGCCCTTCTCCAGCCAAAGTCTGCCGATGAAGGGCGCCTACTCTCCGATGTCGAGATGCGCCCCGCCACTTTCGATACCTCGCTAAAGCTGGTCGAAGTTGCGGTGAATGAAAAGACCAGTTCTGTTCCTGCGTCGGTCACGCAACGAAAGTCAACCGGAGCGCCTTTGCGCATCCTGATCACCCGTCGCGGTGACCGGGAGAAAACCATGGATGTGCAGCGCCTCTTGACGAGCCTGGGTTTTGACGCCGGTTCGGCAGACGGATACGCGGGACAGATGACCATCAATGCCGTGAATGGCTACAAGCGGTGGAAGGGGATGAAAACCACTGGCCCGCTTCTGACCGCCGAGTTTGTCGATGCTGTCTATGCATCGGCTGGCGCGGATACGCCAGCTAATGGACAATTGATGGTGCGGCAGAATTTCAAGCCGCTCTTCGAAGCCCCTATCCACATAAAAGATCCGCAGGTCGCGCTCGGCACGCATTTCTTCGAGGTCATCGATATCGACGGCGAGAAAGCAGAGTGGAACGGCCTGACACTCGAGAACAATCTTCCAAATGCAGCACGCAAGCGCCTTGGTATTGACGTTTCCGACGCACCGGGCGGATACGACCAGCTGACGGCAGCACTCGATCGCATCGATATTCCGGCAGATATCCGCGAGAGATTGGAAGAGCAGCTTTCCGTCGGAAGCTCGATCACGGTATCCGATCTAAGCCACGGACTTGAAACGGGTCAGGGCACGGACTTCGTCACCGTTACGCGTGATTGACACGCCGGCTCCGAGTTCGGACAGCAGTACAGGCGGGCGTAACAATCTGAAGCGTGTCGTCCTCGCAAAACGGCTGCGCACCTTTGCGTGCGACCATGCTTAGGAACCACTTCTGCCCCGGCAACGTTTAGAAGCTCATCAATTCGCTTGGGGAGCCGTGACTATGAACATGAAATATCTTGCAGCAGCGATTGTTGCGCTGGCCTGCGTTTCCGCCGCGGAAGCGCCGAAAAATTATAGCGTCTATGGCGGACCGGCGGTTGAGAGCGATCCCATCATCCTGAACGTGTTCGACCATGCGCTCGCGCGCTGCAGCGTCGAGGCAAGCGTACCGCAACGTGGCACCACGTTCACCAACTCATTTTATTATAACGCAGCCTTGCGCGCATGCCTGTCGCGGCACGGATTTATCGATAACGGTGCCTATGCCTATCCGGCAAACAGCCTGTTTTGATGGGAAAGCGGGTGAACGTATCTCACCCGCTCCCTCATCACCTCACACGAGTTCGACATCGACGACACCGGGAGCGGAGCGCAAAGCAGCTGCTATCTCCGGGGAAATGCGATATTTATCGGTCAGTTCGACTTCGATTTCACGTTGCCCTTCATCCTTTATCACAATGAAGTAGACCGACCCGTCACCTCTGGCATTCAGATGTCGCGCCACGGTTTTAAGCGGGCCGGAATCCCGAACATAGACGCGCAACGCCTTTTGCATCTGCACGGATTTTTCCTCGAGCGATTGCGCCGTCTGTATGCGCAGCCCGATACCTTCCGGTCGCTCTTCCGCTTGAACGGTAATGACCAGCGATTTTCCGACCTCTAGCAGATCGCGATATTGGCCAAGTCCTTCTGAAAACAGCACGGCCTCGTACTGGCCGGATGCATCGGAGAAAGTCACGATTCCCATCTTGTTGCCGGTGCGGGTCTTACGCTCCTGCTTGCCAGTGACTGTACCTGCAAGACGACCAACCGTTGCTCCCTGTTTCACCGCTGCGGAGAAATCAGCGATGTTCTGAACACGAAGTTTGTCGAGCACGGTCCGGTAGGTATCGAGCGGGTGGGCAGTGAGATAGAAGCCCAGCACCTGATATTCGCGCAGTAGCTTTTCGGAGGCCAGCCACGGCTGGTAGGCGGGCAGCACCAGCTTCTCCGGACCGGTTGCCGCGCCTGAGCCGAACATGTCATGTTGGCCGGTAACACGGCTTTCCTGGGCGCGTTGGGAGTAGCCAATAATGCGATCAAGACCGCCGATCAGTTCGGCGCGGTCTTTGCCGAAGCAATCGAATGCGCCCGCATTGATCAGGCTTTCCAGAACGCGGCGGTTGATCTGCTTGGGATCGATCCGGAGGCAGAAATCTTCGAGACTTGCGAAAGGCGTATCGCCGCGCACTTCGACGATATGATCGACGGCACCCTCGCCCACGCCCTTCAAGGCTGCCAGCGAATAATAGATGCGGTTCTCACCCGTTTCGAAACGACGGAAGGATGTCTGGACAGATGGTGCGACGATCTCGATTCCCAGACGCGCAGCATCCTGGCGGAAATCATTGACCTTTTCGGTATTCGCCATATCAAGCGTCATCGAAGCGGCAAGGAACTCCACCGGGTAGTGCGCCTTCATATAGGCGGTCTGGTAGGAAACGATGGCGTAAGCGGCGGCGTGAGACTTGTTGAAGCCATAATTCGCGAACTTGGCGAGTAGATCAAAGATCGTGTCGGCCTGGGCCTTGGAGACATTATTGCGGATCGCGCCTTCAACGAAGCGCTCCCGCTGTTTGTCCATCTCTTCCTTGATCTTCTTGCCCATGGCGCGACGCAGGAGGTCGGCTTCACCGAGAGAATATCCAGACAGAACCTGGGCGATCTGCATCACCTGTTCCTGATAGACGATAACGCCCTGCGTTTCCTTCAAGAGATGGTCGATGGTCGGATGGATCGACTCGATTTCCTCTTCGCCATGTTTGCGGGCGTTGTAGACCGGAATATTTTCCATCGGGCCAGGACGATAGAGCGCGACCAGCGCGATAATGTCCTCAATGCAGTCCGGACGCATTCCGATGAGCGCCTTGCGCATGCCGGCACTTTCCACCTGGAAGACGCCGATCGTCTCGCCGCGCGACAGCATCTCATAGGTCTTCTGGTCATCCAGCGGAATGGCGGCAAGGTCGACATGGATGCCGCGCTTGGCGACGAAGTCGACCGCAACCTTCAGGACCGTCAGCGTTTTCAGTCCGAGAAAGTCGAACTTCACCAGCCCGGCGCTTTCAACCCACTTCATGTTGAACTGGGTGACAGGCATGTCGGATCGCGGATCACGATACATCGGCACGAGCTTCGACAGAGGACGGTCGCCGATAACGATACCGGCGGCGTGGGTAGAGGCGTGGCGATAAAGACCCTCAATCTTCTGGGCGATATCCAGAAGCCTTGCGACGACCGGTTCCTTGTCCGCCTCCTCCTGCAGACGCGGCTCCTCTTCGATCGCCTTGGAGAGTGGCGTGGGGTTGGCCGGGTTGTTCGGCACCAGCTTACAGATGCGGTCCACCTGACCGTAGGGCATTTCCAGCACGCGACCGACGTCGCGCAAGGCTGCACGGGCTTGCAGCGACCCGAAGGTGATGATCTGCGCCACTTGCTCGCGACCATATTTACGCTGCACATAGCGGATCACCTCTTCGCGGCGATCCTGGCAGAAGTCGATATCGAAGTCGGGCATCGAAACGCGTTCGGGATTAAGGAAACGTTCGAAAAGTAGCGAGAAGCGGAGCGGATCCACATCTGTAATTGTCAATGCATAGGCGACGAGTGATCCCGCACCCGAGCCACGACCGGGGCCGACCGGAATATCCTGCTGCTTTGCCCATTTGATGAAGTCGGCAACGATGAGGAAATAGCCAGGAAACCTCATGCGTTCGATGACGCTGAGTTCAAAATCCAGCCGATCCCTGTATTCCTGCTCCGTATAACCGGGCGCCATGCCGAGCGCTGCCAAACGCATGTCAAGACCTTCGACGGCCTGGCGGCGAAGTTCCAGCGATTCTGCGCGTTCGGCCTCTTCCGGATCGTCACTGGCGCCGGTAAAGCGCGGCAGAATGGGCCCACGCTTCTTGAGAACATAGGAACAACGCTGGGCGATCTCGACCGTGTTTTCGATGGCTTCGGGGATATCCTTGAAGAGTGCCACCATCTCATCGCGGCTCTTTAGATAATGATCGGGAGTCAGACGAAAACGGCTATCGTCCGAAACGATCGCATTATGAGCAACCGCCAAAAGGGCGTCATGGGCCTCATAATCCGCCTTGGAAGGGAAGAAGGCCTCATTGGTGGCAACCAGAGGAATATCGTGCTCATAGGCAAGCGCTATCATGCGGCGCTCATGCGCACGATCGTAATTGCCCTGACGTTGAAGCTCTATATATAGCCGATCGCCAAAGATCTCCTTCAGCGCGAGAAGCCGGCTCTTTGCCTGAGCGGCATGCCCTTCTTTCATTGCCATGTCGATAGGACCGCCGGATGCGCCTGTTAGTGCTATCAAGCCGGCATTGCTTGCTTCTTCCAGCCAGGACTTGGCGATATTGACCGCATGGCCACTGCCTTCACCGTCGAGATAGGCGCGACTGATCAAATCAACCAATCGCTCATAGCCGTCAGCATCGGCGGCCAGGAGAACAAGAGACGGCAACTTGACCAGACTGTTGCCACCTCGCCTCTCCTCGACGACGTCCTGCATATCTATGGAAAGCTGACACCCGATGATCGGCTGCAGTCCTTCATCTCGCGCCTTCTCCGAGAATTCCAGCGCAACGAAAAGATTGTTTGTATCAGTGATGGCAATAGCGGGCTGAGAATCACCAACAGCTTTTGCCATGATCTTTTTAAGAGGAAGCGCGCCTTCAAGCAGCGAATAGGCAGAATGGACGCGAAGATGGACGAAGCCGGGAGATTTCAAGAGCACGCCCGAAAGGTTCTGCCCGTCAAGATTATCGCCCATTTTGCCCGCATTCCTGTCATTTCTGAATCGGGCTTATTTTGGTGCCTTCGGGCGGCAAAGTCCACCGCGAACGGGTGTCCGTACACTGCAATCGTAAAGATACCGAAGGGTCGAAACTCACATGGATGTGAGGATAACCGAGAAGCTGGCAACGAAGACAGCGATGGACGTGAAGGCGGCAAGGTCACGGATGAAATCAGTCATTTGTCTCTCCTTACTTGTTATGTTCCAATTTTGTTCTCATTTTGTTTCCATGTCAACAGCTTTCTTCGGACTGTCCTATTGCCAACGTGCGCAGACTCGTCCGGGTTCCGCCGATCGAATCATTGGCAAAACAAAACCCCGCCTGAAGGGTCAGACGGGGTTCCTGTCATGAATCAGCCTGTGCGGTTGACAGATACTTTGAGTGTTAGAATTCGACGATCTTGCCTTCGCTCAAGGTAACGCGGCGGTCCATGCGTGCGGCCAGATCGTGATTGTGCGTTGCAATCAGCGCGGCAAGACCGGACTGGCGCACGAGTGCTTCCAGAGCATCGAAGACATAGGATGCCGTTTCAGGATCGAGATTGCCTGTCGGCTCGTCTGCCAGC
Source organism: Rhizobium sp. 22-785-1 (assembly GCF_053521965.1). NCBI lineage: Bacteria > Pseudomonadati > Pseudomonadota > Alphaproteobacteria > Hyphomicrobiales > Rhizobiaceae > Rhizobium > Rhizobium sp. 22-785-1. The sequence goes on along the minus strand of NZ_JBNWDI010000007.1, from coordinate 128,117 downwards.
AGCAGAAGCGGGGCGTTGGCAACCGCTCTCGCGATCGCCACACGCTGCTGTTCGCCGCCCGACAGTTCAGCCGGGCGATGTTCCGCCCTGTGGCCGATGCGCATGTAGTCCAACAGCGCCTTGGCACGAACCTGCGCTTCCTTCGGAGCGAGACCCGCGATCATTTGCGGCATCATGATGTTTTCAAGCGCCGAGAATTCCGGCAGCAGGTGGTGGAACTGATAGACGAAGCCGATGTCGCTGCGGCGGATCGACGTGCGCTCCTCATCAGACAGCGTGCCGCATGGCTTGCCATTGATGAATACCTCGCCCGCATCCGGATGTTCGAGCAGACCGGCCAGATGCAGAAGCGTCGATTTCCCCGTTCCGGAGGGCGCGACAAGCGCGACGATCTCACCGCTTCTCAGCTCGAAATTTGCGTCTTTCAGAATGGAGAGACTCGTCTCCCCCTGACCGTAGGTCCGTTCCACGCCGGAGAGCTGTAAAGCCATTTTTTTTGCCATGGTGCGAGGCCGGTCCTTATTCATATCTCAGGGCCTGGACAGGATCTAGCTTCGACGCGCGCCAAGCGGGGAAGATCGTTGCCAGGAAGGACAAAGTCAGCGCCATGACGATGACCGTGATCGTCTCGCTCAAAGCCATCTCAGCTGGAAGCTGGCTGAGGAAATAAAGCTGCGGATCGAACAGAACCGTGCCGCTGATCCACGAGAAGAACTGGCGGATCGATTCCACATTGAGACACACGACAACGCCAAGCGCCACGCCCGCAAATGTGCCGACGATACCGATAGCCGCACCTGTCATGAAAAAGATGCGCATGACAGCGCCCGAAGTCGCACCCATTGTGCGCAGGATGGCGATATCGCTGCCCTTGTCCTTCACCAGCATGATAAGGCCGGAAATGATGTTGAGCGCGGCGACCAGAACGATCAGTGTCAGGATCATGAACATGACGTTGCGCTCCACCTGCAGGGCGGAGAAGAAAGTCTGGTTCCGCTGTCGCCAGTCGGTGATATAGACTTGGCGACCGGCAGCAGCCTCCACCAGAGGTCGGATACCATCGACATCGTCCGGATGGCTGACGAAAAGCTCGATCGACTGGACGATGCCTTCCGAATTGAAATAGAGCTGCGCTTCCGAAAGCGGCATATAGATCATCGAGGCGTCATATTCCGACATGCCGATCTCGAAAACACCGGAGATCGGATAGGACTTCACGCGAGGATTGACACCCATGGGTGTCACGTCACCTTCCGGTGAAATGAGCGTAATCTGGTCCCCTACTGTCACGCCGAGCTGCGCGGCTAGCCTTGAACCAACCAGAACACCCTGCCCTGACATGAAGCCGACGAGATCGCCAGCTTTGACGTTGGTAGAAATTTCCTTGATCTTTTCGAGATCTTCGGGCCGCACGCCCCGGACCAAAGCGCCACTGCCCGCACCGTTGCGACCAGATGCCAGCGTCTGGCCTTCCACGAGCGGCAAGGCCATCGTCACGCCCGGCACTCCGGCAAACTTCTTCGCCAGTTCATCATAATTGTTGAAGGGCTGGTCGATCGGCTGAACGATCATGTGACCGTTGATTCCCAAAATACGGGAAATCAGCTCGGTGCGGAAACCATTCATGACGGCCATGACGATGATCAGCGTCGCAACGCCGAGCATAATGCCGACGAAAGAGAAGCCTGCAATGACAGATATGAATGCTTCCTTACGGCGCGAACGCAGGTAGCGCCAGGCCACCATGCGCTCGAAAGCCGAAAACGGCCGTGCCGCTCCATCCTTCACGGATGCCACAGCACCGTTGTCAGCCTCGGCTTTTGCCATGTCTACTCCTTGTCGGCCTTTCAGCCGAGAACTCTGTTCATTGCGGCTTCCACCGTCACGTTCTCACGTGCGCCGGTTTTGCGGTCCTTCACCTCGACCTCGCCGGCAGCAATGCTGCGTGGGCCGACGATGATCTGCATAGGCACGCCGATGAGATCGGCCGTTGCGAACTTCTGGCCCGCGCGGTCATCCGTATCGTCGTAAAGAACATCCTTACCGGCATTGGACAGCGCGTAATAAAGCTTTTCGCAAGCCGCGTCGCAGGCCGCATCACCCGCCTTCATATTGATGATGACGACATCGAAAGGCGCAACCGACGCCGGCCAGATGATTCCGTTCTCGTCATGCGATGCTTCAATGATGGCGGGAACAAGGCGTGTCGGTCCGATGCCATAGGATCCCATGTGGACGGGATGTTCCTTGCCGTCAGGCCCCTGAACCTTGGCACCCATCGGCTCGGAATATTTGGTCCCGAAGTAGAAGATGTGGCCAACTTCGATGCCGCGAGCAGAAAGACGGTCGCTCTCGGGAATTGCGTTGAAGGCAGCTTCGTCGTGCATTTCGGACGTTGCGGCATAGTCTGCCGTCCATGTATCGAAAATGCTCTGCAGACCGGCAACGTCATCGAAATTGGTATCATCTCCGGGAATGCACTGCTCCAGGAAGCTCTTGTGGCAGAAGACTTCCGATTCACCGGTGTCTGCCAGAATGATGAATTCGTGGCTGTGATTGCCGCCGATCGGTCCAGTATCGGCGCGCATCGGAATTGCGCGCAGGCCAAGGCGCGAGAAGGTGCGCAGATAGGCTGCAAACATCTTGTTATAGGAGTGGATCGCGGCTTCCTTCGTCAAATCGAAGGAATAGGCATCCTTCATCAAGAACTCGCGCGAACGCATCGTGCCGAAACGAGGACGCACTTCGTCGCGGAATTTCAGCTGGATATGGTAGAGGTTCAGCGGCAGGTTCTTGTAGGACTTCACATAGGAGCGGAAGATGTCCGTGATCATCTCCTCGTTCGTGGGGCCATACAACATCTGACGGTCCTGGCGGTCCTTGATGCGCAGCATTTCCTTGCCGTAATCGTCATATCGACCGCTCTCCTGCCAGAGCTCAGCCGATTGCAGCGTGGGCATCAACAGCTCTACTGCGCCGGACCGGTCCTGCTCCTCGCGAATGATGCGGTTCACCTTGTCCATCACCCGCTTGCCCAGCGGCAGCCAGGAATAGATGCCCTGGCTCTGCTGACGGATCATCCCTGCACGCAACATGAGGCGGTGAGAAACAATTTCAGCTTCCTTGGGATTTTCCTTCAGGATGGGCAAAAAATAACGGCTGAGACGCATGACTATTTCCTGGGTGCGGCGACCCGCCATCTACTGGGAATCGCCAGAATTAAAGGATATTTCCGCCGTACATAACCGTTTCTCCATCAGAAGGAAACCCGCTCGATCGGGGCGCTCTACACAGCATTCACATGAACGTGAGAATAGGTCTTTCGTCACTGCACGGTTTCAGGCGAAATAATTTTGCGGGTGACCTGCGACATAATGTTCGTGGGGAAATTTTTTGCCGACTGTAACAAAATTGCAAAAAACGTGGTGACAAAGTGGAATCTTTGGGCTAGTTTCAGCTCACAAAAGAGGCAGGAAGTTTAAATTTCTGCCGTCTTCGCGGTCAGTCTTGGGAGGATTAGATCTTAGGCGCGCTTGTTCGCTGCCCCGGAAACGGAAACAGATCACGCGAAACTGAAAAACAAGGCCTAACCGCCTTGTTTTTTTTTGCCCTAAAATCCGTGTTATTTCAGCGAGTTGGTTGCCGAGACCTGATCACACAGCTTTTGCTTTTGGCGGATGTGCGAATCTCGCCCACAGAAATGTAACATTCGTATGACGGACACTAACGCCTATAGGGACACCAGCCCCCCGCTCGATCTGATAAGATCAATCATAAACGGGAATGATACGTGGCAAATCGTCAAGACTGACACCAAAGTACAAGGTGACGCCGTACCAGAGTGCGCAGAGCAATAACGAGATCAGGGTCGTGAGGATCAGGATTTTGGCGCCTTGGAAACGAGTAGGCGCGCTCGCCACCGTGCCCAGCGTCACGTCGCCGTCATCCATCTGGGTTCTAAGGCCAATCGGCAGCACGACAAACAGAACCGTCCACCAGACGATGAAAAAAACAGCAACGACCGACAACCACGGCATGTGGAACCTCCCCTTGAAGAACCGGCGTTCCTTGTCTCCTCACGGTGCTGGAAACACGCTGGAAGCAGACGGAGGAGCTGGTAAACGATTCCTACAACACAAGCCCCAGAATCGGAATCGATTTTCGGGGGCATCGTCAGCTTGAAGAGGATAGAGCGTCCTCTGTGGATCTCATCATGCGCTTGGTACTCCCGGCGCAGACGTTAGTTTTCGAAACAAACCCTAGTTCAACTCTCTTCCAACTCCACCAGCGTACCGCAGAAATCCTTCGGGTGAAGGAAGAGCACAGGCCTTCCATGGGCGCCTATCTTCGGTTCTCCATCGCCTAGAACGCGTGCGCCGGCGGACTTCAAACTGTCGCGGGCAGCGATGATATCTTCCACTTCGTAACAGATGTGGTGCATGCCGCCGGACGGGTTCTTTTCCAGAAATGCTGCGATGGGCGAGTTGCCGTCCAATGGCTCAAGCAGTTCGACCTTGCTGTTGGGCAGGTTGACGAACACGACGCGCACCCCATGTTCGGGCAAAGTCTGCACCTGCGAGACAGCAGCGCCCAGGACATCGCGATAGGTGGTGGTTGCCGCCGCAAGGTCGGGGACAGCGATCGCAATGTGATTGATCCGTCCGAGCATGGTCATCCTCCCAATTTCCTGGCCGAACATCATCTAAGACGCTGACATCGTCGGTGATGCGCGTCTATCCCAGCGCGCATCACCGAACTTATCGTCAAATCTTCGTCACGAATACCGTGACGATCGGCTTTTTGCCCCATGTCTGATTGGCGGCGGCGCGCACGGCGCGACGGACCGCTTCGCGCAGCAGGTCCAGATCCTTGCGGCGAGCGCGCGGGATGCTTTCAATGGCACCGAGGACGGCATCGTAGAGCGTGTCTTCCATTGCCTCGCCTTCGTCGTCAAATTCAGGAAGACCGAAAGGAACCACGTCCGGATCGCCGTGGAAATCGTAGCGGCTGTCCAGAACGACATTGACCGAGACGTGACCTGCGAAGGAAAGCTTGCGGCGATCACCGATACCCATTTCCTCGAAGTCGCCGACAAGACGACCATCCTTGAAAATGCGTCCGTGCGGCGCATCGTCGATCACCTCCGCCGGTCCAGGTGCCAAGCGAAGAATATTGCCATTGCGCACCTTCGGAACCTGCTTGATACCGGCCTGCTCTGCCAGTTCCTTCTGGGCCACGAGATGTGCTGCTTCGCCATGCACAGGCACGAGGATCTTCGGCTTGGTCCACTCATACATGCGCAAAAGCTCGTTGCGGCGCGGGTGGCCAGAGACGTGAACCAGAGCCTCGTTATCGGTGATGATGTGGATGCCCTGCTCTATCAGACCGTTCTTGATATCGAGAATGGCCTTTTCGTTGCCAGGTATAGCACGCGAGGAAAAGACGACCGTGTCGCCCTTGGCGAGCGCTACATTGCGCATTTCATCGCGGGACAACTTGGCAAGCGCTGCACGCGGCTCACCTTGCGAGCCGGTGAGGATGACCACAACCTTGTCCCGAGGAATATAGCCGTATTCATCCTCAGCCAGGAACGGCTTGATGCCTTCCATAATGCCCAGATCCTGCGAAACGTTGACGACCCGCTTGAGTGACGAGCCGAGGAGCAGTACTTCCCGACCAGCGCGCTCCGCCGCCTGCGCAATAGATCGAATACGGCCGACATTGGAGGAGAACGTCGTGATTGCGACGCGGCCCTCGGCATTCTCGATGATTTGACGAAGCCCTTCTGAAACTTGCTCTTCCGAGGGAGAAACACCGTCACGAACAGCATTGGTGCTGTCGCAGAGCAGCGCCAGCACGCCCTCCTCCCCGATGGCGCGGAAACGAGCTTCATCTGTCAGCGGCCCCAACGACGGCGCATGATCGATCTTCCAGTCACCGGTATGGACGACATTGCCAAGCGGAGTGCGGATGACGAGTGACATGGGCTCAGGGATCGAGTGGTTGACGCCGATGGCCTCGATCTCGAACGGACCGAGATTGATGCGATCGCCCGCTTTGAATGGCGAAATCGGGATTTCCGCGCGCGTGCCCTCATAGTTGCGCTTGGCTTCCAGCATACCCGCGGTGAAGCCGGAGGCGTAAACAGGCACATTGAGACCCGGCCGCAGATCGTTCAGCGCGCCGTAATGGTCCTCATGGGCGTGGGTGATTATGATACCTTTGAGGTTTTCCCGTTGCGCTTCGATGAAGCGGATATCGGGCAGCACGAGATCGACGCCAGGCAGATCGAGGCCTGCAAAGGTCACGCCGCAGTCGACCATGATCCATTGCCGTTTGGCAGCAGGACCATAACCATAAAGGGCGAGGTTCATGCCGATTTCGCCCACGCCGCCAAGCGGCAGGAAAACCAGTTCGTCTTGTTGAGACATGTCTTTATCCAATCTGCAATGTGCAACGGGCGCGGGTTCAAGACCGCGCTCCCGATTGCACTGACCGCGCCGGACTTATCGAAACGTCGAAATACCGGGCCGACGCGGACCGGATGAACGCCCTGATTTCACGAGCAACAGGGATGCTCCAAACTCGAAGACCAAAGTGGCACGCATCGAGCGCGCGCTACTTCAGCCGAAAAATACATCGCCAGCGGCGATCGCCCGTCTGGGGCCATCATCCTCATCCAGCAACAGAAAACCTTGATCATCTATTCCTGCAAAGCGCCCGCCGATGGAGCGGTCGGGAAAGTTGACGGTGATGTGTTCGCCAATTCCGCAAGCGGCTGCACGCCAATCCCGCATGACCTCGGTCACGCCACGGCCTTCGTTCCAGAGGGCGAGAACCTCAGCCGTCTCACGATAGAGGTGGGCAAACAGTTCGTCCGGTCCGCAGGACGCGCCATGCTCGGAAAGCATGGTGACGGGATAAAGAGGGTTATCCGGTTTATGGGCAATGTTGATGCCGATGCCGATGACGATCGCGCGGCGACCATCTGACAACTGCTCGGCCTCCATGAGAATTCCGCAGGTCTTCATTCTGCCAATGAGAATATCATTCGGCCATTTGATTTCCAGTGAAGCGCCACCAAACGGCAAAACGACGCGGATCGCACGATGGACGGCGAGCGCAAAGGCAAGCGGCAATGAACCGAGCTGTTCCATCGGTGCGGGATCGATCAAAAGAAGAGACGCGTAGAGATTGCCAGCTTCAGAGACCCATGGCCTACCGCGGCGGCCCTTGCCGCCAGTCTGGCGAATAGCGGTTATCCAGAGATTGCCGCTGTCGCCCGAGCGCGCCCGGGCGAGGCATTCGACATTGGTGGAAGATGTTTCCACCAATGCCTCGTGCCGGAAGTCATCGAGCGACAACCGGCGCTGTTTCATAAGGTTTTCGCTCAAAAGAACGTCTTCGCCGCAGCTGTCACGGCGTTACCGAGCATGCCACCGAAGAAGATGAAGGCAACGACGAAGAGACCCGATAGTGCGTAAACGATCCGTAGCTCGCCCGCAGCCTTTTCAAACCCACCCTTGGCCTCGTCGAACCACATGACCTTGACGATGCGCAGATAGTAATAGGCACCGACGACGGATGCGATCACGCCGATCACGGCCAGGGCATAGAGCTTCGCTTCGATGGCAGCCAGGAAGACGTAGTATTTGCCGAAGAAGCCTGCGAGCGGTGGGATACCTGCCAGTGAGAACATCAGAGCCGTCAGCACCAGAGCCATGAACGGGTTTGTCGATGACAGACCAGCCAGATCATCGACATTCTCGACATTGCCGACTTCCTTGCGACGCATGGCCAGAATGCAGGCGAAGGTACCGAGCGTCATGCCCATGTAGACAGCCATGTAGATCAACACGCCTGCAACACCATCCTGCGTACCTGCGGCAAGACCGACAAGAGCATAGCCCATGTGACCGATCGACGAGTAGGCCATCAGGCGCTTGATGTTCTTCTGACCAATGGCAGCGAACGAGCCAAGCAGCATCGAGGCGATCGACACGAAGACGACGATCTGCTGCCAGTCGGTGAAGACAGGCTGGAACGCGTCAACGACGATGCGAACGAAGATCGCCATGGCGCCGATTTTTGGAGCTGCGGCAAGGAACGCAGTCACAGGGGTCGGCGCGCCTTCATATACGTCCGGCGTCCACATGTGGAACGGCACGGCGGAAATCTTGAACGCCAGACCGGCCAGCACGAAGACCAGACCGAAGACGAGGCCGAGCGAACGGGTTTCGGAGGAAAGAACGGTTGCGATTTCCTGGAAGCCGGTGTTGCCGGTAAAGCCATAAACCAGCGACATGCCGTAAAGCAGCATGCCGGAAGACAGTGCGCCGAGAACGAAGTACTTCAGACCGGCCTCTGTCGAGCGCAGGCTTTCGCGGTTGATCGCGCAGATGACGTAGAGCGCCAGCGACTGAAGCTCGAGTGCCATATAAAGCGAAATCAGGTTGTTGGCGGAAATCATCAGCAGGATGCCGAGCGTCGCCAGAACCAGAAGCACCGGATATTCGAAGCGTCCGATCGGCTCAACGCGGCTGTGGCCGACCGAAAGGATCATGGCGACGATCGAGCCGATCAGCGCCAGGATCTTCATGAAGTTGCCGAAGGCATCGGCGACGTAAACGCCGCCGAAGGCCAGGCCGCTTGCAGGGGCGAAGATGATCCACAGGCCAACGACAACCAAAAGCGCGACGGCAAGACCCGTCACAGTGTTGGTCGACTTGTCGCCGGAGAAGACGCCGATCATGAGCAGCGCCAGCGCACCGATCGCAAGGATCAGTTCGGGCGTCGCGATGCGCAGACTGGCAAAAAGAAGTTCAGCGGTCATATCCCACGGGTCCTGTCGTCAGTTCAGAGAAAGCGCAACATTCTGCGCTGCCTGCAATGCGGCTGTATAATTATTGATCACGAGATCTACCGATGCCGCCGTCGCATCGAAGACCGGTGCCGGGTAGACGCCGAAGAAGATCGTCAGCACCACGAGCGGATAAAGGATTACCTTCTCACGGGTGTTGAGATCGAGCATCGCCTTCAGGCTTTCCTTCTCAAGCGCACCGAAGATGACGCGGCGGTAAAGCCACAGAGCATAGGATGCAGAGAGAATGACGCCGGTTGCGGCAAAGAGTGCCACCCAGGTGTTGGCGCGGAAGACACCGACGATCGTCAGGAATTCGCCGACGAAGCCAGAGGTGCCAGGCAGACCGACATTGGCCATCGTAAAGACCATGAAGGCCACAGCATATTTAGGCATGTTGTTGACGAGGCCGCCATAAGCCGCGATCTCGCGGGTGTGGAGACGGTCATAGACGACGCCGACGCAGAGGAAGAGCGCACCCGATACGATACCGTGCGACAACATCTGGAAGATCGCACCCTGCAGACCCTGCACATTGGCGGCGAAGATACCCATCGTCACGTAACCCATATGGGCGACCGAGGAGTAGGCGATCAGCTTCTTGATGTCTTCCTGCATCATTGCCACCAGAGAGGTGTAGATGATGGCAAGGACCGACAGCGTGAAGACGAAGGGTGCGAAGTGTTCGGATGCCAGCGGGAACATCGACAGCGAGAAGCGGATGAAACCGTAGCCACCGAGCTTCAGCATGACGCCAGCCAGGATGACAGAGCCTGCGGTCGGCGCCTGAACGTGCGCATCGGGAAGCCAGGTGTGAACAGGCCACATCGGCATCTTCACCGCGAAGGCTGCGAAGCAGGCCAGCCAGAGCCAGGTCTGCATGCCAGCCGGGAAGCCGTGCTTCAGAAGCTCGGTCATATCTGTCGTGCCAGCCTGCCAGTACATCGCCATGATGGCGAGCATGGTCAGAACGGAACCCAAAAGCGTGTAGAGGAAGAACTTGTAGGAAGCATAGACGCGATCCTTGCCGCCCCATACGCCGATGATGATGAACATCGGGATCAGCGTTGCTTCGAAGAACACGTAGAAGAGAACGGTATCAAGCGCCACGAACACGCCGATCATGACGACTTCCAAAAGAAGGAAGGCGATCATGTATTCCTTAAGGCGCTTCTCGATCGAATCCCAGCTTGCAAGAACGCAGAAGGGCATGAGGAACGTCGTCAGGATGACGAAGAGCATGGAGATGCCGTCAACGCCCAGATGGTAGGCAGCGATGCTGCCGAACCAGTTGTGCTTCTCGACCATCTGGAAGCCGGGGTTCGAATTGTCGAAGCCGACCCAGATCAAGAGCGAGACGATGAAGGTGAACACCGTCGTCAGAAGCGAGACGTTGAGAATGTTGCGGCGCCCGAACGGGCCGTTTTCATTCGTCAGAAGCAGGAGCACCACGCCGACGAGCGGCAGGAAGGTGACCGTTGAAAGAATGGGCCAATCGGTCATCAGAGGGCACTCCCGAGCATCATCCAGGTGACTAGTGCTGCGATGCCGATCAGCATCGCGAAAGCATAGTGATAAAGGTAACCGGACTGCAGACGGACGACACGGTTGGTCACATCAACCACGCGCGCTGCAATACCGTTGGGGCCATAGGCATCAATGACAGCCACATCGCCCTTCTTCCACAGGAAGCGGCCAAGCGCCTTCGCGGAGCGAACAAAGAGGAAGTCGTAGAGTTCGTCGAAGTACCACTTGTTCAGAAGGAACTGGTAGAGGCCGCGATGGGTCTCTGCCAGACGCTTCGGCGTCTGTGGCGACTTGATGTAGAAGTACCAGGCGGTGACGAAGCCGAGAAGCATGGCAATGAAGGGGCTCCACTTAACCCAAAGTGGCACATGGTGGAACTCTTCGAGTATTTCGTTGGACGGAAGCGTAAAGAGCGCGCCCTTCCAGAATTCCGAATATTCAGGGCCGAAGAAGTAGCCTTCAAACACGACACCGGCAAAGATCGCACCCACCGTCAGGACGAAGAGCGGGATCAGCATTACCATCGGCGATTCATGGACGTGATGCATGACATCCGCAGAAGCGCGCGGCTTGCCGAAGAATGTCATGAAGGCCAGACGCCAGGAGTAGAAGCTGGTGAAGAGCGCTGCGACGACCAGAAGCGTGAAGGCGAAACCAGCAAGCGGGCTATGCGACGCAAAGGAGGATTCGATAATCACGTCCTTGGAGAAGAAGCCGGCAAAGCCGATCATCGTTCCAGGAATACCAACGCCCGTCAGAGCAAGCGTGCCAACGGTCATCGTCCAGAAGGTGATTGGGATGTGCTTACGAAGACCACCCATGTAACGCATGTCCTGCTCTCCATCCACAGCGTGGATGACCGAACCGGCGCAAAGGAACAGCAGCGCCTTGAAGAAGGCGTGGGTGAAGAGGTGGAAGACGGCGGCGCCATATGCGCCAACGCCAAGCGCCACGAACATGTAGCCGAGCTGCGAGCAGGTCGAGTAGGCAATAACGCGCTTGATATCATTCTGCACCAGACCGACGGTCGCGGCAAAGAAGGCGGTAATTGCGCCAATCAGCGTGACGAAGGTGAGCGCGGTCGGAGACAGTTCGAAGATCGGCGACATGCGCGCCACCAAAAAGACGCCCGCGGTCACCATGGTTGCAGCATGGATAAGAGCCGAAACGGGGGTCGGGCCTTCCATGGCGTCAGGGAGCCAGGTGTGCAGCAGGAACTGCGCAGACTTACCCATAGAGCCCATGAACAGCAGAAGGCAGACGGCGGTAACTGCGTGGGCCTTGTCCAGCTGCATGCCGAAGAGGTTGATCACCGTTTCCGTGGCGGCCGCGCCATCGGCAGGCAGATAAGAACCGGCCGTTGCGAAGATCGTTTCGAAATTGATCGAACCGAACAGAACGAAGAGACCGGAGATGCCAAGGATGAAGCCAAAGTCACCGACGCGGTTGACGATGAAAGCCTTCATGGCAGCAGCCGATGCAGACGGCTTCTTGAACCAGAAACCGATCAGCAGATAGGACGCCAGACCAACTCCTTCCCAGCCGAAGAACATCTGCAGCAGGTTGTCGGAGGTCACCAGCATCAGCATGGCGAAGGTAAAGAGCGACAGATAGGCGAAGAAACGCGGACGATGCGGATCATGATGCATGTACCCGATGGAGTACAGATGCACGAGACAGGACACCGTGTTGACCACGACGAACATAACCGCGGTCAGCGTGTCGATGCGGAACGCCCATTCGACGTCGATGCCGCCGGACTGGATCCAGCGCAGTACCGGCACCTTGATGACCTCGCCGGCCTCATGGGTCAGAAGCGCGACGTCGAAGAAGACGATCCAGGAGAGAACCGCGACCACGATCATCAGGCCGGTGGTGACATACTCCGAGGCCTTGGCGCCGATGGACCGGCCGAAAAGACCAGCGATCAGGAAGCCGATCAGCGGAAGAAAGACGATAGCCTTGTAGATCATAGCCTTATCAGCCCTTCATCATATTGACGTCTTCCACGGCGATCGATCCGCGGTTGCGGTAGAAGACTACGAGTATTGCAAGACCGATGGCCGCTTCAGCAGCCGCAACAGTCAGAATGAACAGGGCGAAGACCTGGCCGACGATATCGTTCAGCACCCAGGAAAAGGCCACCATGTTAAGATTGACAGCCAGAAGGATGAGCTCGATCGACATGAGGATGACGATAACGTTCTTGCGGTTGAGGAAGATACCGAAGATGCCGATCGTAAAGAGGATCGCGCTGACCGTCAGGTAATGGGAAAGACCGATTTCCATATTCTATATTCCTTGGATCCGTTCGCGCCTCAGAGGCCCTGACCCGGCTTGACCTTGACCGTCGTAACGGCGGTCTTAGGATTGCGGGCGACCTGGGTTGAAATGTCCTGACGCTTGATGTCGGTGCGGTGACGCAGCGTCAGCACGATGGCGCCGATCATGGCCACCAGCAGTACGAGACCTGCCAGCTGGAAGAAGTAGACGTAGTTCGTATAAAGCACGTCACCCAGGGCTGCGGTATTGGCGCGCTCAAGAGGATTGGGGATCGGCATGGTGATGGACTTGGCCGCCTGCGGGTTGAGCACGCTGCCCCCGATGACAATGATCAGTTCTGCCGCAAGAATCACACCGATAAGAGCGCCGATCGGAGCGTATTGCAGCACGCCGGAACGCAGCTCGGCGAAATCGACATCCAGCATCATGACGACGAAGAGGAACAGCACCGCCACAGCGCCGACATAAACGACCAGCAGAATCATGCCAAGGAACTCGGCACCCGTCAGCAGGAAGAGCGCGGCCGCGTTGAAGAAGGTCAGGATCAAGAAAAGAACCGAGTGAACCGGGTTCTTGGAAGCGATGACCAGAAATGCAGACGCCACGGCGACGAAAGCGAATATGTAGAAGAATACAGCGTGCAGACCCATGTTGGTGCCTTTTTGTCCTCACCGGGCAAAAGCGGCCTCCAGACCGCCCTGCCCGTTTCGTTCCCGCCAGCGATCGCCGACAGGCATTTCATCTTTTGCCATCCCCGGAGTGAAACTCCGAAGACATGGAGTAAGCCTTAGCGATAAGGCGCATCCAAAGCGAGGTTGCGCGCGATTTCGCGCTCCCAGCGATCACCATTGTCGAGAAGCTTCTGCTTGTCGAAATAGAGTTCTTCTCGGGTTTCCGTCGCAAACTCGAAATTAGGGCCTTCAACGATCGCGTCCACCGGGCAGGCTTCCTGGCAGAAGCCGCAATAGATGCACTTTACCATGTCGATGTCGTAACGAACCGTGCGGCGCGTACCATCATTGCGGCGTGGGCCGGCTTCGATGGTGATTGCCTGAGCAGGACAGATCGCTTCACACAGCTTGCAGGCGATGCAGCGTTCTTCACCGTTCGGATAGCGACGCAGCGCGTGCTCGCCGCGGAAGCGTGGGCTTACCGGACCCTTTTCGAAAGGATAGTTCACCGTTGCCTTCTGTTTGAAGAAGTGGCGCATGGTCAAAAAGATCGCGCCAACGAATTCCTTTAGGAACAGCGAATTGACGGCTTGGGAAAAACTGGCCATCTCAACCTCCAAATCTGCAAGCGAGGAGTTCGGACATCATCATGCCCCTGCCGTCAGCTTGAGTACGAATGCAACAATCACGACCATGGCAAGCGACAGCGGAAGGAAGACCTTCCAGCCAAGACGCATCAACTGGTCATAGCGGTAACGCGGGACGAATGCCTTCACCAGACCGAACATGAAGAACACCATGACGCCCTTCAGGACGAACCAGACAATGCCCGGCACCCAGTTCAGGAACCACACATCGACGATCGGCAGCCAGCCGCCAAGGAAGAGAATGGTCGTTAGGCAGCACATCAGAACGATGGCGGCGTATTCGCCCAGCATGAACATCATGTACGGGGTGGAGCCATACTCCACCATGTGACCGGCTACAAGTTCCGATTCCGCTTCCGGCAGATCGAACGGTGGACGATTGGTTTCGGCCAACGACGAAATGAAGAAGACGATGAACATCGGGAAGAGCGGCAGCCAGTGCCAGTCCAGGAACGACGCCGGCAAACCGAGCGACGTGCCGATACCGGAATGCTGCGCATTGACGATGTCCGTCAAATTCAGCGAACCGACGCAGAGCAGAACAGTGACGATCACGAGACCAATCGAGACTTCGTAGGATACCATCTGCGCCGCGGAACGAAGCGCGCCGAGGAACGGATATTTGGAGTTAGACGCCCAGCCACCCATGATGATGCCATACACTTCAAGCGACGAAATCGCGAAGATATAAAGAATGCCGACATTGATGTTGGCGACAACCCAGCCCTGGTTGAAGGGGATGACAGCGTAGGTGGCAAGTGCCAGCGTCACAGCGACAAGGGGTGCCAGCAGGAAGACGGCCTTGTTGGCGCCGGATGGAATAACCGGCTCCTTGAGGATGAACTTCAAAAGGTCGGCGAAGGACTGGAAGAGACCGAAAGGGCCCACGACGTTCGGGCCGCGGCGCAGCTGCACGGCAGCCCAGATCTTGCGGTCCGCCAGAAGCAGGAACGCGATCGCGACCAGAAGTATAACGAGAAGCAGCAGAGACTGGCCCACAATAATCAGCGCTGGCCAGACATAGCTCCAGAAAAACGAGTCCATAATCCCCTACCCTTACTCTGCCGCAGCCTTGAAATTGTTGCGGGCCAATGCGGAACATTCGGCCATTACGGCGGACGCTCTCGCAATCGGGTTCGTCAAATAGAAATCCTTAACCGGCGTCGCGAAGGCCGCCTTGTTAAGAGTGCCGGTCTTACCGGACAACGCCGTCAGGTCGTGAACATTGCCCGCAGCAATCTCATCGGTATCCGCAAAGTGCGGGTGCGCGATGTAAAGCTGCGCACGCAGGCCGGACAGGCTGTCGAATGGCAGCTTGTTGCCGAGAACATCGGAAAGGGCACGCAGGATCGCCCAGTCTTCACGCGCTTCGCCAGGGGCAAAGCCTGCGCGGTTACCGAGTTGAACGCGGCCTTCTGTGTTGACCCAAATACCTGATTTTTCGGTATAGGCAGCACCCGGCAGGATGACGTCGGCATTCATCGCGCCACTGTCACCATGCGAACCGATGTAGACGGTGAGCTTTGCGGCCTTGGCCGAAAGATCGAGTTCATCCGCACCGAGCAGGAAGAGCACGTCGGAAGACGCAACGATGGAAGCGGCGTTTGCGGAGGTATCCGCAGGCACGAAGCCGAGATCGAGACCGCCGACGCGCGAGGCTGCAGTATGCAGAACCGAGAAGCCATTCCAGCCTTCGGAGACTGCACCGATGTTTCCGGCGAGCTTTGCAGCATCAGCCAGAATTGCTGCACCGTCTTCGCGTGTCAGAGCGCCTTGACCAACGATGATCATCGGGTTCTTGGCAGCCTTCAACTTCTCAACGAAGCTTCCTGAGCCATTAACCAGATCGGTCAGCGTATCGGTGCCGGCACCCAGGTACTCGTACTCGTAACGCAGCTCGCCTGCTTCACCGATCACGCCGATCGGGAAGCCGCCACGGCGCCAGCGCTTGCGGATGCGAGCGTTGAGAACAGCCGCTTCGAAGCGGGGGTTTGAGCCGATGATCAGCAGCGCATCTGCCTTTTCGATGCCCTGGATCGTCGTATTGAAGATGTAGCTGGCACGTCCGTGCGACGGATGAAGCGCTGTACCATCCTGGCGGCAATCGATATTCGTCGAGCCGAGCGATGCGAGAAGCGACTTTAGCGCGAACATTTCTTCGACGGATGCAAGATCGCCAGCAATGGCGCCGATCTTGTCACCGGTCGTGGCCGAAACGGCAGCCTTGATCGCACCGAAGGCTTCACCCCAGGTCGCAGCCTGCAAACGGCCATCTTTACGGACGTAAGGACGATCGAGACGCTGTGTCTTCAGGCCGTCCCAGATGAAGCGGCTCTTGTCAGAAATCCACTCTTCATTGATGGCTTCGTTGACGCGCGGCATAATGCGCATGACTTCACGGCCACGCGTGTCAACGCGAATTGCGGAGCCCAGAGCATCCATCACGTCGATGGTTTCGGTCTTGCCGAGCTCCCACGGACGGGCGGTGAAGGCGAAAGGCTTGGAGGTCAGAGCCCCAACCGGGCAGAGATCAACCACGTTGCCCTGCAGCTCGGAGGTCATTGCCTGCTCAAGATAGGTTGTGATTTCGGCATCCTCGCCACGACCGATCAGGCCGAGTTCGGAAATGCCGGCAACTTCCGTGGTGAAACGGACGCAGCGCGTGCAGTGGATGCAGCGGTTCATCACCGTCTTGACGAGCGGGCCGATATATTTGTCTTCAACCGCACGCTTGTTCTCAGAATAGCGCGAACCGGCAATGCCGAAGGCCATGGCCTGGTCCTGCAGGTCGCATTCGCCGCCCTGGTCGCAGATCGGGCAATCCAGCGGGTGGTTGATGAGCAGGAACTCCATCACACCTTCGCGGGCCTTCTTGACCATCGGCGTGTTGGTAAACACTTCCGGCAACTCGCCGTTCGGGCCACCGCGAATATCGCGCACACCCATGGCGCAGGAAGCCGCAGGCTTGGGCGGTCCGCCCTTCACCTCGATCAGACACATGCGGCAGTTACCGGCTACCGACAAACGCTCATGAAAACAAAAGCGCGGAACTTCGGCGCCAGCCTCCTCGCACGCCTGAAGCAGCGTGAAATGATCCGGAACCTCGATCTCTTTACCGTCAACCTTGAGCTTTGTCATGGTTCTACTTACGTCCTGTTGCCTGTCCGTCCCGCCAAACAAGCGGTCCACGACAAATCCCGATCGCATCCTGCCGTATCGGTGAGATTCGACCGGATGCTTAAATGATTTGCGGGATCGGTGAAACCCGGTCCCATGCCTTGTCACGCGCGTTAAGCGTTATTCGGCAGCTTCCATTACAGCGCCGTCATCCATGGCCCTGTAAGTGTATTGGTCGATGCGCTTTTCGATCTCCGGACGGAAATTGCGGATTAGCGCCTGAACCGGCCACGCGGCAGCATCGCCAAGCGCACAGATGGTGTGGCCTTCGATCTGCTTGGTCACTTCGAACAGCATGTCGATTTCGCGCTTCTGCGCGTTGCCCTTAACCATACGCTCGAGAACGCGCCACATCCAGCCGGTGCCCTCGCGGCATGGCGTGCATTGGCCACAGCTCTCATGCTTGAAGAAAGCCGCGATACGGGCAATCGCCTTGATGACGTCGGTGGACTTGTCCATGACGATCATGCCGCCGGTACCGAAGGACGACTTCACTTCGCGCATGCCGTCGAAGTCCATGATAGCGTCCTTCATGTCCTCACCGCGAACGATGGGGCAGGATGCGCCGCCAGGAATGACGCCGAGAAGATTATCCCAACCGCCGCGAATGCCACCACAGTGACGCTCGATCAATTCCTTGAAGGACAGACCCAGCGCATCTTCGAAGGTGCACGGACGCTCAACATGACCAGAGACCATGAACAGCTTGGTGCCGACATTGTTCGGGCGGCCGATCGAAGAGAACCAGGACGCGCCACGACGCAGGATCGTCGGTGCAACCGCAATCGATTCCACGTTGTTGACCGTGGTCGGGCAGCCATAGAGACCCATATTGGCCGGGAATGGCGGCTTCAGGCGCGGCTGGCCCTTCTTGCCTTCCAGGCTTTCGAGCAGAGCCGTTTCCTCGCCGCAGATATAGGCACCCGCGCCATGGTGAACGTAGATGTCGAAGTCCCAGCCATTCTTGTTGTTAGCGCCGAGCAGACCAGCGTCGTAGCACTCATCGATTGCAGCCTGAAGCGCTTCGCGTTCACGCATATATTCGCCGCGCACATAAATGTAAGCGGTATGAGCACCCATGGCGAAACCGGCGATCACGCAGCCTTCGATCAGCGTATGCGGATCGTGGCGCAGGATTTCGCGGTCCTTGCAGGTACCAGGCTCGGACTCGTCGGCATTGACGACGAGGTAATGCGGGCGGCCATCGCTTTCCTTCGGCATGAAGGACCACTTCAGGCCGGTTGGGAAGCCTGCACCCCCACGACCACGAAGACCGGACGCCTTCATCTCGTTGATGATCCAGTCACGGCCCTTTTCGATGATCTGCTTGGTGCCATCCCAGTGGCCACGTGCCATGTTGCCCTTGAGCGACTTGTCCTTGAGGCCGTAGAGATTGGTAAAGATACGATCTTGATCTTTCAGCATGGTTCAACCTCTCACTGCGACTTCTTGGCATCGCTGTTGGTATCGGCAGCCTTGGCATTTTCTGCTGCAGCCTTCGGCTCCGTCGCCGGCGTCTTCAGCTTCGGATCGGTTTCCGGTGTATCCGTCTTCGGCTTTGCAGCGTTGGAAGGCGGCGTCTGCGCAGCATCTGCTGCAGGCTCTTCTTTCTTGTCGAGATTGGAGCGATCCGGCTTTGTTTCTTCCGTCAACGTCGTCAGCGGACCGACAGGTGCAGACAGATGACGATCGATCTGAGGACCAGGCGCGATCGTATCACCCTTGCCTGCTTCGAAGGCATCAATGATCTCTTCCAGGCGCTCAGGCGTCAGATCCTCGTAAGCATCCTTGAAAATGATGACCATAGGCGCATTCACACAGGCGCCCTGACATTCAACTTCTTCCCAAGAGAGCGTGCCGCTTTCGTTGGTATGCAGCGGATCGTGATGGATCTTGTGGCGGCAGACGTCCATCAGCGCTTCAGAGCCACGCAGCATGCATGGCGTCGTGCCGCAGACCTGGATGTGAGCCTTGGTACCCACTGGCTTGATCTGGAACTGCGTATAAAAAGTCGCAACTTCGAGAACGCGGATATAGGCCATATCCAGCATCTCGGCGATCTTCTCGATGGCGGCGCGGGTGACCCAGCCGTCTTGCTCCTGGGCGCGCATCAGCAGCGGGATGACCGCGGACTGCTGTCGTCCTTCCGGATATTTCTTGATCGTCTTTTCCGCCCACACCGTATTGTCCGCATTGAATGCGAAGCTTGCGGGCTGGAACTGATCTTCGGCTAGTCGACGAACGGACATACTTCCTCACGCCTCATCAATTTAACGATTCACACCGCGATCTCGCCACCGTGACGAACTCGCAAGCGTAAGCCGCTTTGTCTTTTTGCATAAACACAATGAATTTGCTGCCGTTTGGGAGCGAAGACTTGATCTCGTACCCCAAATCCAGCAGCTGCTTGATCGTCGAACTGCCGCCGCTTCCACCCGACGACACGTCGCTCGTCGCCGTCTGGGCGAAGAGCGGTGTCGTGGCGGCAAGCAAAGCCGATATGGCCAGCGGCAGACGCATCAGCGGTCAACCTCCCCGAACACGATGTCGAGAGAGCCGAGCACAGCGGTCACGTCAGCGAGCTGATGACCCTTGCAGAGGAAGTCCATCGCCTGCAGGTGGGCATAGCCCGGAGCGCGGATCTTGCAGCGGTAGGGCTTGTTGGTGCCATCTGCCACAACATAGACGCCGAACTCGCCCTTGGGCGCTTCGACGGCCGCATACACTTCGCCAGCCGGTACGTGGTAGCCCTCGGTGTAGAGCTTGAAGTGATGGATCAGCGCTTCCATCGAGCGCTTCATCTCACCGCGCTTCGGTGGAACAACCTTGCCATCAAGCGCCGAGACCGCACCAATGCGATGCTTGCCCGACAGAAGCTCGACGCACTGCTTCATGATCTTCACCGATTCGCGCATTTCCTGCATGCGGATCAGATATCGGTCGTAGCAGTCGCCATGCTTGCCGACTGGAATATCAAATTCGAGATCGGAATAGCATTCGTAAGGCTGCGCACGGCGCAGATCCCAGGCAGCGCCGGAACCGCGAACCATCACGCCTGTAAAGCCCCAGGCAAACGCATCTTCTAGCGACACGACGCCGATATCGACGTTACGCTGTTTGTAGATGCGGTTGTCGGTCAGAAGGCCTTCGATATTGTCGAGAACGGTGATGAACGGATCGCACCACTTGCCGATATCATCAACTAGTTCCGGTGGAATGTCCTGGTGGACACCGCCGGGACGGAAATAGGCGGCGTGCATGCGTGCGCCGCAGGCGCGCTCATAAAACACCATCAGCTTTTCGCGCTCTTCGAAGCCCCAGACCGGCGGCGTCATGGCGCCTACGTCCATGGCCTGCGTCGTGACGTTCATGATGTGCGACAGGATGCGGCCGATTTCCGAGTAGAGAACGCGGATCAACTGGCCGCGCATCGGGATTTCAAGCCCGAGCAGCCGTTCGACAGCAAGCGCAAAGGCGTGTTCCTGGTTCATCGGCGCGACATAGTCGAGACGGTCGAAGTATGGGACAGCCTGAAGATAGGTCTTGGCTTCGATCAGCTTTTCCGTGCCGCGGTGAAGCAAGCCAATATGCGGATCGACGCGCTCGACGATTTCGCCATCGAGTTCCAGAACCAGACGCAGCACACCGTGCGCGGATGGATGTTCCGGACCGAAGTTGATCGTAAAATTGCGAACGTTATGTTCAGTCATCAGTGTTGCTCCGCCGACGTGATCATGGCGATGAATTCGGGGCCGGTCATGGTCTTAGTGGCCTCGGCGAACGAATAGCTTGTCGGCTTTTCGTCAATGAAAATCTGCGATGCCAGCGTGAAGCTGGACGGGTCGTTGAAGAGCTGAGCAGAAACGGCAAAATGCGCGCCATCCTTGGAGCGCCACATCACCGTGCTGCCGCACGCCTTGCAGAAGCAGCGCTCACCCCATTCGGAGGACGAATACACGCCGAGCGCGGCTGCGTTCTCAACCGATACGGACTGGCATTCAACAGCGAGGAAAACACCGCCGGACCAGCGACGGCACATGGAGCAATGGCACGCCCCCATTTCCCGGGCGCCGATCGTCGCTTCAACGCGAACGGCGCCGCAAAGACACTGTCCCTGCTCTGTGGAAATCGCTTCGCTCATTGCTTGGCCTTTTCATCGCCCGGAAGAACGTAATCCGTCCCTTCCCAAGGCGAGAGGAAGTCGAAGCTGCGGAATTCCTGCTTCAACTCCACGGGCTCGTAAAGAACGCGTTTCTGGACGTCATCGTAACGCACTTCCACAAAACCGGTGAGCGGAAAATCCTTGCGCAGCGGATGACCTTCGAAGCCGTAATCTGTGAGGATACGACGAAGATCGGAATGGCCTTCGAATGGAATGCCATACATGTCCCAGGCTTCGCGCTCGAACCACTCGGCGCCATAGAATACGGACGTCGCAGACGGAACGGCCTCGTCTTCCGCCGCTTGAAGCTTGATGCGAACACGCAGGTTCTGGCGCGGCGACAGCAGATGATAGACGACGTCGAAGCGCTTTTCGCGCTGCGGCCAGTCAACGCCGCAAATGTCGATGATGTTGACAAAACTGCACTGCACGTCGTCGCGCAGGAAGGTCAGAAGCGCGATGATGCTTTCCGGTGTCGTGTTCAGCGTCAACTCGCCGTAAGCGATGGCATGCGACTCAATAAGAGAGCCGCGCGCTTCCTGCACATAGGCCGCGAAATCGTTAAGAGCTTCGCTCATTCTTCAGTCCTCTGCCCTTAACGCTCGATCGTGCCTGTGCGGCGGATTTTCTTCTGCAGCAGAAGCACGCCGTAAAGCAACGCTTCGGCCGTGGGGGGACAGCCTGGCACATAAATGTCGACTGGCACGACACGGTCGCAACCGCGAACGACGGCGTAGGAATAGTGATAATACCCGCCGCCATTGGCACATGAGCCCATGGAGATGACGTAACGCGGCTCCGGCATCTGGTCATAGACCTTGCGAAGTGCTGGCGCCATCTTGTTGGTGAGCGTGCCGGCAACGATCATCACGTCCGACTGCCGCGGTGAAGCGCGCGGGGCAACGCCGAAGCGCTCCATGTCGTAACGCGGACCGGACGCCTGCATGAGACCTTCGACGGCGCAGCAGGCAAGACCGAACTGCATCCACATCAGCGAGCCGGTGCGCGCCCAGGTGATGAGCTCGTCGGTCGAGGTGACGAGAAAGCCCTTGTCGGCCAGCTCGTCATTGATTTCGCTGAAATAGGCGTCGTCGCTACCAACCGGTTTGCCGGTGGCTGGATCGATAATGCCCTTGGGCTTTTGCGCGATAAGCGTCGAGTCGTTTTGAACTACGCCCATTCCAGCGCTCCCTTCTTCCATTCATAGATGAAGCCGATGGTCAGAACGGCCAGAAACACCATCATGGACCAAAAGCCGAACCAGCCGAGTTCACCGAAGGACACAGCCCAAGGGAAGAGGAATGCGACTTCAAGGTCGAAGATGATGAAAAGGATCGAAACGAGATAGAATCGAATGTCGAACTTCATGCGCGCATCGTCGAACGCGTTGAAACCGCACTCGAATGCGGAAAGCTTCTCAGGATCGGGATTCTTGTAAGCAACCGCGAAAGGCGCGATCAACAGCGCCAGGCCGATGACGAGTGCGATACCGATAAAGATTGCGATTGGAATATAGGAACTGAGGAGTTCAGTCATTGTCTCTTCCTTGCCCGACCGAGTGTCGGGCACCCATTTGGAACCGACGTTCCGCAGGGCCGAATTGTGTTGCAACGCCGCAGTGGTTAGCGCAGCCGCGCCATCTCTGCAAGGGTTTAAGCACCTTTTCGCGCCAATCCCGCCACGGATTAGACACCGTCGCGTCAAACAGCTGGTGCATCGATCATCCGAAGTATAGCTAAATACTTCAGAAACATCGACAAAAATCGTTTGAAAGACGCTTTTAAAAAGTCACGTAATTTTGCGCCCTCCGGTAACGTTTTATGACATCGAAGAGGCACTGAAACTGGACTTTCCGGAGCAACAATGCGACGGCTCCACGGGAGCGAGATCCGATCGATCTCGCAGCGCAAACCGCCGTCTCCAAGATACAATTCAGGCTATTGAAGGTATATAAAAATGGCGCGAGTGACGGGGCTCGAACCCGCGACCTCCGGCGTGACAGGCCGGCACTCTAACCGACTGAGCTACACCCGCGCATGACGAACGCTTAGCGTCCGTAGAGTTCCGAGGGACAGGATGGCGCGAGTGACGGGGCTCGAACCCGCGACCTCCGGCGTGACAGGCCGGCACTCTAACCGACTGAGCTACACCCGCATCTCCTGACAGGGGGCTTTCACCCCGCTGCACGAACCGCCTCGGCTGTTCGTTGAGCGGCTAACTAAGGGGTTCGTGTGGGGGTGTCAAGCAGGTTTCACGACAAAAGAATAAGCTTATGCATTTTGCTGTAGGCGTGGACTCCCAAACGCCTGATTTTTGGGGCGATCCGCCAAAAGTGGGACGGATGCCTCAGCCACGTCTTTTCCACAGCCCGGCATTTTCTTTTGAAGGCTGCCATGATTCTTGTTCATAAGGCGCCGGCTACAGACGGGTAATGGCCTGCCCTGCCCTCTCGAACACGCAGGCATCCATTTCCCATCGATGACTCAGCATCACTGCAATTAAGAGACATCAACATTTTGGCACTGGCACCGACGTGTTCGTCCGAGCGATCTGGAGGACATTGCCTGCGCCATCTGTGGGAGGGTGACGCTTGAGGAATAACTCAACCTGGTCATAAGTCTCTGGAAAGGTTAGCCTGTGATGCGGACAGATGACGTCCTTGAGTGACGATGTGCAACGAAAATTCAGAAAAAAACAAAAAAACTTCACAAAGGCTCTTGCGGTTTCCGCTCGATCCGAATAGATCACGGCCACCGACGCGGCGGACACGATCCGCAGAACGCGAAGGGCGATTAGCTCAGTTGGTAGAGCGCCTCGTTTACACCGAGGATGTCGGGAGTTCGAGTCTCTCATCGCCCACCATCTCATCCCATTGAGATGCCTGAACAATCTGAATTTATTGACGTATGCGCCACCTGTCTTGGTACACAAGGGTGGTACACATGGGTCTTTCGATGCCCACTCCGATCAGGATTGGCCCCAACTACTATCTCCGGGTTCGCGTCCCCTCCGATCTGAAAGACCGCCTCAAAGGCGTGACCGTGACCGTTCCTGTCGATGGCCGCCCCCGTGAGGTCCGCATAGGCGAGTTCGTGAAGGTCTCGCTGGAGACCGCGAAAGCAGCGACCGCCAAGGTCCGGTTCGTAGAGACCTACGACTTCCTCCAACGCTATTGGGCCATGCAGCGAAAGCCCGTGGAGCGACTCACTCACAAGCAGTTGGTCGCCCTCGCAGGTGCCCTCAGGAACGCCTTCGTAACAGCCTTCGAAGACGAGCCGGGAAGCACTTCCCTGTGGATGAAGGTGCTGGACATGAACGCAGCAGCGAGGGTCGGAAAGGTGAACTCTCTCGCCATCGGTGGTGAGTCGCAAAAGGCCGCAGGACTCAGCAAGCGCTTCGGCCCGATGGTCGACGCTTTCCTCGCTCATCAGTGCGTCCAACTGCATCCTGAACAGCGAGCACGACTCCTCGAACTTGTTGTGGATAGTCTCGACGATGCGGCCATGGTGACCCTCAGGCGAGCCGAAGGGGACTACTCGCCAGACACCGGGGCGGCGAAGTACCCGCCCTTGGAGGTCGTGAGGCCGAAGACCAGCAGTCCAGCCGGTGACCAAACCACAGACGAACTGACGTTTGATAGCGTCATCGATACTCAGGTCTCGAACAAGGCCGCAGGGAAAGATGCCGCGCCTATGAGGGATGCAACGGTGAGGAAGTTCCGGCTTGCTGCTGCGGAGTTCGTGGCCTTCCGTGGCAGCGACCTTATCAGCACCGTGACGGCCCAAGAAGCTGACCGATGGAAACGAGCCATGCTGGCGGATGGCAAGCTGTCGAACAACACCGTGGGGCAGCGCATCCAGAACCTGAAGACCGTGATCCAGTGGGCACGAGAACAAACCCTTGGTGCGGTCTTTCCTGACGTTCACCCGCTGCATCTCGTCACAACACCAGATGCCGCCCCGGTGGCGAGTGAGGACAGGACGTTCACCCTGGACGAAGCCCGCGCCACCCTTCTCGCAGCGAGGCAGGAAAAGAAGCCGGAACTGCGGTGGCTTCCGTGGATGTGCGCCTATTCAGGTGCGCGTATCAATGAAGTGGCCCAGCTTCGCCGTGAGGACTTCTTCCAAGTCGGTGACGATTGGTTCTTCGAATTGACGACCAAGGGCGGTAAGTCCCTGAAGAACAGGAACAGCATTCGAAAGGTGCCGGTCCACCCTGCGCTGATCGACGAAGGACTGATCGACTTCGTCAAATCCTGCCCAGCTGGAAAGCGCATCTTCCCGCCTCGGTCCCAGCCGAACATCTCCGAATGGCTGCGGGGTGAAGTCGGTATCAAACGCGCCGAGCTGGCACCTAACCACGGATGGCGTCACCTCTTCGAAGACCGCTGCGTAACCGGGGGCGTTCTCGACAAAGCTCGTCTTTATATAACAGGGCGCACCACAGGCGCATCAGACGAAGGCTATGGTCGCAGCCAAGCGCTGCTGCCGGGGCTGGCGAAGGAGATGGCGAAGGTTCCAAGGATCGACTTGGAGGGGTGAGCTCCAAGTGAGCTGAACTCACTTATCTCCAGAGCAGATGACAACGAGAAGCGCCTCGTTCCCCCCAAGATTATTTGGGGGATGACCTCTCCAACACCATTCGCGTAGTCGAGATCGACGGCCAGCCGTGGTTCGTTGCTTCTGATGTCTGCCGGACGCTCGAACTGGATATCACCTACGGAACTTCGGCTCATCTCAAGAAGCTCGATGCAGATGAGAAGCGCCCCGTTCCCATGAATACTATTCCGGGGAAAGGCATGGCTCAGGCAACGCTGGTCTCGGAGCCCGGCCTCTACAAGCTCATTGGCCGTTCTTTAAAACCTGAAGCCAAGGCTTTCGACCGCTGGGTCCGTCATGAAGTCCTCCCCGCGATCCGCAAGGATGGCATGTACGTGGCCGGTGAGAAAAAAGCTAAGACAGACTTAGGTTTGTCAGGGGCTCCCTCGCAGCGACCTACCGAGATGTAGCCTCGTTTGATCGATGACGAACGTTCTCTTTATCAGATACAGAAAAAGCCTCAGCCTCAGCGAGGAAACCCTAAATCGAATTGAGGCTATCGACCCGCACCACCATGAGGAACACCAAGAGGTCGGGACTTAGTGCATTCGGTACACTAACCCCTCATCGCGTGAGGGCATCGATCCCGCCTTGCGCCACCAATTCCATCGCATCCGATCTATCCATGTGTGGGTATATCTAATTGAAAAAGAACACTTTTCTGACTTGACGCCTGACTCTTGGCTGCGTTATCCAATGCCCGTTCTGGCCGGAACGTGATCATTCGCAACAGCATGACTACGGACTGACATGGAAATCGCATTCAGCATCAGACGCTTCAAACTCAAAATCGAAATCCTCGGCTTCCTCGACTTCGCCTTCGAGACCAACAGCTTCGAGTTCGCCTTTGACCGTCGCCACTGGTTCGAACATCCTGACGGCAAGATGAGGCGCTGGGATTTCGTCAGGAAGACCAGAAGGGCCGCAGAGACGGCAGCGGTCTGAGATGTGATGAGGAGCCCTGCCGGTCCATCTGGCGGGGCTTCTGGCTTTTCGAGCCTATTGACGTCGGTATCCCGAATTTCCGGGAGACCCCTCCAACCTCACCGCACTCTCCACCCCCTCCGTCCTCACCATGTCCAGCCGCGAGATCGCAGAGCTGGTCGAGTCTCGCCACTCGCCCCCACTCGGGGCGCTTACCATGGAAGTGTCACGGGAAAGGGGCGCTGCAAAACTGTTGAGTGCCGCAGCGCTGGCCTGAGGGCAGCAGCGACAACGTGAAGCGGACCATCGAAAGACTCGCAGACCGCGTAGTGATCCAACTCCCTCCATTGGAGGAAGTTAAGAACCATCTCGGCCAGACAGTCGAAGAGTACCGGATTGGTAAGCGCGACAGCTATGTGATCGTTGCCCAGCTTTCCCCTGAGTCCACCGCCCGTCTGGTGGACCGCTGGCAGGAGCTGGAAGACGTCCAGCACTGCCCCAGATTTCGGAGCAGTAGCAACCGCTGAACGCACTTTTGCGTCTAGCTCGCAGCATGAAATGGAATATGTGAGCAACTCTGCTCATATCTCGCACTCACGGCCTATCCACCCTGAGAGTTGCAGCGCCACCAAAGAAGCAATCAGAGATTTCCCGCCCCTTATAGTAGAAGAATTTCGGGAGCCCCCGGCATTTACCCCTGCAATAAGGAAAACCTGCGGTCCTGGCCCGTGATCCGACCGCCCGTCGATTACCCGCCACATAGGGTAGAAGAAGTCGAGGATCCTCTGCAATTACCCCTTCTATCTGGATAAGCTCACAGACCATCCGTCCCCGACATCTGGGAGATGGGTATCTCAGCCATGTTCCTGACAGCCTTGCCCTCGGCTGGTCCTCATCGCTCCAGTTCGCTGGCGCATAGGGACCGCCGGGGGAGCTTTTTAGGTGTCCCCAGATTTGGGGAGACCCGACCATGACAGCCCGTCAGTAACCGGCAGCGGCCCCTAAGCTGTTCTCTCACGACTCGCCCTTCTCGTCCCCCTCCAGTCCCTGTCCATCGCTGCACCGCCCGCGCCTTCCGTGTTCGTGAAGGTCCGTGGTGGTCGCTGGCGTGTGCGCGTGTGTCCCCTTCACAGGCCCCGGCAGCGGACGGGAGGGGCGGGTTCTGAGAGCGCAGGACGCTCTGCAACGCAACCAATCATGAGACCTTCACATGCATAACCCGATTGAAACGAAACGTCCCATCAGCTTCTCCAAAGACGGCCTGACGGTCTGCGTCACCCTTCACTGCGGTTCCTCGGTCACCATCGACCGGGATGATTTCGACCGCCTCGTGAGCCGTGGCCTGTCAATGAACTGGTTCCTCAGCGGCGATGGTCAGGGAAACCACTACGTCTGCGTCTACCATCAGCGCTTCGGGAACATCGTCCCGGTCGCTCGTGAGATCATGCGAGCCGGGAGGGGTGAAGTCATCCGCTACCGCAGCCGTGACCGCCTCGACCTTCGCAAGTCCAACCTGACGCGCTGCGGGGGACCAGCCAAGAGGTCGCTCCGTGGCTGACTTCGCAGCGTGGATCGCTGCCCAGAGAGAAGCCGCGATTGCCCGTGGAGGGAAGCCTTTGACCTTCGTCCCCAGCGATGATGGTCGTGGCTTCCCCTACGCAGCCAGACGCAAGCGTGGCGAGATTATCAACCCCCTCACGGGGGAGGTCGTGACAGGATGCCTGACCATCTCGAAACTCTCCGACCAACTCGGTTTGTCGTCCCAGAAGGTGACCGATGCGCTGGATAAGATCGGAGCCGTGGTCCGTGTCCTGACGACCAAGGAAGTCCCGATGATCTGCGCACCGGAGGTGACCAAGCCCCGGTATGAGCGCGTTCCTCAGGCGACCCGTGAGGGGGTGGAGGATGGCCTTGTCATCCCCATCACCTTCGACCACGGAGGCAGGAAGACCCAATGCGTCCTCGTCACGCCGGAAGGACAGGCTGCTGTCCGCGCTGCCCTGACGGAGCAGATGAAGACCAAGGGTCCGAAGCCCAGGAAGGTGGAGACGAAGACACAGGTCATCCGTGAATTGCTGGCTGCTGGTCATTCCCAAGCGGCTGTCGTGAGGCAAACGGGATGGCCGAAGCAGACAGTCTCACGGCTGGTGAAGACGATGGAGTCGAGGGCGGGATGAGTGTCCCATTTTCCCGTCCATACCCATAGTTAAGATAGCAAACGAGACCTAGAGGCAGACAGAAGGTGGGCTTCGAGGAGGGCATGAGGATTGACCATCCATGTTCATTCCCTCCTCAGTCCATCGTCACGTACAGCCTCTGGGTTCTCAGGTCTTCGACCATCGAACATCACGACCAGAGAGTGAGGCGTGACAATCAGCCGAAAAGTCGGCCAATTGGTCTTCGTCATCATCGAAGGAGACCACGAGGATGAAGACCATGGTCATTCCTAAATTTGCGGGAGATCCCCGCAAAATCACCCCGACGACAAGCAATGAACCCGATCATGGGGATGACAATCAGCTGGTCTTCCATTGACCGCAGACTGCCAAGGCTTCCTCACGCTGGCTGTGAACATGAACCAGAGATCATCGATCGATCCTTGGTCTTCCACACGGTGACCATGATGGTCGTCATGGTCTTCATCATCAGCCCGTGTGAAGGTTCGCCCTGCAATGTCACCAGAGCCCTAGGGGGGTGCATTCCTTAGACCGTGCAAAATGCATACCCAGACCCGGAATGTTTGTAGGAAAAATCTGTGACCCCAAGATCATAAAAGAGGATTGGCAAGTCCCCCCATCCCCCTGCCGGCTTCTGTAAACACTGGGGCATCTGGTCTTCCGCCGAAACATCATATGGGCCGGATTTTGCGCCAGCGTGGCGCTAATCTCACGACCGACCAGCTGCCCAGTAATGCCGCACACGCCGCCCAAGATCATCTGCGGTACTTTGTCACTGGATAGGGCTGCGGTGAATGGTGATAGGCTGGTATCAACCAAGTACGGTCCCGATGAGCTGGAGAAGGAAGCCGACTAACACCATCGCAAGGCCCCGCCTCCAATAGAAATGCCTTGCCATCGGCTCATGATGTTCTGGTATCTCACCGAGCGCATCTGGATCTTCATCTTTGAAGAGTTCCCGTGTCACATAAGATGGAGGGCCATAGGGATAGGCATTCTCGTCTGTGTAGGCCGACAAAAGGTCTGACCACTCTTCGTCAATGAAAATCCTAGCAATACCGGCCAAGTCGAACAGCATCCCACTCACTACGAGCAGTTTTGCGTTCAGTGTAAGGACAGCGACAACGAGGACAAGTACTGCGATGAGGGCGGAAACACGGACGATTATACGAAACATCCCGACCAACTGAAGCCTGTCTCCGGCGATAGCAGGTAGCGCTCGCGCAAACAGGACGCGGATTACCAGATTTTCAATACGGTCGTATTGGTCCGCGAGGCTTCTTAGCCACCCGCCGATGAATGTCATTCGTCCCTCCAGTGTTTTGCTGATCCAATCGATAGCAGCGGTTCTCTCAGTCATCAAATTCGTCCGCTAGGGTATACCTCAACGGACATCCGAAAAACGCATTCGTTTTTGTCCGTTAGGATTGACATTGTTATTTCGGACATGTTTTCATGTGGACATAATCCTATCGGACATGGAGTTTCACATGGCAACGTTCCTCTACGCCCGCGTTTCGACCAGCGAGCAGTCCCTCGATCATCAGCAAGCACAGGCTGAGAAGGCTGGCTTCACCTTCGACCATGTCGTCGCCGATCATGGTGTGTCTGGTGTCTCTGTCCTGATGAAGGATCGACCGGAAGGGAAGCGGCTCTTTGATATGCTCCGGGCCGGTGATGTGTTGGTGGTCCGCTGGGTGGACCGCTTGGGCAGAAACTACGCTGACGTGACGGACACCATCCGAGAGTTCATCCGCCGGGGCGTGATCATTCGGACGATCATCAACAACATGACCTTCGATGGATCGACCACAGACCCCGTCCAGATGGCCGTCAGAGACTCGCTGATCGCCTTCATGGCTGCCACAGCACAGGCACAGGCGGAGGCAACCAAAGAAGCTCAGCGGGCCGCTATAGCCCAACTGAAGGCCAAGGATGACGGCAGCTACAAAGGGCGAAAGCCGAGCTACACCCGCGACCAGCTCGCTCAGGTCGTGGACATGGACGGCAAGGGGGCTTCGGTGTCGGAGATCGCCAAGACCACAGGTCTGTCACGCCAGACGGTCTACCGGATCAAAGAAGACCCGGCAGCAGCAGAGAAGGGGCTGGCATTATGGGGCGTGTGAGTCCGAGGGGGTGATAATGTTTTTTAGATCAGCTTAGGGAGTTGGCGCTTTCGTCAATCTGCCGCCCTTTGCTGCCTTCTCCTGCAATCTCTGCCGGAACGCAGAGGCGTAGTAGCCGGTTGCTTCAGTTTGGATCCGTTGGAACTCCTCATTCATCAGCTTGGTCCCATCGATAATCTTAGAGACTCTGGGCTGCTGTAAGCGCGGGATTGTGACCCCTAACTCGGTTTCACAGTCCCCAACCGAATTGTTGGTCACCACCTCAAAAAATTCCTCACTGTCAAAGTTAAACGTAAGCCGATTGGTGCGACAGCGGTTGACGGTAAATGGAGTTGCGTCGATCTGTTTTCCTTCCCATCTTGTGATCCGGTAAAACTCATCGGCTACCTCGATCACACTGTACGTCTGCGCCCAAGAGTTCCGATCTGGCAACGTCAGAGCTATTTGATTGTAGCTGCAATAACCTTCAGCCCTGAAACACTTCACCGTCACATAGTTGATAGGATAGGCGATCTTCTCGTCTATGATCTGGACAGTGCCGCGCAGTGTCGCGGCGTTCTCATTTATGGAATGAGAATAGCCGTAGGAGAAGAAGTTCACCTGCTGCAATTTTATGCGTTCGGAGCGATAGCCCAACTCGTGGATTTGACCGACCGTGAGTTCGCCTGTGACAGCCTGTCCCAAGTCAGCCTGAAATGCCCGTTTTGCCCCGTAGTAGTCCGCTAACCCGCTGTACAAGAGTGAGTTGAGCTGCGCTTGGATGACATCAGGCCCGAAGTCCGACAGGGCTAAATTCGTAGCTTCGATGTAAGCGATAGGGACGGATTGCTTTCTTTCCTCTTCGCTAATGCTGGCGATCTGAGCTGGAAGAAAATCTCTGTACTTCAGCATTTCCGCTTCATCAGCAAGCGCGACGCACGGCCAGCTTAACAGCAACCAACTAAGCCACTTCATTATTGCTCTCCCCCGCTCTCCTACTGTGGCCAACCCCTAATGCATTGTCCGCGTCAGCCCGTGCAACAACCACTTTCGTGAGTTCACGCGCAGCACGGCTCACGAGCGCGGTTCGGGGCAAATTCTCGAAGTCCTTACGCTGTGGATGGCCCTCGAGCTGCCGCAGTAGCGCTTCTCGGGGATAATCTTGGAAGATCTCCAACATGCGGTCATAAAAGCGCATGGGATCATTTGTGTTAGTCTGCGGTAGCTCCGGTTTCCCGAAGATCGTGTTGCCGTATGTTTGGACGGCCCGTTTCTCGGGCTCAGTCAGCGGGCTTTTGACGATAACCTGCTTTCCGT
This sequence comes from Rhizobium sp. 22-785-1, assembly GCF_053521965.1. Taxonomy (NCBI): domain Bacteria; kingdom Pseudomonadati; phylum Pseudomonadota; class Alphaproteobacteria; order Hyphomicrobiales; family Rhizobiaceae; genus Rhizobium; species Rhizobium sp. 22-785-1. Next base: position 95,669 of record NZ_JBNWDI010000007.1, on the reverse strand, counting down.
CTTTCTCGTCAGCAACTACGTAGAAGACATCCTCTCCTCCGACTGTCGCCTCGGTGATCAGTCCCGTGCTTTCACTCCCATCAGCGCAAGGGTAGACAATCCGATCCCCGATGCCGGCGACTGGCAGCGGAACCCCCTGCTCATCAATTAGCTCATCCGGCACAACGTCGAAGCGGATTGGCACCTGCTGCACCTCCTCCATGCATTCCAGGACACGCCTAATCGGACGATGCTTGTCGTGCCGCTCTAATGCCGTTTCTATGTCGACCACCCCTTCCCTGAAGTCTGGCATCCGATAGCCGCCCAGAAGGGCAAAGTTTGTGATTGAGCGGATTTCGTCGCTCGCAAAGTCTGGATTGTTAGTCACCACGACATAGGCAGGTTCCGCAGGTGTCCCCCCAACTGTTAAGTCTTCAGCTTCGCCAACGGCAGAACCAACCAATTTCTGTAGTAATTCTGCATCTTCGCGCGTCAGCTCCACTCCCAAACTAAGTTCGAGCCAATACACTGGATTTGTCAGCCGCTTCTTTGATGCTGCGTAAATCTTGTCACGTATCCAGCGCCGCAGTTCATTAACGAAATCTTCGTTGGAGGGGTCAAACTGGTTCTGCCAAGACTTCTTCCGTTTCGCTTCGACGGAATAACGGTCACGACCACTGAATGAAGCGTAGAATTCTGGCGTCGGCTTGTTCCCAGCCCGTCCGTCTTCGGCACCATCGACACTGGCTCCAGCGATAGCGAACGCAGACGCCACGATCGCCTCATAACATGCGGCATCGAACTGCGCAGACTGTCGTAGTCGTTTCAATAGGGAATTTGGAAGCTTGTCGTTGTGCTCGATCAGGTAAACCGCGTAGCTTAACCGGTTAAGCGCTGAGACCCACCCCACGACATCTATCTTCGCGCCTCCTCCAACCTCAGCAAATTTCGCTTCCAGCTTCCCCAACCACCTCAGCAGCGGATGGTCTGGCATAGTCGCGGACAAGCTTGAAATCCATTCGCTGCCCAAAACGCCTCTCAGGTTCGCTAACAGGAAGTCCGAGAAAAAGCGCCAACGTGGCGAGCCGATTACGCGAGTTCCAACCGCGACGAACCGCTGACCATTGAAGACGAACGAGACGAGCGGACGCCCGTATCCGTGTTGCAGTTTCCGAGCGAGTTCAGCTGCTCTCGCCCGCTCCGCGACAAGGCGTTGAGTAAGCGGATCTGGAGTAGTTCCTTCAGGGCGCGAGACAGCTCCGTGGCAGTGTTTAAACTTCTTGCCACTGCCGCAAGGACATGGCGCACTTCTTGCGGGGCGTCGTTGAAATGCTTTCACTCCACCTCCATACAATCAGTCCCAAGGTTTACTAGAGGTGGCACAATCCAATTTGCACTTCAACTCACGTTGGAGCTGCGATGGCAGTGAAGAACCGCAGCCACACCGGTTGCACCTAACGCACCGCTCTGGTACACAGACCTTCAAACCGGCGCGAAATTAATAAACGAATTCAGTATGTAATGGGATCCGCTGGAGATTTCGAGTCTCTCATCGCCCACCATCTATCCCTCCATTCGAATTTACATTTTGGGCATGGTGCTCTGTTATCGGCTTCAAGCTTTTGACCGCCGCTAGTGAGTTTGAATATCGCTATGCACTCAATTGCGGCAAGCCGCCGTATGGAAAGTGGTATTGATGCAAACTACTTCAATTGGCTTATACAATTGTCCCAGAATCGGTCGTTTCGCCTGTAGATCGATTCAAGAATTATAAAGATGTTTCAGCTCATAAGTATCTCGTCGTCCTCATGATGAGGACACGTAGTAATGGGATGAACCATGTCAGCACACACCCTCGTCACTTTGGCGCTTATTGCGCTTCCTATCTACTTCTTTTTTCGATGGGTTCAGTACGATTCGGAGAATCAGGACAAGCAGCGTTAGAGACTTAAGCTCTTCCTTTTCATTCAGAAAAGAACGCGTTGCCGAACACAGTGCTCACCCGTCCGATAGCGAACATTCTGTCTCTGTCATTTTCGAAGTCGTTCGCTGCGCTGGGTTATCCAAGTCCATCAACTGCGATTCTTAATCTTGTCTGGTGCCTCTCATACAGGCGACAAGAAAATGCCTTCGACGCCTGTGTGCCGTGACATGTGGGCGTTTGCTGAGGTTGCCGGACGCGGTGCGACCGGCTTCCGTTAAATTGCCATCAAGACGCCGCCGGTGTTTCCTTTCTTGCCTCGCGCAACATAAGGAAGAGCGAGGCGCAGAGAATAAGAAAAGCGCCCAGCCAGAGATAGCCGCTTGGTGCGTAGCCAAAGACAAACCAGCCCGCAAAGACGTTAAGTGGCAGCTTCAGGTCGTCGAATGGCTGGACGTAGGCAGCATCGGCGGCGTTGTAAGCCAGCGTGAGCAAATATTGTCCCAAGGCAGTCAGCAAGCCTGCGGCAAGCAGCAGCCAGAGACTGAGCCCCTGTGGAAGCGCGAAGCCGGATGCTGCGGCGAGCCCTGCATTGATCGGCGTCAGCAGAACAAGCAGCCAAACCGTCACTGTTTCTGGCGCTTCGTGATGGGTCAGGTTCTTCATGATGAGCGACGATCCGCCCCATAGAAGTGCGGAAAGAACCGGTAGCAGCGCGGACATGGTGAAGCTGTCAGACCAAGGCTGCAGAATAATCATCGCCCCGATAAAACCGGTAAGCGTCGCCAGCCATCGGTCGCGGCCGACCGTTTCCCCGAGGAAGAGGCGCGCTCCGATGATGATGAAAAAAGGCGACGTCATAACCAGCGCGATTGCTTGCCAGATTGGCACGGTAACAAGCCCCATCACCCAGGCCTGAACGCCGAGGGCGGCAAGCAGGACCCGGACGATATGGCGAAAGGGATAAGCCGTCCTCATAGCGCTCAGCCCCAACCGGATCAGTAAAGGCAGTGAGAGGACAAGAGCAAAGCCATATTGCCAAAAGGCTGTCGACGCCGGCGGGAAGCCGAGCGTCATCGCAAGCTCTTGGGTGATGATGTTGATAGCGGCAAAGGCGATACCCGCCAGAACCATGAAACCGGCGCCGAGAACGGCCCGGGAGCGCAAGAGCGAAACGGAACTCTGATTCATGCCATGCTTCCTTATCAAAAAGGACCAACATAAATCAGGACAGATGAGGACGACGAGAACCGCATCGCGAAAGATACGATAAAACGCACAACCGCTCCCGAATGTGCTTTCGCACTCCGGGGCAGTCACCTGACCTCATTCTCTTTCATCCGGACTATGACCGTCGGCTCCGGAATTGCACCGGATCTGCTGACCCTGCCATCTCAAGGAGAACAGGCGCTCGCGGGCTTGAGGCTTCCCCATTACCGCCGGTGGGGAATTTCACCCCGCCCTGAGAACGAATGCCGGAAAAACCGGCGAAAGAGGAGTATGACAGGACTGAACGCAACGCAAGCTGGCGCAAAAGAAAGCCCGGCGCTAAGGCCGGGCTTGCAAAACATCGAAATAAAAATCGCCTTCGTTGAATCACGAAGTCTGGACGGATCAGCTATTGACCGCGTCCTTCAGGCCCTTGCCTGCGGAGAATTTGGGGACGTTGCGAGCAGGAATATCGACCTCTTCGCGGGTCGCCGGGTTGCGGCCCTTGGTTGCCTTGCGGTGGCTGACGCTGAAGCTACCAAAGCCAGCAAGACGAATGTCGCCACCAGCCTTCAGTTCGTTCTGTACAGTTTCAAATACGGCGTCAACGGCAGAAGCGGCGTCAGCCTTGGACAGGCCAGCCTTCTCGGCAACTGCGGAAACGAGCTCGTTCTTGTTCATGTTTCCATCCCTTTCAGTGGTATGAAACGACTCAAAATCAGGTCCGCGCAGAATAGAGTTCTATTCGCGCACCGCCACCCAAAAGCGACGGAATCGCCTGAAAAACAAGAGGTCTCGTAATCTTTTCACAAAAAAGGCCGGCATTTCTGCCGGCCTTCCAGAAGTTCTGTGCTAATTTAGCACCATAGATCGCTCGAAATCTTAATGAGCGATGGTCTGGCTGCCGTCATCGACACCTTCAACGGTCGCAATGACCGGCGTCTCAATGCTTCCATCCCACTCGATCGGCTCAGGTTTGCGGGTCAGAGCATGCTCCAGAACCTCACCCATGCGCGATACCGGAATGATCTCCATACCGTTCTTCACGTTGTCCGGAATGTCCGCCAGATCCTTGGCGTTCTCCTCCGGGATCAGCACCTTCTTGATGCCGCCGCGAAGCGCTGCGAGCAGCTTTTCTTTCAACCCACCAATCGGCAGGACACGGCCGCGAAGCGTGATCTCACCGGTCATCGCCACATCCTTCGAAACAGGAATACCCGTCATGATGGAAACAATGGCCGTTGCCATGGCGACCCCTGCGGACGGACCGTCCTTCGGCGTTGCGCCTTCCGGCACGTGAACGTGGATGTCGCTCTTGTCGAAGCGTGGCGGCTCGATGCCGAAATCGACCGCACGCGAACGGACATAGGATGCCGCCGCCGAGATGGATTCCTTCATCACTTCCTTCAAATTGCCGGTCACGGTCATACGACCCTTGCCCGGCATCATCACGCCTTCGATGGTCAGCAACTCGCCACCCACCTCGGTCCAGGCAAGACCCGTTACCACGCCAACCTGATCCTCACGCTCTGCCTCGCCATGGCGGAAGCGCGGCACACCCAGATAGTCGTGGATGTTGTCTGCCGTGACCTCGACCGACTTGGTCTTGCCCTTGATGATTTCGGTGACGGCTTTGCGGGCAAGCTTCATCAGCTCACGCTCGAAGTTACGAACACCGGCTTCGCGGGTGTACTGCTGGATTACGGCCATTAAGGCGCCATCCGTCACGGAAAATTCTTCCGGACGCAGGGCATGTTCCTTGATTGCCTTGGGCAGCAGGTGCCGCTTGGCGATTTCGCGCTTTTCGTCTTCCGTGTAGCCGGCAATACGAATCACTTCCATACGGTCCATCAGGGGGCCAGGAATATTGAGCGTGTTGGCGGTCGTCACGAACATGACGTCTGACAGGTCGTATTCCACTTCCAGGTAGTGGTCCATGAACGTGGAGTTCTGTTCCGGATCCAGCACCTCGAGCAGCGCCGACGACGGATCGCCACGGAAATCCATGCCCATCTTGTCGATTTCGTCGAGCAGGAAGAGCGGGTTTGCCTTCTTGGCCTTCTTCATCGACTGGACGATCTTGCCCGGCATGGAGCCGATATAGGTCCTACGGTGACCGCGGATCTCAGCTTCGTCACGAACGCCACCGAGCGCCATGCGAACATATTCGCGGCCGGTTGCCTTGGCGATGGACTTTGCAAGCGAGGTCTTACCAACGCCTGGAGGGCCAACAAGGCACAGGATCGGGCCGCGGATCTTCGTCGCGCGGGCCTGCACGGCCAGATATTCGACGATGCGTTCCTTAACCTTATCGAGACCGAAGTGATCGAGATCCAGCACCTGCTCGGCAGCGTTCAAATCGACCTTGACCTTCGACTTCTTACCCCATGGCAGACCAAGCAGCCAATCCAGATAGTTGCGCACGACGGTGGCTTCCGCCGACATCGGGCTCATCTGGCGCAGCTTCTTCATCTCCGCCTCAGCCTTTTCCTTGGCCTCCTTGGAGAGCTTGGTCTTGGCGATGCGCTCTTCCAGTTCAGCCATCTCGTCACGGCCGTCTTCGCCGTCGCCGAGCTCCTTCTGGATCGCCTTCATCTGCTCGTTGAGGTAGTATTCGCGCTGGGTCTTTTCCATCTGGCGCTTGACGCGCGAGCGGATACGCTTCTCCACCTGCAGAACGGAAATCTCGCCTTCCATGAAGCCGAGAGCCTTTTCCAGACGCTGCTTCACGCTTACCGTCTCAAGCATTTCCTGCTTTTCGGTAATCTTGATGGAGAGATGCGATGCGACCGTATCTGCGAGTTTCGAGTAATCGTCAATTTGTCCAGCAGCACCAACGACTTCCGGGGAAATCTTCTTGTTGAGCTTTACGTAGCTCTCGAACTCGGACACCACAGAGCGCGACAGAGCTTCGATTTCGACAGGATCTTCGTCCGGTTCGCTCAGGATTGATGCCGTCGCTTCGTAGAAGTCTTCTCGGCCAGTGTATTCGTCGATCTTGGCGCGGCCCTTGCCCTCGACCAGAACCTTGACGGTGCCGTCGGGCAGCTTCAGCAACTGCAGAACGTTCGCCACTGTGCCGACCTTATGAATGGCCGATGGATCGGGATCATCGTCGCTGGCGTTGATCTGGGTCACAAGCATGATCTGCCTGTCGGAGCCCATGACTTCCTCGAGCGCACGGATAGACTTTTCGCGTCCGACGAAGAGTGGAACGATCATATGCGGGAAAACGACAATGTCGCGCAGAGGGAGTACGGGATAGGTACCGCCAGATGCAGCAGACGTGATGTTCGTCATATCATTTCCTTTCCATGGTCCCGGTTAGGGACGCTTGCCGGACGTCTTGGGAAGTTTCCGGCATATTCTTATTCGTGACTGAAAGTGGCGTTTCGCACCGTCATTTTCAAGTCACGGGAACCAACAGCCCGCTTACAATGTTTGGACAAGTTGCGCTTAACAAACGCGCGGGCTCCAAAACGCTTACACAGCCCGCATCTCACTGGCCCATTGAGCGCGGGTTTGATGCACGATATTCGCGAGAACATCCACCATCAGACAAAATGACTCGTAACATCTTATCAGCAAAGCGTAATTTTCTTCAAATTTAAAATCGGGAGATAGGTCGGTTATTTGCGCTTCATCAAGCACAAAGTGCCGAGCCCCTCCAGCATCCCTGCCCCACCTGCAATTCGCGTTGCGTCTTACAGACTGAGGAAAACCTGCCGATATTTTCACGGCAGACCTCAACGCAGAAAAAAGGCCCGCCAATGGCGAGCCTTCTTAATTCCAGATGCGTCCGGCTTGACGATTAGGCCGAAACATTCGCCTTTTCGTCCTGACGATCGGCATAGATGTAGAGCGGGCGCGCAAGGCCGCTGACAACTTCATCCGAAATGACCACTTCTCGAACACCTTCCAACGTCGGAAGGTCGAACATGGTATCGAGCAGGATCTTTTCCATGATGGAACGCAGTCCGCGCGCGCCAGTCTTGCGAGTGATCGCCTTACGAGCGATTTCGCGCAGTGCGTCTTCATGGAAGGTCAGCTCGACATCTTCCATCTCGAACAGACGCTGATACTGCTTGACCAAAGCGTTCTTCGGCTCGGACAGGATCTGGATCAGCGCATCCTCGTCGAGATCTTCCAGCGTTGCCAGCACCGGCAGACGACCGATGAATTCCGGAATGAGACCGAACTTCACCAGATCTTCCGGCTCAAGTTCACGCAGCACTTCGCCAACGCGGCGATCGTCTTCGGCTTTGACCGTTGCGCCGAAGCCGATCGAGGTCTTTTCGCCACGGGCAGAGATGATCTTGTCGAGACCGGCAAAGGCACCGCCGCAGATGAAGAGAATGTTCGTCGTATCCACCTGCAGGAATTCTTGCTGCGGATGCTTGCGTCCGCCCTGCGGTGGAACGGATGCGACCGTGCCTTCCATGATCTTCAGAAGCGCTTGCTGCACGCCCTCGCCCGATACATCGCGGGTGATGGAAGGATTGTCCGACTTGCGGGAAATCTTGTCCACTTCGTCGATGTAGACGATACCGCGCTGGGCGCGCTCGACGTTGTAATCGGCAGCTTGGAGCAGCTTCAGAATGATGTTTTCGACGTCTTCACCGACATAACCGGCTTCGGTCAACGTCGTCGCGTCCGCCATGGTGAAGGGAACATCGATGATGCGCGCCAGCGTCTGGGCAAGATAGGTCTTGCCGCAACCCGTCGGGCCAACGAGCATAATGTTCGATTTCGCCAGTTCGACATCGCCGTTCTTGGAGGCGTGCGCGAGGCGCTTGTAGTGATTGTGAACGGCCACAGAGAGGATTTTCTTCGCCTGTTTCTGGCCGATGACGTATTCGTCGAGGATCTTGATGATGTCCTGCGGGGTGGGAACACCCTCACGCGACTTCACCATTGAGCTCTTGTTCTCCTCGCGGATGATGTCCATGCACAATTCGACGCATTCATCGCAGATGAACACGGTCGGCCCGGCAATCAGTTTCCGGACTTCGTGCTGGCTCTTGCCGCAGAATGAACAATAGAGTGTATTTTTCGAGTCGCCGCCGTTGCTGCCGCTGACTTTGCTCATATCTCTTTCCTTCCAGCACGCCGCAGGTCCGCAAAGCGGATCGCGGTCAACTTACCGCCTGCAAATGCGACGCCGTCTTCGGCCTTCGCATCCGCTTCGTTCCCGGGGTACTAGCCGTATCAGATACATGAACTGACGAACGGCGGCAACGAATTCCCCTTAAAACCCCGGAACAGCCATGCTCCGGTATATCTTCGCTGCTCTCCCTCACAGCATTACGGCCTACGGAAGAGCTTGGTTCAGACTACGTCATAAAAATTCAACATAGCCTTAATATGTACTATTAGCGCTTTATTTGCCGGTTTAAAGCCCAGAATTCAATCCGGCACCATAAACCGGCAGACACTCACGCCAACATCAATTTGCGGTAATGCCTTCAATTTCCTGGCGAGAGGTGAGGATTTTGTCGATCACGCCCCAATCCTTCGCTTCTTCGGCATCCATGAAGTGGTCACGGTCGAGCGTCTTTTCAACGTCTTCCAGCGTACGGCCCGTGTGCTTCACGTAAACTTCATTAAGGCGACGCTTCATCTTGATGATATCGCGAGCGTGGCGCTCGATATCGGATGCCTGACCTTGGAAGCCGCCGGACGGCTGGTGAACCATGATACGGGCGTTCGGTGTCGCGAAGCGCATGCCTTTTTCGCCAGCAGCCAAAAGCAACGAGCCCATGGAGGCCGCTTGGCCGACGCAGAGCGTGGAGACAGCAGGGCGAATGAACTGCATCGTATCGTAGATCGCCATGCCGGCGGTTACGACGCCGCCGGGGGAGTTGATATAAAGAGCGATTTCCTTCTTCGGGTTCTCGGCCTCGAGGAACAGAAGCTGGGCGCAAACGAGCGACGCCATGTGATCTTCGACAGGACCTGTCAGGAAGATGATGCGCTCTTTGAGAAGACGGGAGTAGATGTCATAGGAGCGCTCACCGCGATTGGTTTGCTCCACGACCATCGGCACCAGAGCCATGGCGGTATCAACTGGATTTGTCATGTCCGTCCTTTATCCAATTCTAGCCCGGAAGCTCCGCGCGCCCGGAATCACTTTTCTTCATCTCATTACATAGAGTGTCCTTGGTCAGCACTTCAAGACTGAGGCCGCGGATATCCTTAATAGGCTGGACAATTCTTCGAACGACTTAGAGATGAAACCGCACCGACGCCAGCCTGCCAACGGTCGTCAGATCATGTCATCAACGCTTGAGTCCGAGACTGGTCAACAAGCGGTTAAGGAGCTGCAGTGTGACAAATTCTTTACGTTACGTAAGGAATAAATGGCTGAACAGTATTTCGCGTTGAAATTCAGATATCTTCGGAATACACGTTGAAGTCGCATCACTTGCCCGGAGTCCGTTAGGAACGTCAATGAGCAGGTGGGATGATGCCCCTCGCGTTTCTAGTAAGAGTGTCTGGCGACACCACGTATCGAAATGCGGATAAACAAGACGTTGGGCAGCGCAGGTGAAGCCGTCTTTCACCCGAATGCTCGTGAAAATTCACATAGGATTGCCCAGTGTTTCAAGCCCAAACAGGCATGCTAGTCTGGTCGCTGCAAACATCGACCCTTGCCGCACTTCTGGCCATGCTCTGGCTGCATGCGCCGTCGAAGAAGCACCATCTATTCTTCTCATTCGGCTTTGCGGCGGTGGGCCTGGGCTCTGCCCTGGTGGCCCAGAGGGGGCAACTTCCGGATTTTGTGACAATCGTGATCGGAAACCTCCTTGCGCTTTCGGCTTTCGGTTTTTGGCTGGCAGGCATGTTACGCCTGGAACGACGCAAGATTGAGGGGTGGATTGCGATCCCGGCGCTGCTCTGGCTCGCCGTCATGTTCCTGCCGGCAGTGCGTGAGAACATGCTGGCACGCGTGCTCGTCTATCACTTCTGCGCCGGGATCGGCTACATCACGATCGCCGGCGTCGTGATGACCTCCAAGCAGCCGATAACCATCACGCGAAAAGTCTTTGCTGTCGCTCTGGTATTGCATGCGCTTTCGGGCGGCCTGACCGCCGCGCTCATCATTCCTTTCAATGCGCTCAGCGGCCAGACGCTGCCTTTGACGGCCCCAGTCGCTTATTCCGCAGCTTTCAGCTTCGTCGTGTTGATGATGATCGCCGTGAAGATGTTCATGGAAGACAACGAAAGACGGTTGCATCGGCTGGCCGTCACGGACCATCTGACAGGTGTCCTCAATCGGCGCGGCCTGATGGAAGCATTTCCGGCGGTGAAAAAAGCACCGGAACATCGTTCTTCGCAACTCATGATCGCGCTATTCGATATAGATCATTTCAAGAAAATCAACGACCGCCACGGCCACCAGTGCGGCGACGAGGTGCTGGTGCAGTTCTGCGATCTCGTCAACCGTATCATTGGCGGCAAAGGGACATTTGTGCGTATGGGCGGAGAAGAGTTCGCTTATCTTTTGCCGCATGATGACATCACCGCAGCGTTGCGGATCGTTGATGGCGTTCGCATGTATTTCTCGCGTCTTTCCACCGACGCCAGCGACGAGAGCTTTCACTCGACCGTCAGCATCGGTGTTCATTCAATGCCGGTGACTGAGGCAGATCTTGATTTGATGCTGAAGATGTCCGACCGCGCCCTTTATGCTGCAAAGTCCGCGGGCCGTAACAGGACCGTCTTTTATGATGGCCTGGCCAACGTCGTACTTCCGGCCGAGGACCGGGGCGAGAACCCGCATGACAACAATGCGGACCGGCAGGTGGCTGCGCTCAATCGTATTGCAGCAATCGGCAGTCATTGACCCGATTCCTGGCCTTCCAAGTCCCTTTCAACGAAGACAGGTTTCCGATAGATGTCGGGCATGAACACCATGCCCGATTTTCTCCGCATCGATCCTCAGGAACGCACCGTATCGCTCGACGCCCGCAACCCGGCGTTCTATGGCAATCCGAACGCGACTTACGCGCTCTTGCACGCACACTGTCCGACCTTCTACTGGGAGGAGCAGAAGCAGTGGTTCTTTACCGGCTATGATCACGTCAATGCGCTTTTGCGTGATCGCCGCTTCGGGCGTCAGATCCTGCACATCGCCACACGCGAAGAGCTGGGATTGCCTGAACCGCTTGATCATACCCGCCACTTCGATGCCGCTGAGCGCCATTCGCTGCTCGAGATCGAGCCTCCAGAACACACCCGTCTTCGTACACTCGTCAATCGCGCCTTCGTGTCCCGCCATGTGGAGAAGATGAAGCCGGAAATTGAGGCTCTGGCGCATGGTTTGATCGACCGCTTTGCGAAGGACGGGCAGACGGAACTGCTCTCCTCCTTCGCCGACATCATTCCCGTGACGATGATTGCCAGGATGATCGGCATTCCGGAAGAGATGGGGCCACAGTTGCTCAAATGGTCGCATGCCTATGTCGGGATGTATATGTTCAAGCGCAGCCTTGAAGACGAAGTGGCTGCCGACCACGCCGCCAAGGAGTTCGCTGATTACGTGCGCAGTGTCATTGCCGAACGCCGCGCCGAGCCGAAGGACGATCTGCTCAGCCATATGATCCATACGGAGCATAAGGGCCAGCTTCTGACCGACGAAGAGCTGGTTTCCACCACCATCGTGCTCCTGAACGCCGGGCATGAGGCGACAGTGCACCAGATCGGTAATTCGGTGCGCGTTATCCTCGAAAGCGGCCTCGACACTCATTCGCTGTTCAGCGACGAAAAGACGACGGAGCGGACCGTTGAAGAAACTCTTCGCATTGGCGCGCCGGTCCATATCTTCCAGCGTTGGGCTCTGGAGCCGGTGGAAATCGATGGCGTTCGGTTCGAGCGAGGCGACAAGGTTAGCCTGATCCTCGCTGCCGCCAATCTCGATCCGCAGAAATTCAGCGATCCCCTGACCTTCAAACCTGACCGAACCGAGGCTCCAAACCTCTCCTTCGGCGCAGGCATCCATTTCTGCATCGGCGCTCCACTGGCGCGGCTGGAACTGAATATCGTTCTGCCACTTCTCTTTCAACGTCTGCCGCATCTGAAGCTTGCGAGCCAGCCTACGGTGAAGGAAGTCTATCACTTCCACGGGCTTGAAAGGCTTGATTTGGTTTGGTGATCAGGTCTGTTCCTTGCAGCTTCGGGCTATGCGCAGTTAAAGACGAAGAAAGTGTACCAAAACCTTCGTTCTGATACACTTTGATTAAAAGCACCCGCGCTTCGCCTTCTGACTACTTGGCCGTTTACAGCCGGACTACATAATCCTTGCGGGTTGTCTCCACCACTTCCCATGTTCCCTTGAAGCCTGGGCGGATGATTTGGCGGTCGCCCGTTCTGAGGTGGATGGCGTGTCCACCATCCTCGGTCAGAATGGAGTGGCCCTCCAAAATATTGAAGTACTCCCACTCGTCATATTCCACTCGCCACTTGCCGGGAGTGGATTGCCAGATGCCGGCGTAAATGCCGCCTTCGGCCTCCTCCATATTCCAGCTGGTGAATTTGGGGTTGCCCGCAATCAGACGGTCGGGCGCTGGGGCGCCCTCCTCCGGCTGGAGCTTGGAAAGATCGCCGTTCGGCTTGAAATCGAGTGTGAAGGCCATGAGCAATCTTGTCCTTTCAGATCGTTGCTATCGGGATTGATGGTCGTCAGATTTTGGCCAGCGACTGTTCCAGATCGGCGATGATGTCCTTCACATCCTCGATGCCGATAGAGAGGCGCACGACATCTGGACCAGCGCCCGCTGCAATCTGTTGCTCTGGCGTCAGTTGAGCATGCGTGGTCGATGCAGGGTGGATGACCAGAGAGCGCGTGTCACCGATATTGGCAAGATGCGAAAAGAGCTGCAATCCCTCCACCAGGGATTTACCCGCCTGGTAGCCGCCCTTTACACCGAAAGTGAATACGGAGCCTGCGCCCTTCGGCGAATAGCGTTGTTGCAGAGCATGGTTGTCGCTATCGCCCAATCCCGCATAATGCACCCAGCCAATCTTTGGATGTGCTTTCAGCCATTGCGCCACGGCCAGAGCATTGTCCGAATGGCGCTGCACGCGCAGCGGCAGGGTTTCGATGCCGGTGAGAATTAGGAAGGCATTGAACGGCGAAATCGACGGGCCTAGATCGCGTAGGCCAAGAACACGGGTGGCAATGGCAAAGGCAAAGTTACCGAAGGTCTGATGCAGAACGACTCCCGAATATTCTGGACGCGGCTGCGATAGGGCGGGAAATTTGTCGGATGCGGACCAGTCGAACGTTCCGCCATCGACGATGATGCCGCCCATGGAGTTACCATGGCCGCCGAGGAATTTTGTCAGTGAATGAACGACGATATCGGCACCGTGTTCGATCGGCCGAATGAGATAGGGGCTCGCCATGGTATTGTCGACGATCAGCGGCAGGCCATGCCTGTGCGCCACCTCGGCAATAGCCGCGATATCGACGAATGTGCCGCCCGGATTGGCAAGACTTTCGATAAAGATTGCCTTTGTCCGCTCGTCGATCTGACTTTCAAAATTCACCGGATCGGCGGCATCCGCCCAGCGCACCTGCCAGCCGAAGTTCTGGAAGGAATGCCCGAACTGATTGATCGAGCCGCCATAGAGTTGGCGTGCGGCAATGAAATTGTCACCGGATTGTAAAAGCGTGTGAAAGACAAGCAATTGCGCCGCGTGGCCGGAGGCCACCGCAAGGGCAGCGGTACCCCCTTCGAGCGCGGCGACACGCTCTTCGAGCACCGCCTGGGTGGGGTTCATAATGCGGGTATAGATGTTTCCAAACTCCTTCAGCCCGAAAAGGGCTGCGGCGTGGTCGGAATCGCGAAACGCATAGGCAGTCGTCTGATAGATAGGAGTGGCGCGCGCGCCGGTGGTCGGGTCCGGCTGCGCCCCGGCATGAATGGCAAGGGTGGAAAAGCCTGGCGTATGATCTGACATGGTGTCCCTCCAGCTGTCTTTTTTAAACAAGCACGAAGGGATCATATCGCGTCAAGCACGAATGATAAGAGCCGCTTGTCCTAACTATCGCGCAATATTGAGACGAGGATACTCAATGGCAGGGCACCGATCCATAATCACTTCCAAACCGTAATGCTCGCCCTTGGCCGCGGCGTCGTGGTCCTTCACGCCCAATTGCGCCCAAAGAACCTTGGGCCGGGGCGACATGTGGATCACCTCCTCCACAACGCCAGAGAGATACTCCGAAGCACGGAAGACGTCGACCATATCCACCGGCACTGGGATGTCGGCAAGCTTGGCGTATACTTTCTGCCCGAGGATTTCCTTGCCCTCCTGTCCCGGGTTGACCGGTAAGACCGTGTAGCCTTTTGACAGAAGGAATGACATGACCCCGTAACTAGGCCTCGCCGAATTGGGCGAAGCGCCGACAAGCGCGATCGTCTCGACGTCCATCAAAATCCGGCGAATGTCTTCGTCAGCGTAGTGTTCGTGATCCATCATGCTAGTCTCCTATCTTACACCATGAGGCCATACCCTCAGGAGGCTGGCTCACTTTACAGATTCTCTGCCAGCAAAAACGTTGCCCAAATTTGCATCACACGTTGCCTTTTAATTCGGCAGCCATCGGAATGCCCAATCGTACCACATTTGTTCCAATTTCGTTCACAGGCATTTTAGCAGCTACTTATAGTTACATTAGTAATTTATGTTTTTTCCATAACAAATCCCATTCTGAAACGTTTGAGATACGTAAAAATCTTAATTAGGCGAAAAAAGTTCCAAAGGCATCACTCGATTACGCCGCTTACACCTGTATAGGTTGTGTTTTGAGGTTGAATATTGGCCGCAGAGCCAGCCGATCAAAAACAATGCATGATCATCCGGCCTCGCAGCGTATGCACATAAAGATAGGCAGGCAGTCACCGTAAAAACGTCCAACACTTTTGTGCGTCATGCTCTAAAGTTCCACTTTCATTCAGACGCTCCGTGAGTCGCCCTTGTCGCTTGATGTCCTGCTGCTAGTCCTTCTTGGCGCGCTTCTGCATGCGTCATGGAACGCTCTCGTGAAATCGGGTTCCGACAAGGCGCTTGATGCATCTTTGATTGCGGCAGGCGCGGCGATCTGCTGCATTCCCTTTCTGCCTTTTCTACCCCTGCCTGGATTTGTCGCCGTTCCGTTTCTGGTTGCCTCGGCATTTCTACAGTTCGCCTATTTTCGACTTGTGGCAGCCGCCTACACCGTTGGCGATATTGGTCTCGTCTATCCGGTCATGCGCGGCGTCGCGCCGCTGATCGTGGCCGCCAGCAGCAGTCTGTTTCTCGATGAGCGGCTCAGTACTCCAGCCTTTATAGGGATTGCCGTCATTTCCGCGGGAATTCTGACGCTCGCCTTCGAAGCGCGACGTGGAGGCCGAAAGGCGATCCTGCTGGCACTGGCAAATGCAGTGGTGATCGCTGGTTACACATTTGTCGATGGCGTGGGCGCGCGCCGATCCGGCAACGCCATATCCTACACGCTGTGGATGTCCCTGCTGCCGCCCCTCCTCCTGTTCTCATATGCCTTTTATCAACGTGGCTATCTGCCTGTCATGCAGCATGTGAGACGCAACTGGTGGCGCGGTCTTGCCGGAGGCGGCGGCTCTATTTTGTCCTACGGCCTTGCACTCTGGGCTATGACAAAGGCACCGGTGGCCGTGGTGGCAGCATTGCGCGAAACATCCATCCTTTTTGCCATCGTGATCTCGGTTTTCCTTCTGAAAGAAAAGGCCAGCGTCTGGCGCTATGTCGCCGGCGGCGTCATCGCATCTGGTGTTCTGATCATGAGGCTCAGCTGAAATTACCACTATTTTGTGTGGTATCATAAAACCACACATACAACTAACTGATTTTTAATAACTATTTTTGAAGTCAGCTTTTTTGCACCTGTTGACGGTTATCAGCCGACCGCCTATAAGCGCGCCAGACTGAATTCTCATGGAATACATGTCTTCCGGCACGCGCAAATGCGGCCAAATCAAGCAACAAGAAACGCCCGCATCTCGCCTGGCAACAGCAGGATGACGGGTCCAAAAGAAAGTGAAAAAAATGTCTACTTTCGTTCAGAAGCCCGCTGAGGTGGAGAAGAAGTGGGTCATCATCGACGCCGAAGGCCTCGTTGTTGGTCGTCTCGCCACCCTCGTTGCTACCCGCCTGCGCGGCAAGCACAAGGCAACCTACACCCCCCACGTGGATGACGGCGACAATGTCATCATCATCAACGCGGAAAAGGTTGTCTTCACCGGCAAGAAGTATTCCGACAAGAAGTACTACTGGCACACCGGTTACCCGGGTGGCATCAAGGAGCGTACGGCTCGCCAGATCATCGAAGGTCGCTTCCCGGAGCGCGTCGTTGAAAAGGCTGTCGAGCGCATGATCCCGCGTGGTCCTCTCGGTCGTCGCCAGATGAAGAACCTCCGCGTTTACGCTGGTTCGAACCACCCGCACGAAGCACAGCAGCCAGTCGCTCTCGACGTTGCATCGCTGAACAAGAAGAACGTAAGGAGCGCCTGATAATGGCCGATCTTTCCTCCCTGAAAGACCTCGCCCCGGCATCGGAAGCTTCGGCTCCCGTACACGTCCGCAAGGTTGACACTCTCGGTCGCTCCTATGCGACCGGCAAGCGCAAGAACGCCGTTGCCCGCGTATGGGTCAAGGCTGGTTCCGGCAAGATCATCATCAACGGCCGTGATTTCACCGCCTACTTCGCACGTCCGGTTCTGCAGATGATCCTGCGGCAGCCGATCGTTGCAGCAGCGCGCACGGGTCAGTTCGACATCGTTGCGACCGTTGCAGGTGGTGGTCTCTCCGGTCAGGCCGGTGCGGTTCGCCACGGCTTGTCCAAGGCTCTCACCTACTTCGAACCGGGCCTGCGCTCTGTTCTGAAGAAGGGTGGCTTCCTGACCCGCGACAGCCGCGTTGTTGAACGTAAGAAGTACGGTAAGGCCAAGGCTCGCCGCAGCTTCCAGTTCTCCAAGCGCTAATCGCTTCTGGAATACACGAAAATCGAAAAGGCGGCGCTTCGGCTCCGCCTTTTTCTTTTGCAGGTCTTGCTGCATTTCGCGGTTGGATGACCTCTTACAGCATAGTCTGACAATCGGCACGATCTTCTAGATCACGTTTCGAAGCGTAAAAGGCGCCATCCTGTGTGCGCCTACGGGGTTGCAGCGTTTTAGTTTAGCGGCAGCGGTATGGAGCCGGTTATTCCATCGGCGCCGAAAAGATCGTCCGCGACTGCAGCCGCAATCCGCTCCGCCCCTGCCCTTGTATAGTGCCCTCTGTCGGCGATGTAAGCGACGCCATCCATGCCAAAGGAGCAGCCAGCGATCGATGCAGGATCGCAAAATATCTGCTCGGGCAGTATCTTCGTCACCTCCGCAGGCAAGGCGGCATTCAAAACGCCGTAAGCGCGGGCAGTGTTTGCCTCGAAATCGGATCTCGAAATTATGAAGCTGGGGGCTGGATCTCCCCTCAGCATGCTTGAAGCCATCACATCTGCCAAGGGTTTATCGAAGCGCGGACCCGGATAAACCACGAGAACCTGTTTTCCGGTCGCCTCAAGCCTCTGAACTGTCTCGCGGAAATTATCCGACACAGCGCTGAGGGGAACATCCGCGTTGGAATAGTCCTCTTTATCGACTTGCAGGTAGGGTGAATTGAGAAAGCTGACCCAGGATGCCGCTAGGATAACCGTTTCGACGTTACTGGCTGCGAGATAATCCATGGCACGCCGATTGAACTCCTCGCAATTGGCAGCTCCCTTGTCTCTTGCCGTCCAGACCCCGAGGATGGGAGCGCAATACCCATGAGTCAGTTGCACCATGCCGATGTTCCGGTGCTTGAACTCCTCAACCAGAGCCGGGGAAATCGAAGAAGCAATGGAATCGCCCCATACCGCGATCGTACGGCCGCTGCCGATATTGAACATGCACTCCATGCTGGGCAGGGGTGGAAGCCCATCTTCCCGCTGAAAAAGACAGTTCTCGTTCCAAGTCGTGCGTTCGACGAACTGCGTGATATTTTTGGGAAGCCTGAACGGCAGTCCCTCCTTCAGATCTCCCCATGCGCCGAAACCCACAAGCCCTGCGGCAAGCATGGACGCTGTCCACCCCAACCGCGCGAACCGGACTCGCTGGCCACGAAAAGGCTGTTCGACGAAATACCAGCTCAAGGCCGAAAGCAGAAGAATCAGAGCGATCAGGGCGCACATAACCATTGTCGACGGCGGCCCCGGGCTCCTGATGCGCCAGAACGCGAAGACGGGTTGATGCCAGAGGTAGGCGCTGAAACTGATCCGACCGAGCCATACAAGTGGTGACATGGAGAGCAGACGGCCAACGATGCAGGTCCGCGAGGAGAATATAAGGATGAGCGCAGTGCCGCCTGTAGGAAGCAAAGCGATGATCGACGGAACATCAACCGATGAATCGAACAATAGGATCGACGCCAGTACGACCAGCAGTCCTGCCCCGGCGAAGACGTCGTTCGCTGCCCTCTCCTTTCCGAACACCCAGAACGCGCATAGCGAACCGAGGAGAATTTCCCAAACGCGGGTCGGCAACAGATAGTAATTGGCAAGCGGGAAGTATCGCGCGCCGACTTCACTGAGCAACAGGCTGGCGACAGCAACGCCAAGCACGACGGAAAAGATCGTTTTGATTTTGAGGCGCAAAAGAAACAGCAGCGGGAAAAGCAAATAGAACTGCTCTTCCAAACCGAGGCTCCATGTGTGGAGTAACGGTATTTCCGTCGTCTCAGGAGAAAAGTAGCCTGTACTTTTCATGAAATAGACATTTGACAGAGAAAGCGTCGATGCGATCAGGCTCTTGGAAAACCGCTCATAGGCATCGGGCAGCATCCATATCCATGCAAAAGGGATCGTGCATAGGAGGACGAAAAAAAGCGCTGGAAGAATGCGGCGTACACGTCGCACATAAAAACGGCCTACAGAAAACCGCCCTTCAGCATATTCACGCAATATGACGCCGGTGATCAAGTAACCGCTGATGACCAGGAAGATATCGACACCGATATATCCGCCGTCAAATACTGCGAACCCCGCATGGGCAAAAATGACGGCCAGCAATCCCAAGGCACGCAGACCGTCAATTTCGGGTCGATAAGTCATAAAAACCACATGTAACGTTGCTTAAGCTGAGACCTTGAGAATGGACGACGCTGCTGCCAGTTGCGGCTGTAACGCAGCTTGGAGCACCACACCGTGTTTCGCCAAAAGCGTGGCTCTGCTGGAAATGCGTTCGATCAGACTGTTGCGAGCATGACGAAGAGGCTAACCACGATACACATGCTTTATTTACGACGTGTTTACCATGAGCGTATCTTATCGCGAACAGCTTAATGCGATATTGAAAAGCCGTAAAAGTTCGACTGAAGGAGTGAGCAATGTCCGCAAAAAGCATCGATCACGCTTTCACCTCGTCCTCTCTGACGTCGGCAGCCACCGATCCCACTCATGCGGGCGCGCTGTCCTTCATGCGACGCCGCTACAGCAAAAATCTCGAAGGCGCTTCCACCGTGGTGTGGGGCATTCCTTTTGACGCTGCGACTTCCAACCGGCCGGGCGCACGTTTCGGGCCGCAAGCAATCCGTCGTGCATCGGCAATCTTCGACAATGATCCGCAATACCCGTTTGCCCGCGATCTTTTCGAAAACATGCCAACGGTCGACTATGGCGATTGCCTCCTGGACTACGGCGATCATTGGCAGACGCCTGAAACGATCGAACGCGAAGCGCGCAAGATTCTTGCCAACAGCGAATATCTGCTGACGCTTGGAGGCGATCATTTCATTACATGGCCGCTCCTGAAAGCGCATGTCGCAAAACATGGTCCGCTGGCGCTCGTACAGTTCGACGCGCATCAGGACACATGGTTCGACGATGGCAAGCGCATCGATCATGGCTCTTTCGTCGTACGCGCCGTTCGCGATGGACTGATCGATCCGAATCGCTCCATCCAGATCGGCATCCGCACCCATGCACCTGAAGATTGCGGCATAAAAATTCTCTTCGGCTACGAGGTCGAGGAGATGCGCTCCAGTGAAATTGCTTCACTGGTCGTCAAGCATGTGGGCGGGCTGCCGGCCTACCTCACATTCGATATCGACTGCCTGGACCCGGCCTTCGCGCCCGGCACCGGAACCCCGGTCGCAGGTGGACCATCGAGTGCAAAAATCCTCTCCATCCTGCGCGGTCTTCGACAACTCGACATTCGGGGGTCGGATGTCGTCGAAGTGGCGCCCGCCTACGACCACGCCGATGTGACTGCCATTGCCGGGGCAACGGTTGCGATGTATATGCTAGGGCTGCGTGCTGAGCGACTGGCGAAATCCGATTGAAAGCGCTTCACTCGCTTACAAATCGAGTCTGAAAAAGCCCATAATATATTGAAAATACAAGGTTAAAGACATGGCAGCGAAGATCTTCATCGATGGCGAACACGGCACCACCGGCTTGCAAATACGCACGCGTCTGGCCGATCGTCGCGATATCGAGCTGCTGTCCATTCCCGAGGCCGAGCGCCGCAACGCATCGATGCGCGAGGACATGCTGAACAGCGCCGACATCTCGATCCTCTGCCTGCCGGACGATGCATCCAAAGAGGCTGTGTCCATGGTTTCCGGAAACAACAAGGTCCGGATCATCGATACCTCGACGGCCTTCCGTATCCATCCTGACTGGGCGTATGGCTTTGCCGAAATGGACAAGCATCAGGCTGAGAAGGTGCGGTCTGCCCGCTTCGTTGCCAATCCTGGCTGCTATCCCACCGGCGCCATCGGCCTCATTCGTCCCTTGCGCGCAGCGGGGATCTTGCGGGATGGCTATCCTGTGAGTGTCAACGCCGTCTCCGGTTACACGGGCGGCGGCAAGCAGATGATCGCACAGATGGAAGATCAGAGCCGTGACGACGCGATCAGCGCCAACAATTTCGCCTACGGGCTGACGTTGAAGCACAAGCACGTACCGGAAATGAAGAACCATGGTCTTCTCGACCGCGCGCCGCTTTTCTCGCCATCCGTCGGTCGTTTTCCACAAGGCATGATCGTTCAGGTTCCGCTGTTTACGACCGATCTGAAGGAAGGCTCGAGCGTCGAAACCCTGCACTCCGCGCTCACCGCGCACTATGCCGGTCAGCATATCGTGGAGGTCGTGCCACTTGAAGAAAGCCGGTTGATGACGCGCATCGACGCCGAAGAACTGGTCAATCAGGATACGATGAAGCTCTATATCTTTGGCACGTCCGAACACATCAATCTCGTCGCGGTTCTGGATAATCTCGGCAAGGGTGCGTCGGGCGCGGCAGTGCAAAACATGGAACTGATGCTCTCGGCATGAGTGCGGAGTTCGTCTCCTTAGATATCCCGGAAGAGATCGCAGGGCGGTGGAGCATTTCCACCGCTTCTTTGATTGCGGATACCGAAAGCAGCATCGTTCACCGCGCCACCCTGGCGGATGGCTCGTCGGCCATATTGAAGCGCCTGAAGCCGCGTGGGCTTGGCGAACTCCCCGGCATGACATTTCTGAAATGGCGCAATGGACAAGGTGCCGTACGCCTTTTGCAACGAAGCGGAACAGCGTGCCTGCTCGAAGACGCAGGCGATCTGACGCTTCGCGCTCATCGCCTCCACTATGGCGAAGAAGCCGCGAACGTCGTCATCGTTAGCGTTCTGCAAACGCTCCACGGGTCAGGGCGGGCAGAAGTTGTGGGTTTGACACCGCTTGAGCGGCATTTCCGCTCTCTGCTCTCCCGCGCTGAAACAGAGACAGATGAGCGACTCCGTGAGCCCTTGAGGTACTGTGCGGAGATTGCCCGTCAACTTTTGGCGAACCAAAAAGACATAAAGCCCCTTCATGGCGATCTGCATCACGATAATATCGTGAGTGGCGGCACTCGCGGCTGGCTGGCCATCGATCCGCAAGGTTTGCTCGGCGACCCAGCCTATGACGTGGCAAATATCTTCGGAAACCCGCTCAACGCTCTGCCGGACATCATCGATCCATACCGGATAACGACACTCTGCACCATTTTCGCGGACACGCTGAACTGCACGAGAGAGAAGATCCTTCGCTACGCCATCGCACATGCAGGACTGTCCGTCTGCTGGTCTCTTGAGGACGGCGGCGCCTTAGACGATAGCGTTAATGCACGCGAGCGACTTGCCTTCCTGACGGTCGCCCGAGACCTTTTGCCAAACTTCAGCGCCTGACCTCTGCAGCAACGGCTGCAGGATATTCTCCGATAAAGCCGCGCCAATGCGCAATTGCAAAAGCGAGCACGATAAGCGCCATGCCCTGATGCGCCAGCGCAACATGAATATCCACATGGGTAAGTAGCGTGGTGATTCCGAACGCCGCCTGAACGCAGACGAGCAGGAAAAACAGCACAGAGCGTCGCGCGTGCGGTGTGCCTGGCAAAGCGCGGCAGAGCCTCACCATGTGCCAGAGCGTTGCGGCGAACAGGGTGTATGCGCCGAGGCGATGAATGAACTGTACAGTCTTCGGGTTTTCGAACAGATTGATCCACCAGGGCTGCTGGATGAAAAGATCTCCTGGAACAATGGAGCCATCCATCAGCGGCCACGTATTGTAGGAAAGGCCGGCATTAAGACCTGCCACCAGCGCACCGAGATAGATCTGAAAGAGACAGAGGACCGCAAGCAGCGCTGCAAACCCCCTGCCCGTGCGCTCATTCGATGCATCCGCTGAATGGCGCGACAGCCCCCGCAATATCCACATGCAGCCCGCGAAAATCAGGCAGGCAATCGTCAAATGCGTTGCAAGACGGTATTGCGATACATCCGTGCGGTTGACGAGGCCTGAGGAAACCATCCACCAGCCAACGAAACCCTGGAAGCCGCCAAGTGCCAGAAGTCCCAGCAATGGCAGGCGCAACCGCTTCTCGATCCGGCCCGTGAGCCAGAAATAGGCGAGCGGCAGGGCGAAGATCAGCCCGATGGTGCGCGCAAGAAGACGATGTGCCCATTCCCACCAGAAGATCGTCTTGAACTCATCCAGTGACATGCCACGATTGATTTCCTGATATTGCGGAATACGCTTGTAGAGCTGAAATTCTTCTTCCCACTCCGCGACCGATAGGGGTGGGATTGCACCGTGAATAGGCTTCCATTCCGTGATCGACAAGCCAGACTCTGTCAGGCGGGTTGCGCCCCCCACCAGCACGAGACAGAATAGCGTGAACAGCACAACGCGCAGCCAAATTCGCAGAAGTCTGCGATTGTTCTCCTGCCGATGCAAAGCTGTTTCCACCCGTTGCTCGACAGAGGCATGACCCTTCGCCATCGTTTCGGATCGCATTCCTGAACTCCACAATTGCCTAGAGCGCCGTGCGTTCTCAAGACGCAGAAAGGAAACTCTAACTCTTCGAATCGACGCATCGCGCTTTCCGAAAAGCGATTCCGGTTCTCGGGCCGCAGCTTATCTGCTTGGTTTGCCTCAACCCGCAGGGCAAAACAAGGGGGTTGCCTTTGCGGCATCCGGTCGCGGCTGCTATAGAGGGACAGTACGAGTCAGCGACGGAATATGGCATGCATCCCCGCCTCAGATCATTCATCGGCACAATCGTTATCATTCTGCTGGTGGTGACTTATGCCATCGTCGCAACGGCTTTTGCCTCCGCCATGCTTGCCAACCATCCCTGGTGGGTTCACCTCGGCTATTTCGTTCTATCCGGCCTGCTGTGGATCTTGCCTGCGATGCTCATCATCAAATGGATGGCGGGGCCGAAGCGGCAGAAGTGAGCGCTACTCTCCCTCACGTCAATTAGGCGTTATACCAGAGCCTTAGGACTTTGCCTGTCGCGCGATGAGGATATCATTGCAATGATCTGGCTATGACCACTTTTTTGAAAAGCGGAAGCGGCATCGCGAAGGACCGTAGGGTCGCCATCCGGCACGGAAACGACCACATCCGCCTCGACATATTTGAGTATGCGGGAAATTTCTCCAGGATCGGCCGCGCCGAACTCCAGCAAGACAGTGTCGTAGCTTCCCGACAATGCGCCCAGGATCATTACCAGCCGTTCGAGAATTCCGCTTACGCGCTGGCCGGAACCAGTACCCCTTGGTACGAGATGCGCGGTGGAAAGTCGATCTCGATGGATCGTTTCTCCGAAGGCGGCGTCGCCAGTTAACAAATCCATGATGCCAGGCAGTTTCTCGTCCGAAGCCATCAACCGCGATGGAGCACCGGATGCCGTCATATCCACCACTACGACAGAGCGCGCCAGTTCCGCGATCGCCCTTGCCAGCATCACAGTTGCCGTAGACCCCTCCGCACCGCTTGGAGAGGCCACGACCGTCACAGGCTTTGCACCGGTCATAACGAGGAGATCGGCCACATAGGCGACAGGAAGACCGCTTGGCGCCGAGATAGCATCCAGATCGTCCTCAGCTTCGGTGGCGTTGTCATTGGCGTTCATGGCTCTTGCGTTCCGTATTTGCGGCGGCGTGACTCGATTGATCGCCGCCTCCTCACTCTAATTCTCATGCGGTAACGCAACGGTTAAGCGTCCTGCCTCTCTGGCTTATGATACCCTATTCAGTGAAATTATTCGCAGAACATATTTCTTTACCGGGCATTAACCATAACGAACGGATAAGTGAGGGCACGAAATGTTCCGGAGCCCGATTGCGAATGAGTTTCGCTATCCCACGTCTGATATCGGCTTTTGCCATCACCGCAGCGTTAACGCTGGCAGGCTGTGCTGCGTATCAACCGGCACCGGCCGCGATCAATGCAGTTGCCTTGCAGCCATACCGACTGGATAGCGGTGACCGCCTGCGCGTTACGGTTTTCGATCAGGCTGGCCTGACCAACACTTACACTGTCGATCAGGCCGGCTACATTGCCTTCCCACTTGTGGGCCAAATTCCAGCCCGCGGCAGAACCGCCAAACAGGTCGAAGCAGCACTCGCCCAACAGCTTCGCAAGGGTTATCTACGCAATCCCGATGTCAGCATCGAAGTCGACCGTTACCGGCCTATCTTCGTGATGGGCGAAGTCGGCCGGCCGGGGCAGTATTCTTACGTGCCCGGCATGACCATCCAAAACGCCATTGCTATCGCAGGGGGATTCACTTCGCGTGCCAATCAGCGAGACGTCGATGTGACGCGTAAGCTCAATGCCGATGTCACGACCGGCCGCGTTCTTATCACTGCGCCTGTTCTCGGGGGCGACACGATCTATGTTCGGGAACGTTTCTTTTGATGAAGCTTCCCATCACCAACACCCTGCTTGATCGCAGATAACCGGATTTTCAAGTTCAGCGACAGAAGCGATGAGCGTCAAACCGGCGACCTCAAGCTCTGTTCAAAGTTGCGGGTAAACAGGTATTGCGTATCCCGCCCCCTCTATTGCGCCGAAGCGCGGCAATTCTTGTCGACCTGCCCCTGAAATGAGGGTAAAAAAGCGATTTCTAATGTGAAAATCGTCAACGCTTCTTTTAGTATCGATGACTTATTCATACCACCAAAGAAAAGTGGGATAGGTCTATGGACAACTCCGCAGGAGACGGTCGCAACTCCGAGCTCGATGCCTTGCATCGGCAACTTGCAGCAGTAGCCAAGAGCCAGGACGAGGCCCCAAGCCTTAATCCACTCGCCCGCCAGGTCGCCAATCAGCTGCGCAGCACCAGCCACTCTCCAAACATGATCATTGGGCAACTACGCCTTTTCGAGTTCGCCGGCCTCTCCGTTATTTCACTCGCTCTCAATGGCATTGATATCGCTGGCGGCGCGCTCACTCATCTCACCATTGCTGCTGCCTGCCTCTTCAATGCCGGCTTGTGCGCCCTCTTGCTTCAGGTCACAGACACATATCAGCTTCCATCGCTTCGCCGCCCGCTGGCGATGATTGGACGCATATTGGGGTCGTTCCTTGCTTCTTGCGCCATTACCGGCACTGCCATACGCCTTCTTCTGGCTAACGGCGTATATACTTGGCAAGACTTAGCACTTTGGGCTGCTGCGGGCTCAGGCTTTCTTTTGCTGGAGCGAGTGATCGTTGGCATTGCCATCCGCCACTGGGGTCGTAACGGCGTGATGGAACGCCGTGCTGTCATCGTGGGAGGTGGACAGGCAGCGAAAGACCTTATCCGCTCCCTTGAACAGCATGACAACGACATCCGGATCTGCGGTATTTTCGACGACCGCAAGGGCGACCGCTCGCCCGATATTGTGGCAGGTTATCCAAAACTTGGAACCTTCGCCGAACTTGTGGAGTTCGCGCGGTTGACCAAGCTCGATATGCTGATCATCTCACTGCCGCTGAGCGCGGAAGCTCGTATCCTCGACCTCATCCGCAAGCTCTGGGTCTTGCCGGTGGATATTCGCGTCGCCGCCCACGCCCATAAACTCCGTTTTCGCCCCCGCTCCTATTCGCGCGATGGCGGCGTGCCTATGCTCGACGTGATGGATAAACCGCTTCGGGACTGGGATGGGGTGGCGAAACGAATCTTCGATATCTTTTTCAGCCTGATCGCGCTCTCGCTCCTCTGGCCGGTGATGATCGGCGCGGCCATCGCCGTCAAGAGCACGTCCAAGGGTCCGATTTTGTTCAAGCAGAAACGACATGGTTTCAATAACGAAACGATCAATGTCTGGAAATTCCGTTCCATGTATACGGAAATGAGCGACCCCAGCGCCGTGAAGGCCGTGACGAGAAACGACCCACGTGTCACGCCAGTTGGTCGTTTTCTTCGCAAATCATCGCTCGACGAGTTGCCACAGTTCTTCAATGTTTTAGCAGGCGATTTGTCTCTGGTGGGCCCGCGTCCGCACGCCGTTCACGCGCAGACGGGCGATCTGAAATATACCGAAGTCGTCGAACATTACTTTGCTCGCCATAAAGTCAAGCCGGGCGTGACCGGATGGGCTCAAATCAATGGATGGCGGGGAGAGATCGACAATAGTGACAAGATAAAACAGCGGACCGCCTTCGATCTCTACTATATCGAAAACTGGTCCCTCCTGCTCGACCTCAAAATTCTGTTTCTAACGCCGATTCGCTTGTTGAAGTCTGATAACGCCTACTGAACGACCAATATTATGATACCGCTTACCCCTTGGAACTCTCAGAGATTTTGGGCGTTAAAGCGCTGTGAATCTTAACTTTCAGGGGAAATCCGAATGACACGAACCAACAATCTTTATCTCATCATCGGCGCACTGGTTGTGGCAGTAGCAGCCTTGGGCATTTATGTCTGGCATGAAGAAAGCAAGCCGAAGGGTATCGAAATGAATATCGGTCCAAATGGCGTTTCAGTGCAGGAAAACTAATAAGCCAGATGTGGAAAGCGCAGCCCTTAGGGAGCTGCGCATTTTGCACTTTGTAGCATAGACTGCTTCACGCAAGTCCTACGAAGGACAGAATCATCCCAACCACAACGACCAGACCGACGATGTAAATAATACTGTTCATTTCTCTCTCCATTCGCAATTGCCAGGCATCGAAGCCGATGCGTCATCTCGTTACGATGGACTAACCCCTCTGCAAGGCATGGCGTTCCATTAGAAAAATCAAAAATGAAGCATGCACTGCACGAGTGAGATAGGTGCGTCGAATCAACGTGGGCGCCAGATGTGAAGCACACCAAATACGCTTCCGATTGCCCGGTACGGACTGAAGAAATTCGCCGAAAGAAGAGGTTTGGGGAGAACCTCGTGAATGGTCGGAGCGACAGGACTTGAACCTGCGACCCCTTGACCCCCAGTCAAGTGCGCTACCGGGCTGCGCTACGCTCCGACACAAGAGAGGCGTTTATATAGAAGGCGCGCTCCGTGCAACCCTAAAAATAAACGGCTGCGGACAAAAAGGCTGAACTGTGCTTATTCTCGCGTGACGCGCCTTCCCGTCGAAGTGAACCGTAAAAATGTCCAAGCGCTTTCTTGGCGTCGTCCGCCCCTGATTAGCTTGCACCTACGGGCTCAATGGAGCTCGCCAGGGACCCGTCCACGCGTCACATTGTTGCCAGATGGGTCTCGATCGTCTCCCAACTCTGATCCATTGGATAGGCTTGCGAGATGATCGGGACCGCGAGGTGGCCATAGCGGATCGACAATTGCTTCTCGGCCGTTTCCGGATTGATGCCGGCGATCTTGCCGAGATAGATAGCGGAAGCGAGTCCCGTACGATCCGATCCAGATCTGCAATGGATAAGAATTGGTTTGGGCGAAGAGCGCATGATCTCCACAAGCGCTTCCGCCTTATCCATGGAGAGCGCCTCACGTGCGGACATTGCAAAGTCTACGTGACTGATGCCAAGCGCCTTGGATTCGGAAATCTCGTCTTTGTACCAGGTCGAACCGTCATTCTTTCCCCTAAGATTGATGACGGTTTTGATATGGTGCTCCTTGACGTAAGATGCCAATTGCTCGGCACTAGGCTGGTTAGAGCGATACAGCTCTCCAGCCAAGACCTCGTGAAAATTCCCTGACAGTTGGAGAAATCCCAGATAGCCAAAAAAGGCGAGCAGAAGGACCGTGAAAACGGTGAAAAACGCTCTGAATTTTTTTCGCATGATGCCCATCGCTCTACTGTCGTTGAGACGATGGATATTGGCTCAGCCTGACATCAAGATGAATGAAGCTTTCGGATATCTTGTGCTAAGCAGCCATGTCACCGGACGAAGATATAGACCGTGTAGAGTGCAATCAGAGCGCTGGCGACAAGGGCAGCGATCAAACCTAGGCGCTTTTCAATGAAGTGACGAATGCCTTCGCCATATCGCTGTAGCAAAAGTGCCAAAATGAAAAAGCGCGCTCCGCGCGTCACAATTGCGGTGATAATGAATAATGCAAGGCTGATATTGGCCGCGCCAGACAGGATTGTCACCACCTTGATTGGAGGAAGGTGAGCCAGCCCGGACGTGATCAACAAAAGGACGATCGTCTCATAATCGACGGACGCCTTGAGATTTTCAAACGTGTCTGCCTTACCGTAAAATTCCAGGATCGGGCGGGCGATGCTTTCAAAAGCATAATGGCCAAGATACCAGCCAGCAATTCCGCCAAGGACGGAAGCGACCGTCGCTACCGTGGCATAAAAAATGGCTCGACGCGGTCTTGCCAGAACCATCGGTAAAAACAAAACGTCAGCAGGCAGAAAAAAGATCGAACTCTCGACGAACGCGATAATGGCAAGCCACCAGACCGCAGTTTTTCTCGCTGCGAGGTTCATCGCCCAGGCGTAGAGGCCCTTCAGCATCTTTCTCTCCATTCGGTCTGCTAGGATTTTCGGCAGGGGTGTGTAGCCAAAGCATTAGCTTCCACCGCGAGGCTTTGCAAATGATGCAGCGCAACATTGTGGCAAAGAGGACATAAGAATGCTGCGACGCGGAAAATACTTTTATTGAGTTTTAAGATAAATCAAAGGGCATCATGGTGCAACGCAGCAATAAAGTTGTTTGTCCTGGTATTCCTGTTCAATCGGAGTAGTATGGTAAGAGCGAGGACATACTGAGGAGGAGACAGTTATGGACTACGTTAATTTCTTTACTTCACTGAACCCGTTTATTCTCGGAATTCTCATGGCGGTCCTATTATTGGGCGCCTACAATAAGTGGGTTTCCCACTAACGCAGTGAGATGTCCGTGGAACGTCCGAGATCTTGATCGCAATCCGCCCGGCGGATTTGCGGATGGTCACTCTATGGCATGAGTGATATCACTTCCGAAATCGAAACGAATTCGGGAGACAGCATGACGCAGGACTTCGGTTTCAAGGATACGTCAGAGAATCTCAGCACAGTTTTACAACGCCTGATCGATCAGTTGCGAGGAAAGACGATCACTCTGAGAGAGTTGATGGAGGCTATCGGCGAGCAAGGGCTTCTTTTGATGTGCGCCATCGCGTCGTTACCATTTTTGATTCCTGTCTCCATTCCCGGCGTCAGCACCGTCTTCGGTGCGGCCATCATCATGATCAGTCTTGCTGTTACGCTGAACCGCCTTCCATGGCTTCCAAAGCGCATTCTGGACAAGCAGATGGAGACTGCGCGTCTCGTGCCTGCCCTGCAAAAGGGCATCAACATCGTTTCCTGGCTTGATCGCTACATTCGCCCACGAATGCTTTCACTGACGACTGGACTCTTGATGAACAGGGTCAATGGCCTTGCCATCATGAGTGCCGGTCTCTTGCTGATGATGCCACTGGGCTTCATTCCGTTCTCAAATACCTTGCCGGGAGTTGCGATTCTTCTGTTCTCTGCAGGGATGATCCAGCGTGACGGCGCGACCGTTCTGGGCGGCTATCTGTTTCTATCGCTAACGGTGGTCTACTTCGCCGCCCTCGCCTACGCGGCGGTCTGGGCTGGACAGGGGCTCAGCAACTCGCTTTCTGGCGCTTAAGAGCGTGGCTCGTCCTTTGGGACGCTCTATCGTCTTGAACCTACGCTTCGTGCTTTCCTGACATCGATTCCGATCCACGGTCCGATGCTGTAGCGCGGTCTCGGCGCGCCTGACGGGCGCGTTTGCGATACTCCCACCAGATTGCGAGCTGTCTGCGCTTGCGGCGAACGAAACGCAAATCCTGCGACAAAACGAGAAGCCCTAGAGGCACCATCCAGAAGCCGAGGATCGGCAAGAAGCCCAGCAGACCGCCAACGACCAACAATGTACCGATAACGATGCGCCCGACACGCGAGCGGGGCATCGCTACGCTCCATTTACCCATATGGAGTCGCCCGGTTTTGGGATGGAGACCGAAATTCACGCCAGAATACCTCGGTTGAAAAGTGTCATGAGATTTTTTTTAACATCGTCATGCCCGGAAAAGTGGGGCCTTCAGTGGATAAAACAAGAGGAATGCATTTTTTTTGAAAAAAGCGCTTGGCAAATCGTCAAAGCGTTTGTATTACCCCGCTCACGCCACGACAAGCGGCGCACGTTCCCTGGTAGCTCAGCGGTAGAGCATTCGACTGTTAATCGACAGGTCGCCGGTTCGAATCCGGCCCGGGGAGCCATTTTACAATATACCGCATTGTAAAAAACCCCTTTCCTACTATCGCTAAAAAAACTGCTTAGTCTGCACATTGTTCGAAGCATGTCGCAGATGGTTTAAGCCTTGTTCATGTTTTTCGAGAATGCAGAATCAACGGCGTTCGTGAAGACCATACCCACGGTTTCCGAAAAGCGATTCCGGTTCCCGCTTCAATGTTGTAGGACAAGACAAGACCGCAGCATCCGCTTCGGTCAAGTTGCAGCCATGGAGACTGCTGACATGTCTATCACCGCTTCACAATGCAGAGCCGCACGAGCGATGCTCGACTGGTCACAGGAGACGCTGGTCGAAGGTGCCGATATCGAGCTGGACATCCTTTGTGCCTTCGAGCACGGCCATAGCAAGTTGGATCTCGAACTACAGGATCGGCTTCGCGCAGCTCTGGAGAAGGCAGGTATTTCTTTTATAGACGACAATCAGACATCTGCGGCGGGCGGTCCAGGGGTGCGGATGTTGAGGTCGCCCGGCGAGTTCGATACCGACCAGAGCAAAACGGTGCAATACACGGAAAATTTGGCGCCGGACGCGCCAACAGGGGCTGGAGGCTGACATGTCCAAGAAGCAGAAAATGGAACACTCGGAGTTTTCCGGGGAATTCGAGGATGACGGCGTTACTGTTTTGGTGGATATTTTTCGGCCGGCGGGAACGCAACAGGACTGGCAACTGGAAGTCATCTCCGAAGAGGACGATGTCACCACTTGGGACGAGCCCTTTGCCACCGATAAGGATGCTTGGGAGGAGTTTCTGGCTACCTGCGAAAGAGACGGTATCCGAAGCTTTCTTGGCGACGAGGAGCCTGCTGTTCATTGATCGCAGTTACAGACACTTTGGGTTTGCGCTACGCACTCTGAAAGAGTGTGGAAACCAAAAGACTAGAAGGCGGCCAGTGGTTTGGCCGCCTTGCATCGAAAAAATGGGGAGCTTCGCGGCTACCCCGCGGGTGTTAGCGCTTGCCTGCGCGGCCCGATACGGCGGTCGATGTGGCTGACACCGGATCGCTTGCTGGAAATGTATCCTCCAGCCCCTCTTCGAACCCGGCCTCTGGATCACGCTCTTGCTGCGACTGTTCGCGGTTGAGCGATACGACAGCGGGTGACTGGTCAGCCGACGCTTCAGGCGCTTCGCCGAGAACCGACGTGTTCCTGTCGGCGTTGATTTCCATTTCAGCTTCGCTCCAATGGCGGTCGTGGTCGCCATCGCGCCGACCTTCGCTCTCCCACTTCTCATAGGCCTTCTTGCGTATTTCGGATTCACGATCGACTTGCATGGTGCTTCTCCCGTTTTGGATATCGGGAAAACAAATTGCACTCTTATTGGTTCCTACTCGCCTGCTGCAGCGTCTATCAAGATGGGGTGAAGCATTGACAGGAAGGAACGAAGCCACGCCCCGCCCGTTGTCGTACCGAACAGTCACTGAATAATTATGGAGCACACCATGACCGACGAAAGATCAACCACCGACCAGAACAATCATCTTGATATCAAGGAAGAAGACGTGGCTCGCTTCGAGACGCAGGGAGATCTCACGCAACATCAACAGGAAGTTGACCCAGATGAGCTGATTAGCCTGCGAGCGCGCAAACAAGCTGCACGCCAGCACGAGGACGCTTTCATCGTTGCAACTGACTTGGAAGACGATGACCAGCGTGATGCAGCGCCGGGTACTCGCGAGCAGCCATAAGGCTAAATCGCCTCGAGAGGACTTGAAGGAAAGTTTGTTCTTATTCCCAACTCCTCTCGGGTGGCGACGAGCTCCCAAGAACCCATTGCAGGCTAAGGGCGTTATCGGCTGGGTAGTCCCATCACCGCCGGACCGAGACGATGGACTTCCTGCTGAAATTGGATACCTGGACGCGACCAGACTGGTTGCCGCCGAGGATTTGAGCAGTAGCACCGCTCATGCTTTTTAAAATTCCTGCGTGGTAGCGCTTGCCGCTTCTGACGACAACGACATCTCCGGGCTTGGCAGCGCCGACCGGAACGGCATAACCGAAGGATTTCCAGGATTTGGCGAAACCTGATGATTTCGGAGGGGTTCGTCCAGATTGCTCCGCGACGACACTGAGGAAGTGACCGCACCATGGGGTTTTACGGGGGTTGACGCCCAAAATCGCTTTCAGCGTCTTATTGTTCTTGCCCTCATGGAGCCCGGCATACCGCTCGGCTTGGTTCAACATGCCCGCCGAGACGGGTGTTACGACTGCGGCGCAAAGCCCTACAGCCAAAAGAAACGCAGATACTCTCACACTTTTGCCCTTTAAAAGCACAGGACGTCCCGGCTCCAGCCCGCGCCGAAGTGCCCTTGCGCACATTCAAAGTAGGGCAGTCTTGGGAGCGATACTGCTCGCTCACTGCGACTGCTGTCGAGCCGTCTATGCTTCGAATTTAGCGAGAATTTGACGAGACATGGGCGTTTGTGGGTATGTTTGCCCGGAAATCGCCCATCGTGTTACCAAAACTGAGAAGCCTATTCCGGATTTTGCTCATTATTGAAAACGTCTTCTACTCCCAACATTTGGGTCCTGTTCTCATCCCATTTTGTGATTAAAAGCCGCCCGGTCTCACTTCGGCGGCAACGAGCCGATGGCGTGAATTCATGAGCGGCATTAGTGTTCTTGCCATTGCCTCGCCGACGATCTCGGGAGCATGTGAAGCAGCATTCAGTCCACCGGCAATGCCGCCATAGTCGGTAGACGGCCCCCAGGGGAAACAGCCGTCTTTACCTTATAAACCATTGAAAAAATTGGCTTCTACGACTACAAGCGAGATGCAAGCCGTCGTATCTGTGTCCAAAGTAGGCTCTCGCTTGTTCCTGTAAATGCTGCCATTTAGCGTAAGGGCTCGGAGCGTTCGGAAGTTGTCATAGCCGAGAATAGAAGAGCTTGGGCTCACCTGCCACATCCCGCGCCGGTTGAAACCGGTAGAGGTCACCGTCATACCATACGATTGCATAAAACCCGATTGTGATCTGAGCAACTGATCAGTCGATTTCGCACTACGGCGCCCTGCCCCATTCCAGTCTGATTCCCTCCAGCCGGCGCTGCGTTAACGGTTCAGCAACCTTTTTTTTCGCGATCAATTCGTGCTGGGAGAGAGTATTTTGAGGCAAAGATGTGTCGGTAACTCATGAGCCATCCTGACGTCGTGAGGGATTTGGCACATCAAAAAGCCACCCGGCGGGGACGCGACGGGTGGCTGAAAAGGTCATCTTCGCGAAAAGATTAGGCGGAGCGCTTAAGATGCGAGTTTGGGCATCTCCACAAGACGATTTGCATCGCGGCTTGCCTCTACAAAGGCGGTGCGTGCAATTTCGCCAGACACGCTGCCCAGAAGCGAGGCCCTGCAAAGGCGCAATGCCTGCTCATACGCCTTGCCATGGCGGCTGGGCCACTCGTGTTGGAGAAAGTCAAAGG
The DNA here is from genome assembly GCF_053521965.1 of Rhizobium sp. 22-785-1. Classification (NCBI taxonomy): domain Bacteria; kingdom Pseudomonadati; phylum Pseudomonadota; class Alphaproteobacteria; order Hyphomicrobiales; family Rhizobiaceae; genus Rhizobium; species Rhizobium sp. 22-785-1. The sequence goes on along the minus strand of NZ_JBNWDI010000007.1, from coordinate 61,090 downwards.
CTTCATAAGCGCCGTTGAAGGTGCGAGGCGCGCCGTTCTCCAGGGAGATCACGACAGGCGCATCCCATTTAACTTCATTCAGCATCATCGGTGGGTCTTCCATACTCAATTCACGTGCCTCCAACGCTACCTCCGCCATATGGTTCCACTGGTTTTCATTTAAAACCAACAAAATTTACCCTTTAAAAACCATAGGTACCGCACCACCGTATTATGCTCGTTGCAACGGAGCAAAACATCTCCGCAGGCGTTAAAAGAGCAAAGCAGGAAACGCTCCATGACAAAGCAGGAAAGCCCTATAATCCTTTGGTTTCGCAAGGATTTGCGTCTGACCGACAACCGCGCTTTAGCGGCTGCTCGCGAGCATGGTGGAAGTGTGATACCCGTCTATATCCGTGAGGAAAACAACGGCACGAACGGGCCGCTGGGCGGCGCTCAGGAATGGTGGCTGCATCATTCGCTCAAGGCTCTAGCAGAGGAGTTGGAAAAGCTTGGAAGTCGCTTGATCCTTCGCAGCGGAAACTCTGCCGACACCCTGAAGTCACTTGTCGAAGACACCGGGGCGAGCGCGGTCTTCTGGAATCGACGATATGACCCCGATGGCATGGAGATCGATCGCCAGCTGAAGAGGAAGCTTCGCGATGACGGGTACGAGGTTGAAAGCTTTCCAGGCCATCTTCTCCACGAACCGTCCAAGGTGACGACTAAGAGCGGCGGGCCCTACCGCGTCTACACGCCCTTCTGGCGCGCCATCGAAGGGGGAGACGAACCACCGGAGCCGATGGTCAAGCCGAGGAAGATACCGACACCTTCAGGCTGGCCGAAATCGGAAAAGTTGGAGGATTGGAAACTCCTGCCGACAAAGCCCGATTGGGCGAAAGACTTCGCGGAGGTTTGGACGCCAGGCGAAGCGGGAGCAAAAAAGCGGTTGGATGATTTCATCGATTCCGCGCTGAAGGGATACGAGAAGGGCCGCGACTTCCCGGCTCAGCCATCGACCTCGATGCTCTCGCCGCATCTGGCTCATGGAGAAATAACTCCAGCCCAGATCTGGCACGCCACTCGAGGCCTCTCGTCCCACATCGCCTCAAACGACATCAGCCGTTTCCGCAAGGAGATCGTCTGGCGAGAGTTCTGCTATCACCTCCTCTTTCACTTCCCCCAACTTGGCGAGAAGAACTGGAACGACAGTTTCGACGCATTCGACTGGAAAACGGATACAGCCAAATTCAACGCCTGGAAGAAGGGAGTGACCGGTTATCCGATCGTAGATGCTGGCATGCGCCAATTGTGGAAGCATGGCGTCATGCACAATCGCGTGCGGATGATCACAGCTTCTTTCATGATCAAGCATCTCCTGATCGATTGGCGAAAAGGTGAGACGTGGTTTCGTGACACGCTGGTGGATGCAGACCCGGCATCGAATGCAGGCAACTGGCAATGGGTGGCAGGATCAGGCGCCGATGCCTCGCCCTTCTTTCGGATTTTCAATCCAATCATCCAGGGGGAGAAGTTCGACCCAGATGGCGAGTACGTCAAAACTTTCGTACCCGAGCTCGAAAAGCTCGATGCCAAGTTCATTCACAAGCCGTTTGACGCGCCAAAGCAGGTGTTGGCAAAGGCCGGGATAGAACTTGGCAAGACTTACCCAAAGCCAATCGTTAATCACAATGAGGCGCGCCAGCGCGCACTTGCCGCCTATTCCGATATCAAGAAGAGTGAATAAGGGGGTAATGGCAAGATTTTGCGCTGGAACCCTCTTCGCCAGAAGATAATTTCTTGTCACAAGGTCGATAGATAACGACATAACGGCTTTGAATCGCTGACTGGACAGAAGGCCTGATCATGACCATCCACTCTTCCGTGCTGACCGCAATTGGCAACACCCCGCTCATCCGCCTCAAGGCAGCATCCGAAGCCACGGGCTGCGAAATTCTTGGCAAGGCTGAGTTCATGAATCCGGGCCAGTCTGTCAAGGACCGCGCCGCGCTCTTCATTATCCGCGATGCGGAACGCCGCGGCCTCTTGCGTCCTGGCGGCACTATCGTGGAGGGTACTGCTGGCAATACGGGCATTGGGCTGGCTCTGGTCGCGAACGCGCTTGGCTATAAGACCGTGATCGTCATTCCCGAGACGCAGAGCCAGGAAAAGAAGGACGCGCTGAAGCTCCTCGGCGCGCAGCTTGTCGAAGTGCCGGCCGCCCCCTACTCCAATCCCAACAACTATGTGAAGGTTTCCGGTCGTTTGGCAAAGCAGCTTGCCGAGACGGATCCCAACGGGGCTATCTGGGCAAACCAGTTCGACAACGTCGCCAATCGGCAGGCGCATATCGAAACGACAGCGCCTGAAATCTGGGATCAGACGGATGGCAAGGTGGATGGCTTCATCTGCGCCGTCGGCTCCGGTGGCACGTTGGCGGGCGTTGCGGACGGTCTTCGCGATTTCAATCCCGATATCAAGATCGGTCTTGCCGATCCAGAAGGTGCCGCTCTTTACGAATTCTACAAGAACGGCGTTCTGAAATCCCAAGGTTCGTCCATTACCGAGGGCATTGGCCAGGGACGCATCACGGCCAATCTTGAAGGCTTCACGCCGGACTTCGCTTATCAAATCCCTGACTCCGAAGCGCTGCCGATTATCTTCGAATTGATCACCAAGGACGGCCTATGCCTCGGGGGCTCGTCGGGCATCAACATTGCTGGCGCAATTCGGCTTGCCCGCGACCTCGGACCGGGGCATACAATCGTCACCATACTTTGTGACTACGGTAACCGTTACCAGTCCAAGCTCTTCAATCCTGACTTTCTGCGGTCAAAGGGCCTTCCCCTTCCCGCATGGCTGATTGAGAAGAAAGAGCTTTCGGTTCCGTACGAAACCGTCTGAGGTAAATGCAGCATGCCCGTGAATGCCCTGTTTCGTGATGATTTTTATCTTTCAACTTGCGAAGCGGTGGTTACGGCAGTGCATGATGATGGTGGCATAGAGCTGGATCAGACCTGCTTCTATGCCACATCCGGCGGCCAGCCCGGCGATACGGGTTTTCTCGAGCGCGCCGACGGCTCGAAGATCGAACTTGGTGTCACGCGACATGGCGACGACAAGAGCGTCATCATCCATGTTCCTCTGGAAGGCCAGCCAGCACCAGAGGTCGGCGAAAAGCTTACTCTCCATATCGACTGGCAGCGTCGCTATAAGCTGATGCGCATGCACACGGCATGTCATCTGCTGTCCGTTGTCTGCTCATGGCCGATCACTGGTGCGGCCGTTGGCGAGGACGAGTCGCGGGTCGATTTCGACATGTCCGAGACGATCGACAAGGATGCGATCACCGCCAAGCTGATGGAACTTGTCGCTGAGAACCACCCCATCTACCTTCAATGGATCACCGATGAGGAATTGGCGGCCAATCCCGGCATCGTCAAATCCAAGCATGTTCGCCCGCCGGTTGGCCTTGGCCGCGTCAGTCTTGTCTGCATCGGCGAAAACTCTTCGGTTGACAGCCAGCCCTGCGGCGGCACTCATGTATCGGAGACGCAGGAAGTTGGCGAAATTTACATCGCCAAGATCGAAAAGAAGGGCAAGGAAAACCGCCGTTTCCGCATTCGCTTCGGCAAACCCGCCGACGCTGCCTGATTTCTGGGAGAAACATCGTGAGCACCGATAAAAGCCGTTTCGTCGTTTCGGTGGACTGGGTCGAGCAGCAGCTTGGAACCCCAAATTTCCGTATTGTCGATGCCTCCTGGTATCTGCCGGCGCACAAGCGCGATGGGAAGCAGGAATATGCGAGCGGACATATTCCAGGCGCCGTGTTCTTCGATCAGGACGCAATTGCCGATCATGACACGGGGCTTCCCCATTCGCTGCCCTCCCCGGAATTTTTCGCCGAGGAGGTCGGTAAACTTGGAATCAGCGAATCCGACACGATCGTAGTCTATGATGGACCCGGCTTTTTCTCCGCGCCGCGTGTCTGGTGGATGCTGCGTGTTATGGGCGCCGAAAAGGTTTACGTTCTGGATGGTGGTCTCGACGGCTGGAAGGCCGCGGGCAAACCGCTTGAAGCGGAAGCCACGCAGGTAGAGCCAGCAGAATTCAATGCCGAGTTCAAGGCGAGCCGCGTCACGTCTTTCTCCGATATGCGCGCCATTGTCGATACCGGTGAAAAGCAGGTGGCAGACGCCAGAGGTGCTGGCCGCTTCACCGGAGACGAGGCCGAGCCCCGCGCCGGTATGCGCTCTGGCCACATGCCGGGCGCTCGCAGCCTGCCAGCCACGGCCTTCTCAGAAAATGGCCATTTCAAGGACTTGCCGACCATCCGCAAAATGATTGAAGACGCCGGTATCGATATCTCCAAGCCTGTGGTCACAAGTTGCGGCTCGGGCGTAACCGCTGCCGTCGTGACCCTGGCGCTGGAATCGCTCGGCCACTCGGACAATTCGCTCTATGACGGCTCGTGGTCGGAATGGGGATCGAAGCAGGATACGCCTGTCGTCACGGGTCCCTCAGAGCCGGTACCCCCGACGCCCTACGGTCCTTTGAAAGCCCATGTCACGCAGCTGGAAATGACATCCGCGCCTAAGGTCAGCCTGCCGGTGCCGGTCAATATCCAGACCGCGATCATGCGCACCCACAATATCCCGTTGCATTTCTATCGCTATCTTTACTGGCGTGTCGGTAAGCGCTGGCACTGGCAAAAGCGCATGCGAATGAGCGATCCTGAGCTTTCTGCCGTCTTGAACGACCCCAAGAACTGTGTGACCGTGCTTTATCTGAACGGTTCACCAGCCGGCTTTTTCGAGTTCAACAAGGGCGATGGAGAGGTCACTGAACTCTCCTATTTCGGTCTCATGGAAGAAGCGATCGGCGCCGGTGTCGGCAAATGGTTCCTGCTTCAGGCGCTCTATTCGATCTGGCAGGACAATCCGAAAAAGGTAACCGTCTCCACCAACACGCTCGATCATCCCCGCGCATTGCAGCTTTACCAGATGATGGGCTTTTCGCCGGTCAGCACCTACGAGGCCTGGGTAGAGCCATTGACCGACAGCGAGTATCTGGAAATTTCACGTCGCAGTTGAAGGCCCTCATCGCTCCGCGTGGATCAAGCCAAGCGGAGCGTTACAATTCCTGACCAAGATTGACGGCTGTCGGAATTTCCTTTGCCGGCGCATCGCCGCGATCGCCATTGCTTGCTAGAAGATGTGCGGCAATCAGCTCGCCGTGAAACCTGGCAAGCTCGTAGCAATAGGTGATTTCGCGGCGTTCTGCTGACCAATAGGTATCCGGCCTCCCGCAGCTTCTGGCCGTCAGCTTCACCTCACCCTTGAGATCATAGGCACTAAAGCCGCGGGCAATCAGATCGAGAACCTTCGATTCCTTTACCATCGTTGCATAGATGTCGAGGAAGGGGTCGCGCGCAGGCTCGTATCGTATATCGAATTTCGTTGTTCCCGGCGTCTTGGCATGCGGCTTGAGCAGCTCAGTCCAGCGAGCAACTGTTTGCGGGTAAGCCGTTTCGCAGGCCTTCCACTCGTTTTTGGGCAGCCCCATCATCGTGGCCAGATCGCCATATCCAGCTTCATCCTTACCGACCATAAGGCAGGCCATCTGCTGATCACGCCCGACTTTTGGAACAAGCACCGTATAGACAGGCGGATTGTGTTCTGGAAGTGTTTGCGCGCTCCGCGCCAGATACCAACTATCGGTGGCGTTGACGATTGCGGTATCCAACCATTCCTGGTTTGCCTCTAGCATGATCGTTGCCGCCAGCTCGTCCGCTGCATCCTTGCCTTCGCCCGGACTGGATAGGGCAAAATCCGAGATCAGCATCTTTGACGCTTCGTGATAGAGGCCGAAAACGGCATTACCGATGACGAAATTCACGGTCTGCTGCAATTGCTCGTCGGACAAATCGTCCAGCGCCGGCGCAACCTGCGCCTGTGCCACAGGCATGACGGAACATAGAAGAACAACCGAAAGAACGGTTCGAAACCTGCGCAGCATTGACGTAAACTTTCCAGAACGAGACGCAGCATAGATCGCTAAACAGAACGGCCCACGCAATGGGTTGGTATCGCTTACCGACAAGAAACGGGTGGATAGCAGACCGTTTGGCGATCATAGCGGCAAAGAAGCAACTGATAGATCACCGTCAAGGAGCAGCCATGACCGCCATCCTCTTTCGCGCCATTCCTCCAGCCCATGCGCACGCCATCCGCAGTGGCGCGCCCGATTCGAACGGTCAGCCACCGGAACGGATAATCGCTATGGACAACTTTCCCTGTCGTGCTTGCCTTGGCCAGATACAGCGTGGTGAGCCGATGCTACTTCTCTCTTACCGTCCGTTTCGTCACCTACAGCCTTACGCCGAGACAGGACCGATCTTCATTCATGCCGAGCCCTGCGCTCCCCTTGAGGCGGCTCAAGTGCTGCCCATCATGCTCGACAGCACCGACTACATCGTCCGGGGCTATGATGCAGGCGATCGCATTGTCTATGGCACTGGCGCCGTGACGCCGACTGCCAAGATCGTCGTGCGTTCACAGGAACTGCTTGAAAGTCCAGACATTGCCTATGTGCATGTTCGCTCGGCGCGAAACAACTGCTTCCAGTGCCGCATCGACAGGGCGTGACGTCAAAAACGACGTCGTAGCATTGAATATTAATTTTTTCTTATGCGGCCTGCTGAGCGGGCCGTGTCACACACCTGTCATTTTGCTGATAGACTCCTCTGCAATTCGTTCTACCTTGTCCCGCGTCGAGACAGGTCAATCGTATTTCACATCAGGAGTTTCCATGTCTTCCCTTATCGGCCTTCACCCCATTACCCGCCGTTCCCTTCTCAGCGGTATTGCGGCGTCTTCGGCGCTTGTCATGCTGCATCCCTTCGCGGCGCGCGCTCAGGGCAATCAGGCGCATCTTCGCATCATGGAAACCACCGACATTCACGTCCACGTTTTTCCTTACGATTACTATGCCGACAAGCCGAACGACACGCTGGGCCTTGCCCGTACCGCATCGCTGATCGACGCCGTGCGTGCAGAGGCTGGCAACTCCATGCTGGTCGACAATGGCGACTTCCTCCAAGGCAATCCGCTTGGCGATTACATTGCCTATGAGCGCGGCATGAAGGCAGGCGACAAACATCCGGTCATCAATGCCATGAATGTGCTTGGTTACGATTGCGGCACACTCGGCAACCACGAGTTCAACTATGGGCTCGATTTCATGTTCAACACACTGGGTGGCGCAAACTTCCCTTATGTCTGCGCCAACCTGACTAAGGGTCAACTCGCATCAGACCCAAAGCAGGACGACCTTTTCTTCAAACCCTATGTGATTTTGGAAAAGCAGATCCGTGACGGCTCCGGCGCAACAAGCCCCATCAAGGTCGGCATCATCGGCTTTGTGCCGCCGCAGATCATGATGTGGGATGCCAAGAACCTGGAAGGCAAAGCGCAGACGCGCGACATCGTGGACGCTGCCAAAGCCTGGGTGCCGGTCATGAAGGAACAGGGCGCGGATATTGTGATAGCACTCTCCCACTCCGGCATCGACGGCAAGGGCCAGAGCGAACGCATGGAAAATGCTTCGCTTTATCTCGCTGGCGTCCAAGGCATCGACGCGGTATTTACCGGTCACCAGCATCTGGTTTTCCCTGGCCCCAAGACGTGGGATGGAATCGATGGTGCCGATCCGGTTAAGGGCACATTGATGGGCAAGCCTGCCGTAATGGCTGGTTTCTGGGGTTCGCATATGGGCCTCATCGATCTGCTGCTGGAAAAGGACGGCAAGAGCTGGAAGATCGTCGACTTCACCTCAGAAGCCCGACCGATCTATCACCGCGACGACAACCGCAAGATCGTTGCGGATGTAAAGGACAAGCCGGAGGTCATCGAAGCGGTCAAGAAGGACCATGATGGAGCGCTTGCCTATGTGCGCCGTCCCGTCGGCAAGAGCTCTGCGCCGCTCTACTCCTATTTTGCGCTAGTGGCCGATGATCCGTCGGTCCAGATCGTCTCTAATGCTCAGACTTGGTACATCAAGGACATGCTGAAGGACGGGCAGTACAAGGACCTGCCGGTGCTTTCTGCGGCAGCACCGTTCAAGTCGGGCGGTCGTGGCGGTGCTGACTATTATACGGATGTCCCTGCCGGTGACATTGCGATCAAGAACGTCGCCGACCTCTATCTCTATCCAAACACAGTGCAGGCCGTGCTCATCAACGGCGCGCAGGTGAAAGACTGGCTGGAGATGTCGGCCGGCATGTTCAACACGGTCAAGGCAGGATCCAAGGATGCGCCGCTGCTGAACAATGATTTCCCATCCTATAATTTCGACATCATCGATGGGGTCACCTATCAGATCGATGTCTCGAAACCTGCCAAGTTCGACAAGGATGGCAAGGCAGCCAACCCGGACAGCAGCCGCATCGTCAATCTTCAGTTCCAGGGCAAACCGATCGATCCGGAGCAGAAGTTCGTTGTCGCCACCAACAATTATCGTGCCAGCGGTGGCGGCAAGTTCCCGGCCATCGGTAGCGACAAGATCATCTTCGTCGCGCCCGATACCAACCGCGATGTGATCGTGCGCTACATTATGGATCAGGGCACGATCAATCCATCTGCTGACGATAACTGGTCGTTTGCACCAGTCTCCGACACCACCGCCATTTTCGAAACCGGCCCGAAAGGCCGCCAATACGCCAAGGATGTGAAGGGCGCCAAGATCGAGGAAGCGGGCGACGGCGCCGAAGGCTTCGCGAAGTTCCGCCTGATGTTGGGATAATGGCCGTGGCGGCGGCTTCAAGCCGCCGCCATCATACACCTCGATAGATACCCCTCGTTAGCTGGTCAGAGAGATCTTATTCCGCAGCGTCTTTAAGCGTTATGGGACGCACGGCATTCAAAAAGCTCTTATTGTCCGGGCATTTGGATAGTCGTTGCTGAAAATTGTCGATTAGCCATTGGCTCGCCGGACCCGCAGGCGTGTCGGCTCTGCGCAGCGAATAAAGTGGATACTCGCCGAGTTCGTAGGCATCGAGATCAAGTACCTTGAGACTACCGTTCATGATGTCGCCTCGAACAAGCGATGCCGGCAATCCGCCCCAACCGAGACCACCTTTGATCAACTGATACTTGGTTGCGATGTCACTGACGCGCCATGTCTTATACGAGAGAACATTGAAATCGCGACCCTTGGTGAGGCCGGACATATCCATCACCACCATCTGCACCTCTTCGCGTACATCGGCGAGTGTCACCGGGCGGTTCAGTCTCGCCAAGGGGTGATCGCTTGCAGCGACCGGCACCATGAAAGAATGCCCAATCTTTTCGATGACGAGGCCGTCATCCTGCTGGGAGATAGCGCCACCAATGCCGATCAGTGCCTTGCGGCTCCTGACCATATCCATCACCATGCCGAGTTCGCCCACATTGAGCGTCAGCGACACGGTTGGAAATTCGCGTCTGAATTCACGCAGAACCTCGACCACCGCTTCTGCCGGGACGATCGTGCTGAGGACGAGTGGAACCTCGGCTTCCAGGCCCTGCTTCAAACCCTTTGCGCGCGAACGCATCTCTTGCAGACCGGCCACTATCCTGCGCGCATCTTCCAGCATGGCGCGGCCTTCATCCGTCAGCTTGGACTGGCGACCGCTGCGCTCGAACAGACTGACCTCAAGCTGCGCCTCAAGATTGGCGATGGTGTAGCTGACGACTGATTGGGCACGGTTGAGAAGACGCGAAGCAGCTGAAAAGCTGCCGCTTTCGGCAACGGTCAGGAAGACCTGCAACTGGTCGAGCGTCGGGTTCGCGTCCATGTCCCATCCATTTTTTCGATAGCTTCATTTCAGATTATCACAGTTTTCTTGATGGTAAAACTGGCCGATACATCAGCCAACAGAGCGGGTCTGTCCCGCTGCTATCTTCCCAAGACTGACAATGAGGCACCCAAATGTCGAAGATTCTTCTCGTCACCTCCAGCCCACGCGGCGACGAATCGCTTTCCAATAAGTTCGCGTCCGAGCTTGCTACCAAGATCCAGGCACAGTCGAATGGCTCGATCACCCATCTCGATCTCGGCCAGAACCCAATCCCGCATCTCGATTCAGTCACGACTTCCGCAATCCGCAAGCAAGCCGATCAGCGCACGCCGGAAGAGGCTTCCGCCGCAGACTATTCCGACAAGCGCGTCGCTGAACTGATGGACGCCGACACCGTCATCATCGGAACGGGCCTCATCAATTTCTCGATCTATTCCGGCCTGAAATCCTGGATCGACAATATCGCTCGAGCAGGCATGACCTTCAAATACACCGAATCCGGCCCGATCGGCCTGGCAACCGGAAAGAAAGTCTACATCGTTCTGTCCGCTGCTGGCGTGTACTCCGAAGGTCCCGCTGCTTCTCTTGAGCATGCGGTGCCTTACCTCAAGACCGTACTCGGCTTCATGGGCATGACCAACGTAGAAGTCATCCGCATCGAAGGCTTGGCGTTCGGTCCGGAAGCTGCTGAAAAGGCAATTGCTGCCGCAAATGCCAAGGTCGAGGAAATTGCGAAGGCCGCATGAAAAAAGCGGCCATTCCGGCCGCTTCGTTTCAAAAATGCCGACGGTCGCGCTTGTCGCGGCCGTTATTTTTTGTCGGCAAACAGATGCGGCCCGCTCTGGTCGATAATAAGCTTGGCTTTTCTCACGGTGCATTCGACCGCGTCATCCATGCTGGTAAACACATCTGCGCGAACGAATTCGTGAACAAGCAACTCATCGCCGACCGTCTTTTCGATACGGCCTGCCAAGCGGTACTGCGCACCTTCCTTCATCGGCGTGGCATAGATGGTGTATTCGCCGTGCTGATGCGGTTCCGACGTTTCCGTTTTCTTCGGTGCATCCGACTGCAACGCGCCGAAGCCGCCAAAGAGTTTCGAGAAGAACGAGGCCATGCTTTACCCTTCCTGTTATCTTTTGCAGCGCGACCGCCGCCGTCCTGCTTCTTAACGCGTAAGATCAGATTATGAGGTTCGCGAGGATATCGTTTTCGGTAATATCTTCGTAACCGAGCCCTGCCGCTTCGAAACGCTCGAACAGGCCGGTGAAATTCTCACGCGAGGTCGTCTCGATGCCGATCAGGATCGAACCGAAGTTGCGAGCCGACTTCTTCAGATATTCGAAGCGGGCAACATCGTCGTCAGGACCAAGCAGATTAAGAAAGTCGCGAAGCGCGCCAGGGCGCTGTGGCAGGCGCAGGATGAAATACTTTTTCACCCCGGTGAAGCGCATGGCGCGCTCCTTCACGTCCGGCAGACGCTCGAAATCGAAGTTGCCACCGGAAACCACACAGATGACCCGCTTGCCTTCCAGCCTTTCACGCCCGAGCTTCTCAAGTGTTGCAATTGACAGCGCGCCGGCAGGTTCCAGCACCACGCCTTCAAGATTGAGCATATCGATAATCGTCACGCACAATGCGTTTTCCGGAACCAGTTCGACCTGCTCGGCGGAAAAACTCTTGAGCGCCTGAAAATTGAGGTCGCCGATGCGAGCCACTGCGGCGCCATCGACGAAATTGTCGACCTTGTTCAACGTGACTGACACTCCGGCCTCGAGGCTCTTTTTCAGGCTCGGCGCGCCCTCCGGCTCGCAGAAGACAAAGTTTTCTTTCGCCACCGTTCCAGCGAAGTATCCCGTGAGACCGGCCGCGAGGCCGCCGCCGCCGACCGGCATGACCACGAGATCCGGCCTAGCACCGTCAGGCAACTGGTCCATGATCTCCGCAGCAACCGTTGCCTGGCCTTCGATAATGTCCTGATGGTCGAAGGGCGGCACCATATAGGCGCCGTTTTCTTCGACATAGGCACGCGCAGCCGCGTAGCACTGGTCGAAGATGTCGCCTACCAGTTTGATGGAAATGAATTCCGCACCGAAAATGCGGGTCTTATCGATCTTCTGCTGCGGCGCTGTGACTGGCATGAAAACCACGCCCTTCACGCCGAAATGGCGGCAGGCGAAAGCGAAGCCCTGAGCATGATTGCCAGCGGATGCGCAGACGAAAATATTGTCCTTGCCGGCGGTTGAGACAGCCTTGCGAAGAAAGTTGAATGCGCCTCTAATCTTGTAGGAACGAACAGGCGTGAGATCTTCACGCTTCAGCCAAATCTCGGCTCCATACCGGCGGCTGAGATGTTCATTCAACTGCAACGGCGTTTCGGGAAAGATTTCCCGAACTTCGCGCCGTGCGGCTTCTACAAGCAGTTTGTCCACGATTTTCAATCCATTGAAATTCACGATGGCACCCGCTATGCCATAGGAACAGGCTCGACACAAAGACTCTTTGCGCCACTTCGGTACGCGTTACTCGATCAAGGTTTGATTTTTTTGAACGCCAATCTCCTGCGCGCAGTCGTCTATATTACGTCGATCTTCGGCCTTTACATGGCCACGTCAATGTTCGTGCCAGCCATGACGGACCTCTATTACGGCAATAATGACTGGATCGTTTTCGCCGCTTCCGGTTTCATGTGCGGGGGATTTGCGCTGGCCTGCGCGCTCGCAACCCGTGGACCGATGCCGACCTTCAACAAGCGCTTCGGCTTCCTGCTGGTGAACGTGTTGTGGCTGGCGTTTTCGCTCATCGGCGCCGTGCCTCTCTACCTGTCCGAACTCGATCTTTCCTTCGCTCAGGCGCTGTTTGAGTCGATATCTGCGATCACCACCACCGGCTCCACAGTGATTTCCGGTCTCGACCATGCGCCGCAAGGGCTTTTGATATGGCGTTCGCTTCTATGCTGGCTCGGAGGCATCGGCATCGTGGCGCTGGGTCTGTTCGTTCTGCCGCTATTGCGTGTCGGCGGGATGACGTTCTTCAGAATGGAATCCTCCGATACGGCGAGCGACAGGCCATTTGCGCGTCTCGCCAGTTTCACCCGCGCTTTCGTCGGTATTTACGTCCTGATGACGATTGCCTGCGCCATCGCCTTCGATTTCGCCGGGATGACGCATTTCGATGCCGTGAACCACGCCATGTCGGCGATCGCGACAGGAGGCTTCTCCACCCATGACGCCTCGTTCGGTTATTTCGGGGATAATGTCGCGCTGTTGTGGATCGCAACTTTCTTTCTGATTCTCGGCAGCCTGCCCTTCTCGGTCATGATCCTGCTCGCCGTGCGCCGACGCATGGATATTCTCTACGATCCTCAAATCCGGGTGTTTATAGGCTATCTGTGCGCCATCTCGCTCGCCGTCGGCATCTATCACCACATCAACAATGGCGTGGCGCTTCATGTTGCGCTCAGCCATTCCTTCTTCAATATGACGTCGATTCTTTCGACAGGTGGCTTTGCCAGCGACGACTATACGCTTTGGGGGCCTTTCGTCGTGGTAGTCGCCTTCTTCGCTACGTTTATGGGCGGCTGCTCAGGCTCGACCGCGGGCGGCATCAAAGCCTACCGTTTTGTGATCGTCTATAATGTGGTGAAAACCGGCTTGCGGAAGCTTATCTATCCCGATGCCGTCTATCCTGTGCGTTACGGCGCGCAGGTCGTCGATGCCGAAACCATTCGCAACGTCTTCTTGTTCATCAGTTGTTTCATTGCTCTGTGGATCGGCGGCAGCCTGTTGATGAGCGCCATGGGCTACGACTTTCTCACCGCGGCATCCGGTGTTGCCACATCGCTTGCCAATGTCGGTCCCGGCGTCGGCCCGATCATCGGGCCTGCGGGCAATTTCTCCACCATCAGCGATCCAGCGCTCTATCTGCTGTCGATTATGATGCTGCTCGGCCGTCTGGAAATCCTGACCGTGCTCGTGCTGCTGATGCCACTATTCTGGAGAGGTTGAAGATTTGGTACGGGCGGCGGGACTCGAACCCGCACGCTTTCGCTCCGGATTTTAAGTCCGGTATGTCTACCATTCCATCACGCCCGCATGCATTTCCCATCTACACAGCGCGACCGCTTCCGGTCAACTGCAAGAGTTTCTTCAAGCGTATTACCCACACCAGGATGGGCTTGCGGAACCAGCACGGCGTGCAAGTCCCTCTCGGATCAACTGATCGGCAAAAGAAACTCCTGACCTGGACAGGGCTTTTACTTCTGAGCCCTGCCCTCCGGCTGCAACCTTGACGCCGCCGGAGTTCAGCATGTCGCGCAGACGCACCTTGGCGGTGAAGCCGCGCGCACGTTCTTCCATGCAGCGCGCCTGATCCGTTTGCGGGACCTCGATGCCAGCAAGCTTCATCCTTACGCCCTTCATCCAGAAGGTGTTGCCGTCCATCACGCAATTGTTCAGGCCGGAGCGCCCACAAAAGGCAAATGTGCCGGGCTTGGCGCCGAGCGAAACATTTTCCACCTGTGGCCTTTGCGATGGCAAAGTCGCTGGTGGCAGTTGACCAGTGCTCAACGCAGATCCTGCAGAAGCGATAGAGCGTGGCGGAATAGGCGCGCCGGTCGTTGGCAGGCCGACTGTCTGGGAGGGCTTTAGAGCTGCGACCTGCTTGGGCGCACTCGCCTCACGCATCGCGGGTGCTGACGGTTTGGACGCGGATGCAACAACGCCCCTCATCTTTGGTAACAGAGTGTCGCGGTGCTCATAGACCTGAATGCCGCCTATTGCGACACCAAACAGGATCAACCAGGACCAGACGCTGCCACCCTTAGACTTGGACGACGCACGGCGGCTTGAAGGCTTTCTCTTGCTCACAGTACAACTCCTTTTCAGGCCGGCATTATCCGCTGAAGGAGTTTCCGAAAGGTTGGCATTTGAGATAAATTCGACGGGCGCTGGCGAAGCGCCGCGTTATCCACAACTCTCTCGTCGGCAGAAGAGCGAGATGTTTGCGAGGCCACCCGTCGGTTAACGCACCTGATCGAGCAGGCGTTTGCATTCCAGAAGGTCGAACAACGCCTCCTGCAGCAGGGCACGATCGTCTTTGCTGATACTGGATTTGCCGATCGAAATTTCCGGTGTGTCGTCGGAACTTCCTCCGCCAAAGCCAAAGAAACGACCGCTGGGCCTGGCCTTTGGGCGTCCGACAACTTCATCGTCGTCCGATGGCGTCACCCGTGGTTCGGCAGTCTGCTTTTCACCGCTAGCAGCCATGATGGCTTCCATCGTGGCCATGTCGCCCGAAGCGATGGCCGCAACGAAACGGTTGCCGTTGGTCTTAAGGAGCTTCTGAACGCCCTTGATCGTATAACCGTGATCGTAAAGCAGGTGGCGGATGCCTTTCAGCAAATCGACATCGTCCGGACGATAATAACGACGTCCGCCCCCACGCTTCATCGGCTTAATCTGGGGAAAGCGGGTTTCCCAGAAACGCAGCACATGCTGCGGGAGATCGAGCTCGTCCGCAACTTCGCTGATCGTTCTAAAGGCGTCCGGACTCTTATCCACGCTTAACTCCCACCCGGCGAAATGACAGGTTTGCAAAATCCATGACAAGGTACGATGCGAATCGTCTTTATTTCAACGGTTTGAAGGTTGAAATTCAAGTGTGTTCACAGGAAGAAGAGGAGTGAGGTATCGAAATGGAGCTAATGCTGCCGAAAGAAGCCGCTTCAGGAACCGGGCTTCGGGGTCTTCTGCTTTGCCTTGCGTGACGCATGGGCTTTGAGGATGCGTTGTTTTAGAACGTTCGAGGCCTTGAAGGTCATGACGCGGCGCGGCGAGATCGGAACTTCTTCACCGGTCTTGGGGTTGCGACCGATACGCTCGTTTTTTTCACGAATTTGGAAGGTTGCAAAGGAGGAAAGCTTTACAACCTCACCGCGGGTGATGGCGTTGCAGATTTCGTCGATGACGGTTTCGACCAGCTCGGCGGATTCGGTTCGGGACAAACCCACTTTGCGGAACACAGACTCGGCCAAATCCGCACGTGTCACAGTTTTACCGGCCATTTTTCCCCGCGCTTATCTCTGTTGTGTTCTGGAAACTGCCCGAGACTATTGCCGTTGATGGCAACGGTCAAGAAATGTTTCCAGAATCGTTTAGGGATTTACGGCAATGATGGCAAGGGGTTACGTGAGTACCGTAACCTACAGTTTACCAGCGCAGAAGCACTGCGCCCCAGGTGAAGCCACCGCCCATTGCTTCCAACATGACTAGATCGCCCTGCTTGATACGCCCGTCTGCCGCAGCGGTTGCGAGAGCGAGCGGAATGGAGGCCGCAGATGTGTTTCCGTGTAGATCGACCGTAACGACTACCTTCTCCAAGGGAATGCCGAGCTTCTTCGCGGAGCCGTCAATAATGCGGCGGTTCGCCTGGTGTGGAACGAGCCAGTCCAGATCGTCCGCGGTCGTGCCGGTTGCCTCGAACGCTGCCTCGATCACGTCGGTGATCATGCCGACAGCATGCTTGAAGACTTCGCGACCTTCCATGCGCAGATGACCGACCGTCCCTGTCGTCGATGGCCCGCCATCGACATAGAGCTTTTCCTTGTGCGAACCGTCCGAGCGCAGATTGGAGGTCAGCACGCCACGGTCAGACGTCTTGCCTTCACCCTCTCCTGCTTCCAGGATGACAGCGCCAGCACCATCACCGAAGAGAACGCAAGTGGTGCGATCCTTCCAGTCGAGAATTCGCGAGAAGGTTTCCGCGCCGATGACCAACACGCGCTTTGCCATGCCGCCACGAATGTAGAGGTCGGCCGTCGCCATCGCATAAACGAAACCAGAGCAAACGGCCTGAACGTCGAAAGCAAAACCGCCCGTGATACCGAGACGGTTCTGAATGTTGACTGCAGTTGCCGGAAAAGTGTTGTCGGGCGTAGATGTTGCAACGATGATGAGATCGATATCTTCCGGCTTCAGACCGCCATTTTCCAGGGCTGCGCGGGCCGCGGCCTCACCCAGCGATGCAGAGGTCTCACCCTCGCCGGCGATGTAGCGCTGTTTGATGCCGGTGCGCTGAACGATCCATTCGTCCGAGGTTTCGACGATGCCCTCGATTTCCTGGTTGGTCACAACCCTCTTCGGGAGCGCCGCTCCGAAGCCACGTACAATAGAGCGGATCATTGATTATTCCTCATCGACCACGAGAGCTTCAGGCGCGGGAGGCGGAAGTCTTCTTGCGTGGTAAGCTTTCAAATCATTTTCGATCTTGGCGGTCAGACCGTTATGCACCATGTCGTAACCGACATCGATGGCAGAGGCGAAACCAAGCGCGTCCGTGCTGCCATGGCTCTTGATGACGATGCCATTCAATCCCAGGAAAACGCCGCCGTTGACCTTACGCGGATCCATCTTTTCACGCAGCACATCGAATGCGCTTTTAGCGAGAAGATAGCCGATCTTGGCAAAGAAACTGCGGGAAATCGCTTCGCGCAGCAAAGTGGTGATTTGGCGTGCCGTGCCTTCTGCAGCCTTCAGTGCGATATTGCCGGTGAAGCCTTCGGTGACGACCACGTCCACCGTGCCCTTGCCGATATCGTCACCTTCGACGAAGCCGCGATAATCGATGGTGGCGAGGTCCGCCTCACGGATAAGGCGACCGGCTTCTCGGACTTCTTCCTGGCCCTTCACTTCTTCGACACCGACATTGAGCAGACCGACAGTCGGGCGATCCACATCAAACAGCGCCCTTGCCATTGCGCCACCCATAAGGGCGAAGTCGAGAAGCTGCTGCGAATCTGCGCCGATCGTCGCACCGATATCGAGAACGATGCTTTCGCCACGCAGTGTCGGCCAGATGCCTGCAATCGCCGGGCGCTCGATGCGCGCCATGGTGCGCAAACAGAACTTGGCCATGGCCATCAGCGCGCCGGTGTTGCCAGCAGACACGGCCACATCCGCCTCGCCCACCTTCACCGCTTCGATCGCACGCCACATGCTGGACACGTAACGGCCACGGCGCAGCGCCTGGCTCGGTTTTTCATCCATCCCTACGGAGACTTCACAGTCGAAGAATTCCGATTTTGCGAGAAGCTGGGGATGTTGCGCCAGAATATGATCGCACTTGTCCTTCTGCCCATAAAGCAGAAATGTCACGTCGTTGTGCCGCTCAAGCGCCTTTGCAACACCGGGTATGACAACATCAGGGCCGTGGTCCCCGCCCATGACGTCAATTGCTATTCTGATCACTCGTCCCTGATCCTTCTGACCGCATGGCGGTATTTTTCGGGCGAAAATACCGTTTCCGCCCACGCTTACAACTGAATTGTTCTCTTCTTACGAAGGCGTTCAGTCTTTTTTCCAATCTTGCAACACCGCAAAGGGCGATGGTTTTTTATCATCCATTGGGGTCTTGTCGCCAAATCCATCAAAATCGACCCCCGCCTTTCGCGGATAGGGATCGATAGCAAGCGCGGCAAACTCGGCGACCACAACGCCTACATCGATCGTGTCACCGACAAACTGATCGGGAATATCCGGCCCGTCGGGATCAAGCACGATCTCGCCATCTTCATTCGTCGTCAGTCGCGCGAGCTTCGAACCTTCCGGAACGAAAATCTGCTCTACCTTTTCATCGATCACGCTGGAGACAGGTTCCAGCGTTACAACGCAGGCCTGTGTCACTCCGGCCTGCACCTGACCTTTGATTCTGATGCCGTCCCTCTTCCAACGCGTTACCTGCAATTCGCTCCTCAGATAATCGACGGAGAGAACATCCCAGAATTTCGCAAGCGCAGCCAGTTCTTCCGGGCTCGCCTCCAGACCAATCCTGACCGGATTGGCAGAAATATGGCCTACCTTGACGAGATAGGAAAAGGGCGCGTCATCATTTGCCGCATGGGGCGATTTCATTGAAAACCTCAAAAATCCGGTGAAGGCAGCGTGGCGCTTCCCGTCACGACCGCATCTTCCGACTGCGAAGACAGCGTTTCAGACGCCATCATCATCCATTGCGCGAGAGCGCACATGTCTGGCGCGGTCTCGTCTGCCTGCGGATATATATTGCGACGCAGCGCTGCCGCAAGAGCATCGGCATCCGCGCCATCGAGTGCGGCCGCGTAGGATTCCAGTCGGCCATAGAACATGCCTGCAAATTTCTTCATCCGTTTCGGCACGCCCTGGTCGCCGATGCCGAGTTCGCGCATGGAGTGATCGAGGTCCTGAAAGAAGGCGTCGACGATTTCCTGAGCGATCTCCTGTCCGCTGATGGATGCGTCCTTGGTGCGATGGAAATACAGAATCATGACGATTGCCAGCATCTCGAAGCGCCCCATCACCGTGTCGGGCACATCCATGTGGAGATAAAAACCCGGCTGACGCGCGGCTTGCGTCAATATCGCATATTGACGGTCAACGATGGCGCGATTGTTGTTTTTCTTCTTGAAAATCCCAAAAACCATCGAAAAATCCGAATATCGATCGACGAAATCGCGTCCCGCCCATCGCACTTGTTGCATGATCGTGAAAGCTGGTTTACCGAAGCATCCGAGAATTGCAATGCCGGGTCAGTCACGTTCATCATCGTGCTGAAACAGTAACGGAAAAGCGCTGGCAAACGGCAGCCGTCTCCGAAACATGTTGCATTCCATGGTGAAACGGGGAATTCCTGTCCCCGGATTGACATAATCGTGTGTACAGAAGCGGTACGACACGCAATGCCGGAAGGTGCCATTCATGATCGCAGTCGGGGAAACGCAGGTGAGCAAGCAGAAGTCGGGCGGAAAAACCAAATTTCTGAGCAAAACCGCCATCGCCGTCGTCATTGCTTCGAGCCTGCTTGCGGCCTGCTCCAGCACGACGGACGTTTTCCACAATGGCTATGTGCTGGACGAGCAGTCCCTGCAATTGATACCGGTCGGCTCCAGCCGTGAGCAGGTGCTGCTGACCATGGGAACGCCATCGACCACGGCAACCTTTGGCAATGAGGTTTTCTATTACATCTCGCAGAAGCGCGTTCGCAAAGCCGCCTTCATGAAACCGCAGCTGGTTGAGCAGAACATCCTGGCCATCTATTTCGACAAGAATGGCGTCGTGACACAGAAGGCGAACTACACGCTTCAGGACGGCAAGGTCTTCGACACGATTTCTCGTACCACGCCGACAGGCGGCAAGGACCTTACGTTCCTTCAGCAGCTGCTCTCCGGTGGTCCTGCGGGTGCCGGCATCGCCAAGAGCATTCTGGGCGGCAACAACAACAGCTACTGAGCAAGGCGCTCGTCCCAATTCGGAAACCGGGTATCGTCGCGATGCCCGGTTTTTTTGTGTTTGAAGAGCTCGCATTTGCGCGCAAACAAAAACGGGACCGTTACCGGCCCCGTTTTTTCAATCTTGCTCTGTGTCTTTAGCCCACTCATCGCGCTTTTGCGAAAATCGAATCCGATTTTCGAGCCGATGGTGTAGCCGACAGATCAGCCGACGATTTCGGTTTCAGCGAACCAGTAGGCGATTTCCTGAGCAGCAGTTTCCGGGGCATCGGAGCCGTGAACCGAGTTCTCGCCGATGGAGAGAGCAAAGGTCTTGCGGATGGTGCCTTCGGCAGCCTGGGCAGGGTTGGTTGCACCCATGATTTCGCGGTTCTTGAGGATGGCGTTTTCGCCTTCCAGAACCTGAACGATGGTCGGGCCGGAGGTCATGCCCTCAACCAGTTCGCCGAAGAAAGGACGTTCCTTGTGAACGGCGTAGAAGCCTTCTGCTTCGCGCTTGCTCATCCAGACGCGCTTGGATGCGATAACGCGCAGGCCGTTTTCTTCAAAAACCTTGGTGATGGCGCCAGTGAGATTACGCTTGGTTGCGTCCGGCTTGATCATCGAGAATGTGCGTTCAATCGCCATTATTGCGGTTCCTTGTCATAGAAAGAAAGTGGGCGGTGTTTACCCGCCCAAACGCCCGAAAACAAGGGGGCTTTCCGTAATTGGCAGAAGCTGCGTGACATTTCACGCCGCTGTCACACTGCGCCCCTTCGCGCCATGCAGATCGAGGCAGCGCTCGAACCAGTCTCGAACAGGATCCTTGGCAGCAAAGAGATCGACGCCGCTGGCGACCCTCGACCACTGAAGCGCTCCGAAGACGATATAGTCGGCGAAGAGCGGGCTTTCGCCACCGAGAAACGGCTGACGGCTGAGCATCTTGCGGATGGGCTCCAAACGAGTGGGAAAAGCGGCAATCTCCGCATTACGTTCAGCAATGACGTCTTCCAGTGCAGCACCGAGCGCCTTCGTTCGGCTTTCGCGGAAATAAGCTTGGTCCTGATCATCCAGCATGTCATGAATATCAAGAAGCGCGATCCGGACGATGGCCGGATGGAGCTGCGTCTGCGACCAGCTTTCGACAAAGCGTGAGAGCGCCTTGCCGCCCTCCCCGTTAAACAGCGACGGCTGATCCGGATAGGCCTCATCGAGATAGACCGCGATGTCGAAGCTGTCCTTTACCAGCCTGTCGCCATCACGCAAAACCGGCACCGTTTTCGAAAAGCCGTTTTCGATGCCGGGGATCGCGGTGAAAGCAAGCGGGCGCTCTTCGAAATCCAGCCCTTTATGCGCCAGCGACAGAACGGTTTTCCAGCAATGGGGCGAGAACGGACGGCTGATGTCACGGCCGCAGAGCGTGTAAAGCGTAATCGACATGGTCACTCCTGTTTTTTCAACACCATTGAACAGGCTGATGCTGCGAAAATCAAACCACCAGTCTTCATATCTGCCATCACAGAGTTTGAAGTGAGACGACCAGCGGTGAGACGGAGTTAGAAGCGATAGAGAAACAACTTCGTTTGACGGGCGTCATGCACTTCCAGAACATCAAGCGGAGTGACACCGGGAATCTCGAAGCTATTGGAGACAAGCAACGTTCCTTTACGCATCTCAGCCTTGGCCTTTTCGTAAAGGCCGGGCATCGGCACCGGCGACAGGAAGCAATAGACCAGATCATATTGAGACAGCTCGGCATCCCAGAGACTTTTATAGCGGATCGCCGAATTGGGGCGACGGTTCATCGCAACCAGAAGCTTGGAGATCAACGTCAGAAGCGGCGCCGTCTCATAGCCATCGACCCGGACACCCGGGTGAGCCTTTGCCAGATAGATGACGATACCCCCCGTACCGCTTCCGAGATCGGCACAGGATTTCGCATTTTCCCGGGATACCAGACCGCTAATCGCGTTCCAGGTCTGCCGGTTTGTCATATAAAACGGCACCTGCTCCTTGGCACCGTTCCAGAAGACCAGCACGCAGGCGATGAAGGCCAGACCATAGGCCCAGGCCGGCACGACTTCATTATAGACGACCGCGAAGGGAAGCAGGATTTGCACCGGCACCCAGAACCACCAGAGTCCAAGAAGACGACCGATAAGCGCTGAGAACACACCCTGTATCAGCAGGATTTCGAAAAGACCGAGTGGCAGCCGCCAGCCCATGCGCTGAACGATCACGAAGCCGCCGAGCACGATCGCCTGGGAGAGAACGAGCCTGAGGAGGTTAAATATCGGCTGGAGAATACGGCTCATGGGCGGGTTCTTTTTGACGGCATCACACCCCCTACCCTGTAGAAGCTCACGATGGCGCGGGGCTTGCCGCTTCTCCATCTTGCAAGCTCCCGTAAACTCGGCCAAAAGGCTGGCATGATTACGATTACCGACCTTTCAGCCCGTATCGCAGGCCGCCTGCTTCTCGACAATGCCAGCGTCTCGCTGCCTGATGGCGTCAAAGCGGGTCTTGTGGGGCGCAATGGCGCGGGAAAATCGACACTGTTTCGCGTCATCACTGGCGATCTGGCATCGGAAAGCGGCACCGTCACCATTCCCAAGCATGCGCGCATCGGTCAGGTGGCGCAGGAAGCGCCAGGCACCGAAGATTCGCTGATCTCTATCGTGCTTGCCGCCGACAAAGAACGGGCGGCCCTGTTGCAGGAAGCGGAAACGGCGACCGACCCGAACCGGATCGCTGACATACAGATGCGGCTCGTCGATATCGATGCGCATTCGGCGGAAGCGCGCGCCTCAGCCATTCTCGCAGGTCTCGGTTTTGATCAGGATGCGCAGTTGCGCCCCGCCTCTTCATTTTCCGGCGGCTGGCGCATGCGCGTAGCGCTTGCCTCGGTGCTCTTCGCCGAGCCCGACCTACTGCTGCTCGACGAACCTACCAACTATCTCGATCTCGAAGGCACGCTTTGGCTGGAAGATTATATCCGCCGCTACCCGCACACCGTCATTATCATCAGCCATGACCGCGATCTTTTGAACAACGCTGTCAATTCGATCATCCATCTGGACCAGAAGAAGCTCACCTTCTATCGCGGCGGCTATGACTCCTTCGAGCGGCAGAAGGCGGAAGCCGACGAATTGCAGATGAAGGCTAAAGTGAAGAGCGATGCAGCGCGCAAGCACTTGCAGAGCTACATCGACCGCTTCCGCTACAAGGCCTCCAAAGCCAAGCAGGCGCAAAGCCGTATCAAAGCGTTGGAACGCATGGGTACTGTTGCTGCCGTCATCGAAGATCACGTCCAGCCGATCACCTTCCCCGAGCCGGAAAAGCAACCCGCCTCGCCGATCGTCGCCATCCAGAGCGGGGTCGTCGGCTATGAGCCGGGCAAGCCGATCCTTAAAGGCTTGAATCTGCGCATAGACAACGACGATCGGATCGCGCTGCTAGGCTCCAACGGCAACGGTAAATCCACTTTTGCCAAATTCATTTCTGGACGTCTTCCCGCGCAAGCGGGGGATTTGCGTTTGGCCCCAGGTCTGAAGATCGGCTTCTTCGCTCAGCATCAATTAGATGATCTGATGCCGAATGAAACGCCGGTCGAGCATGTGCGCAAGTTGATGCCGCAGGCGGCGGAAGCACAGGTGCGTTCACGCGTGGCACAGATGGGACTTGCGACGGAAAAAATGTCAACCGCTGCCAAGGATTTGTCAGGCGGCGAGAAAGCCCGTCTGCTGATGGGACTCGCCGCGTTTCATGCGCCGAACCTCCTTATCCTCGACGAACCGACCAACCATCTTGACATCGACAGCCGCCGCGCACTGATCGAGGCGCTGAACGATTATAATGGCGCCGTGATCCTGATCTCGCATGACAGACACCTGATAGAGGCAACCGTCGACCGCCTATGGCTAGTGAACAATGGTACGGTCACGAGCTTCGAAGGCGATATGGAAGAGTATCGGGACATCGTCATCGCGTCTGGCAAGAAGAAGGACGAGAAGGTCGAGGTCGCTGGGGACCAGGCATCCAAGGCCGATCAGCGCAAAGCCAACGCCGAAAAGCGCGCGCAACTTGCGCCGCTGAAGAAAAAGATCAACGAAATCGAATCCTTGACGGCGAAGCTTGAGAAACAGATTCAAACGCTCGACACGGAGCTTGCCGATCCGACGCTGTATGAAAAGGCGCCGGCCAAGGCAGCAGAAAAGGTCAAGCAGCGCGGAGAAGCGGCCGCCAAACTTTCTGCAGCGGAAGAACAATGGCTGCTCTTGTCCAGTGAATATGAAGACGCGATGGGTGGATAAATGAAACGTTACTTCCCCAGCGGGAAAGTAACGCACCGTTAACCATAATGAGAGAAAGCTCGGCAGAAACGTCATCCCTGATTTGCCGAGCTTTTCATGCGCTTCTCCTCACTCTTCGTGTCCGCAGCCATTGCGCTGTGCCTTTCCAGTTGCGCAGGCAAGCCGCAGGCCGACGGGTCGCTAAAAAGCGCCTTTGCCGCCACGATGCCCGACAAGCCAACTGCAGGTGCACATGATCCTGTCGCACTGTCGCCGGCGGCATGGATGCGTCCACGCAACCCTATGGGGCTTGCCGGTCGCGACATTGAGGTGTCGTCCTTAAAAGATATCGCTCTTGCCAATAAGGAAGTCGTGCTCAGCTTCGATGATGGCCCAGTCCCCGGAAAGACAGAGCGGATCCTCGCGACACTTAACGACTTTGGCGTGAAGGCTACCTTCCTGATGGTTGGCGAAATGGCGCAGGCGCATCCGGCCATTGCCAAGAAGGTCGTTGCCGAAGGACACACGATCGGTAGCCACACATTCAGCCACCCCAATCTGCGCAGCCTCGCATTCGACCGCGCAGTGGCGGAGATTGCCAAGGGTGAAAGAGCCGTGTCGAAAGCAACTGATACTGACGTGATGTTCTTCCGCTTCCCCTATCTCGCAGACAATAACAACCTTCGACGCATGGTATCCGAGCGCGGGCTCGTCATCATGGATGTCCAGGTCGATTCCAAGGATTACTTCACCGACACGCCAGCCCTCGTCGCGTCACGCACGATTGCGGCCCTTCGTCACCGCGGCAGCGGGATTATCCTGATGCACGACATTCACAAGCGCACTGCCACCATGCTGCCAGCGCTGCTGACCCAGTTGAAAGCGGAAGGCTACAAGGTGGTGCATCTGGTCTACAAAAAACCCGCTCAGAAGCCGTTGCTGGTTGCATCCATCAACTGATTTGCGGTGACAGCATCGAGCAACAGCTTGCCCGAACGGCGGTTTCTGATACAAGTAATAAAGTATTATTTTTAGAGCATCATACGGGTCTTAAAAGCATGTCAGCCATCAAGCTTGCCATCGTCGGCGTCGGCAAAATCGTTCGCGACCAGCATCTTCCAGCCATTGCCGCCAATGCGGATTTCGACCTCATTGCGACGGCTAGCCGCCACGGTACGGTGGAAGGCGTGCCCTCTTACCACACGATCGAGGAATTGATCGCAGCCGTACCTGACGTCACAGCCGTGTCGCTCTGCATGCCGCCGCAATATCGTTACGAGGCTGCCTATGCGGCGCTCAACGCTGGCAAGCATGTCTTCCTCGAAAAGCCACCGGGCGCAACCCTTTCAGAAGTACAGGATCTGGTTCGCCTAGCAGACTCAAAGGGCCTTTCGCTCTTTGCCAGCTGGCATTCGCGTTATGCGCCCGCCGTCGAAGCAGCAAAGAGCTTCCTGGCCTCCACCAAGATCAACAGCGTTCATGTCATCTGGAAAGAAGATGTGCGCCAGTGGCATCCAAACCAGGAATGGATCTGGCAGGCCGGCGGTCTTGGTGTTTTCGACCCCGGTATCAATGCGCTCTCCATCATCACCCATATCCTGCCGCGCGCGCTCTTCATCACCAAGGCGACGTTGGAATTCCCGGAAAACCGCGATGCGCCGATTGCAGCCGACATTCATTTCTCTGACGTGACGAAGATGCCGGTTCATGCCGAATTCGACTGGCGCCAGACGGGCAAGCAGAGCTGGGATATTGTCGCCGAAACAGGGGCAGGTCAAATGGTCCTGTCCGAAGGCGGCGCAAAGCTCTCTATCAATGGCGAACTGAAATTCGCCCAGCCTGAGCGTGAATATCCTGCCCTTTACGAGCGATTTGCCGAAATCATCAAAGCGAAGACATCCGATGTCGATCTTGCACCGCTGACTCACGTCGCCGATGCATTCCTGCTCGGTCGTCACAAGTTCGTGGATTCCTTCTACGACTGATCACAAGGTCATCGACAGATTTTGCTGATAAACAAATGACCGGGGAAGACCCCGGCCATTTTCCTTGACGCAATCTTCTCAAAGAGATGGCTGATTGTCAGCGGCCATTGGCCTTGCGCCACGCAGCGAAGGCCGTCTGATGCTCATCCTTGGTGCAGGGGTAAAGACCGATGATCGTCTCGCCCGCCTTCACGCGCTCCACGACGAAATCCTCATAAGCCGTCATTTCGACCGCCTCGTTGGCCACTTCGTCGGCAATGTCGGCGGGGATGACAATCACGCAATCGGCATCGCCGACGATGATGTCGCCAGGAAAGACCGGCGCGTCACCGCAGCCGATGGGGCCGTTGATCTCGATCGCCTCATGCTTGGTGAGGTTCGTCGGGCTGGATGGACGGGTGTGATAAGCCGGGATATCCAGCTCGGCAATCGTTGCCGCATCACGAAAGCCGCCATCGGAGACGATACCGGCACCGCCGCGCACCATCAGGCGGGTAACCAGAATATCGCCGGCGGAGGCAGCACTCGCATCCTTGCGGCTATCCATGACCAGCACGTGACCGGGAGGGCATGTCTCGATTGCCACGCGCTGCGGATGGGCGGGGTTGCGGAACTCAACAAGCTGATTTCTGTCTTCGCGCGCTGGCATGTAACGAAGGGTAAAGGCCGGGCCCACCATGCTCTTGCCCTTGTAGCCAAGCGGGCGAACCCCCTGAATGACCTGGTTGCGCAGGCCGCGCTTGTAAAGCGCTGTGGCCAGCGTCGCGACGGAAATCGTCGATAGTTTCTCGCGGGTTTCGCTGTTCATGGTTGTGTCCTCGTCGTGATGGATAAAGGCATTTCACGCCTTGTGAATGGGTTCATCGATGAAGATGCCACCCTGATATTTTGCGATGGCCGCTTGCGGATCGGGCCGCGGCACGATCCGTTCGATTTCCTCACGGAAGCGCGCGGCATTGTCGCGGCGCTCCCAGCGGAGAAAATCGACATGGAAATTGTCCCACCAGGAATCGTCGTTGGCAGACACGCCCCAGATGATGGGGCAACCAAGCTTTCGCACGCGGAAGACCGCCTCGATCAGCGAGACGAAATCGTCATGGCTGAGCCAGGTGGAAAGCATTCGCCAATCCATTGGCTTTTCGGTACAGGAACCGATGCGGACAATCGCCGTCTCCTGACAGAACTTGGAGTGATAGAGGCTCGCCATCGCCTCGCCGAAAATCTTCGACACGCCGTAAAGACCATCGGGCAAGAAGGGCATCTCCGGGGTCAGTTGCGTGCCCTGCGGATAATAGCCAATCGTGTGATTGGTGGAGGCGAAGAGGATGCGTGGCTTTCCGTTGGCTCGCGCCGCTTCATAGAGATTGTAGACCCCACGTAAATTGGCGTCTTCGATCGGATCATAGGCCTTCTCAACCGAAATGCCACCCAGGTGAACGATGCCATCGCAATCTTTCACCAGCTCATGGACAGCTTCAGCATCCTCCAGCGCGCAGCGCATTACTTCCTCATGCGGCCCGGCCGGTGCGGCAATCTCAACCACATCCGACAGGCGGACAACTTCGGCAACATGACCGAGGCGTCCGCGCAGCATTCTGCCCAGCTGGCCGCCCGCACCTGTGATCAGCAAACGCTTCATCATCGACCCAATCCTTTAAAAGATATCCGGCTCGCCAGCGCTGCGGCCGAAATCCGTCTGGAGAAAATCGAAGTCGCAGCCCTTGTCGGCCTGGGTCACGTGCTTGGCGAAAAGATAGCCGTAGCCACGCTCGTAGCGAGGCGCCGGTGGCTGCCATGCGGCGCGCCGGCTGGCAATCTCTTCTTCGCTAACCAGCATGTCGAGGCGACGCGCCGGCAGATCGAGGCGAACGATGTCTCCGGTTTTCAACAGTGCTAGCGGACCGCCGACAAAACTCTCCGGCGCGACATGCAGCACGCAGGCCCCGTAGGAGGTGCCGGACATACGCGCGTCGGAGATGCGCACCATGTCACGGTGGCCCTTCTTGATCAGGGCCTTGGGGATCGGCAGCATTCCCCATTCCGGAAAGCCCGGTCCGCCGAGCGGGCCTGCATTGCGCAACACCAGAACGTGATCGGGGGTGACATCGAGATTCTCATCGTCGATCGCGGCCTTCATGTCGGGGTAGCTGTCGAAGACAAGCGCCGGACCTTCATGGACATGGAGTTTGGGATCGCTGGCCGCAGGCTTGATCACCGCACCATCCGGGCAGAGATTACCGCGCAAAACGGCAAGAGAGCCTTCGGCATAGACCGGGTTGTCGAGCGAGCGGATGACGTCGTCATTATAGACTTTGGCGCCTTCCAGGTTTTCACCCATGCTCCGCCCAGTGACCGTCAGCACCGAACAATCGAGGCGGCTTTCCAGCTGCTTCATCAGCGCGCGAAGGCCGCCGGCGTAATAAAAATCCTCCATCAGATAGTCCTTGCCCGAAGGACGGACATTGGCAATCAACGGGGTGACGCGACCGAGTGCATCCAGCTCGTCCAGCGTCATGGGTACGCCTGCGCGGCGGGCCATGGCGATCAGGTGCACGACGGCATTTGTGGAGCACCCGGTTGCCATGGCAACGATCGCCGCATTGCGGAAGGCCGCTGGGCTCAAGATGCGGTCAGGCGTCAGATTCTCGTCAACCATCTCGACGATGCGGCGACCGCAAGCGGCGGACATGCGCTGATGACCTGAGTCGACGGCAGGGATCGATGAGGCACCGGGCAGTGTCAGACCGAGAGCATCAGTGATCGCCGTCATGGTGGAGGCTGTGCCCATGGTCATGCAGACACCGGCCGAGCGCGCGATACCGCCTTGAACGCCGCGCCACTCCTCATCGGTCACGTTGCCTGCGCGCCGCTCGTCCCAGTATTTCCAGGCGTCGGAGCCGGAGCCGAGCGTCTTGCCGGCATAGTTGCCGCTCAACATCGGACCTGCGGGCAAATAGATCATCGGCACGCCAGCGGAGATGGCTCCCAGCACAAGGCCGGGTGTCGTCTTGTCGCAGCCACCCATCAGCACCACGCCATCGAGAGGATGGGAACGGATCATCTCTTCCGTCTCCATCGCGAGCATGTTGCGGTAGAGCATGGATGTTGGCTTGGTGAAGCTCTCATCGACGGAGAGCGACGGCATCTCGACGGGAAAGCCACCGGCCTGGAGCACGCCGCGCTTCACATCCTTCACCCGTTCGGGAAAATGCGAATGACAGGTGTTAAGCTCCGACCACGTGTTGAGAATGCCAATGACCGGCTTGCCGGCAAAATCCTCTTCGGAGTAGCCGAGCTGCATCATGCGGGAGCGGTGACCAAAGCTGCGCAGATCGTCGGGCGCGAACCAACGAGCGGAACGGAGTTTTTTCTCAGTCATGTCAAACATCCTGCCTGAGCGTCAGCCCGCTCGTCGTATCGAAAAGATGAACGTGTTCGATTGATGCCGACATGCGGATCACTTCTCCAGGGGAGACCGAAGTCTGACCGGATAGGTGTAGCGTCACAGGCGTACCATCGCCCAGATTACCGTAGAGATAGGATTCGCCGCCCAGTTGCTCGGCTGTGCGTACCGACATTGTGAGCGAGCCCTCGCTGCCGTGCTTCACATGGTTAGGACGAATACCAAGTGTCACTTTCTGGCCAGGCGCATAGCCAAAGCCGGTCTGCGGCAGCGGAATGAGTTCACCCGTCGCGATCTTCAGCTGCGGTGTCGGCCCAGAGATCACCTCACCGGCGAAGAAATTCATTTTCGGCGAGCCGATAAAACCGGCGACGAAGAGGTTGGCTGGGCGATTATAAAGATCGAGCGGGACGCCAAACTGCTCGAGCTTGCCAGCGCGCAGAACAGCGATCTTGTCAGCCATGGTCATGGCTTCGACCTGATCGTGGGTCACGTAGATCATGGTGTTGCCAAGCCGCTTGTGCAGGGCGGAGATTTCACCGCGCATATCGACGCGCAGTTCAGCGTCAAGGTTGGACAGCGGTTCATCGAAGAGAAAAACGCGCGGTTCGCGCACCACGGCGCGACCGATCGCAACACGCTGGCGCTGGCCACCCGAGAGATCCTTGGGACGGCGCTCCAGCAACTGATCGATCTGCAGCATCTTGGACACCTGGGCGATCTTTTCGACGATCTCCTTTTTGGGCGTGCCGATATTTTCCAAACCAAAGGAGAGATTTTCGCGCACCGTCATATGTGGATAAAGCGCATATGACTGAAACACCATGGCAAGACCGCGGTCTGCCGCCGGCACGGTGTTGACGACATCGCCGCCGATGACGATATCGCCGCCGCTCAAGGCTTCCAGGCCGGAAATCATGCGCAGAAGCGTCGACTTGCCACAGCCGGAAGGCCCAACGAACACGCAGAATTCGCCATGCTTGATATCGAGATCGATCCCCTTGATCACATCCAGCGCGCCATATGTCTTTTTGACCTGACGAAGCTCAATACTTGCCATTGTCGTGTCTCCTCCCGAAGCTTATTTGCCGCCTGTCGACGCAATGCCGGTGGCGATGTATTTTTGCAGGAACATGAAGACCAGCGCGATCGGAGCGAGCGTCAGCACGGTCATGGCAAGCAGATTGCTCCATTCCGTCGTCATCTCTCCCTGGAAGGAATTGAGCGCCAGTTGCAGTGTAAAGTTGTCGTTGCGGGTCAATACGATGAGCGGCCATAGGAAGTCGTTCCAGCGCCACATGACCGCAAGGATTGCCAGAACCGCAAGGGCCGGAGCAGAGAGCGGCAGGATGATGCGCCAATAGATTTTCCACTCGCTCGCCTTGTCCATGCGTGCCGCATCGAGAATCTCATCCGGAATGGTCAGCATATATTGGCGCAGAAGGAACACGCCTGTCGGTGTCGCCGCCCCCGGAATGATAACGCCCCACAGACTGTTGATCATGCCAAGCTGGCTGGTGATGAGAAAGAGCGGCACGAGCACGACCGTCTGCGGGATCATCAAGGTACCGACGACCATCGCCAATACCGCACCCCTGCCCTTGAACTGGTATTTCGACAGGGCAAACGCTGCCATAGAGTTGACGATCAGCATGATCACGGTCGATGTCACGGTGATGAAGACCGAGTTCCAGAAGTAGAGTGGGAAGTTGAAACGCTGGAAAAGCTCCGTGTAGTTTTCCGTCGCCAGCGATACACGCTCTGCCGGCTTCAGCTCGTTGAACGGCATCTTCACGACTTCTGCCGGTTTTGCCGGGTCGATGACCTGCGCGACAAGCCCGATGCGGCGGATCATGCCGTAGGTCTTGCCATCCTTATCGGTATAGGCGGGCAGCGGTGCTGCCTGCCCGTCCACCACAAGGGTCTCCTGCGTATAGGGCAGAAGACGTGGCGGAAAGCGCTGGAGATCAGCCTCCGTCTTGAAGGACGAGAGAACAAGCCAAACCACTGGGCCGAACATCAGTATCACAGCGAGACCAAGATAGGCGTAGGATAGCCAGTCGGTCCAATGCAGCTTGCCATTGCGACCGCGTGTGCGGGTCAGAAATGCAACGATCCTAGCCATCGACCTTGCTCCTGTTTGCCCGGAATTGCAGCGCAGTCAGCACCACGAGAACGACGGCGAGAAGCAGCGAAGCTGCAGCTGCAAGGCCGAAGTTGCGGGGCGTGCCGGCAAAACCGGTCTGATAGATGTATTGAATGATGAAGGTCGTCGCAGAGCCTGGACCGCCGCCAGTGAAGGCGAAGATTTCGTCGAAGGTCTGGACGCCCTTTATCAGCGATAGAACCAGAACCACTAGCATCGTCGGCGCCAGAAGCGGCATGGTGATGCGGCGGAAGATGCGCCAAGGGTTGGCCTTGTCGAGTTCGGCTGCCTCGTAAACGTCACGCGGGATCGCCTGCAATCCGGCAAGCAGGATCAGCGTGTAGAAGCCCATATGCGCCCAGACCGAGAGGAAGACGGACCAGCCGAAGGCAAGGTTTGCTTCCAGAAGCCAATCTACCGAACTCAGACCCATGGATTCCATCGCGGCGTTCAGCACGCCGAAGCGCTGCAAAATCCACTTCCAGATCAGCGCCACGACCACGGGCGACAAAAGAACCGGGAAGAAGAACACGGCGCGGAAGAAACCACGAGCGCGGATATCGCGGTTGAGAATAATGGCGGTTATCAGCGAGAATCCGACCATGAAGCCCACCTGAAGCACGACGAAGAACAGCGTGTTCCACACCGAGCGCCAGAAGAGATCCTGCTGACAGGAATTGGGATCGAGATAATTGCCGCAGGACATCAGCGCGGAGAAATTCCCGCCACCGACGAAAGGCCGATCGGCAAGCATGATCTGCTCGGTGCCGGTAACCGAATAGGCGACGTTCAGCAGGATCGGCAGAAACGCGAAGATGGCGAAGAGGATTAGGTTGGGGGTGAGAAACACCCAGGCAATCCGTAGATGTCCGAGAACCTTCTGCAAGAAGGAGAACGGAAGTTCGACAATGCCCATCACTGGCGCAATCAATTTATACATGGGGCTCCTCCTTCGATCCGGCGCGGCGCGGTATCGGCCGCGCCGGAAGGCGTTGGATCACTTCGCCTGCTTCAACATTTCCTCAACGTCCGTCTTGGCGCGGGCCATGGCTTCATCGACAGTGAGCTCACCGACGATGGCCTGGGTGACGCGCTGGACAGAGATGTTGAACATGGCGCGATTGTTCTTGTAGCCCTGATAGGTATAGGCAATCGGGCTGATGCCGGGGATCTGATCGAGCCAGGCATTCATGGCCCTCTGCGTCGAAGGGGTAGCGCCGGTATAGGTCACGCCCTTGTCCGCGACTGACTTCTTGGCCGGAACGTTGCGGGTACGCACAGTGAAGTCGAGGTAATTTTCGTCTTCAGCCAGGAAGTTCAGAATATCGGCAACAATCTTCGGGTTCTTGGTCTGCTTGAAGCCGACGATGCCGGTCCCACCAGGCATGCCGGTGCAGGCTGCACCACCGCAAGGCTGCGGAACAACTTCCCAGTCGAAGGCGTCGCCCACCTGACTGTCGAAGCGTGCTGTCTGCCAGCTGCCGGAATAGTAGTAAGCGAGCTGGCCGTTGATGAATTCCTGACCGGCGTCGCGATAGGTATTGCCCCCTTGGCCTGCCCAGACGTCACGCGCCATGGTGCCGTCCTTGTTCCACTCGACGAACTTCTTCACGAATGTCGTAAAGCCTTCATCGACCAAGATCGGTTTGCCTTCCGCGTCAAAAATCTTGGCGCCGTAGGAAATGGCCGGACCGGCGATACGGTGGCCGGAACGGTCGATCGCCATCGGGTAAGGCGTGCTGGTGGCCTTGGCAACGGCAGTCGCAGCCTTTGCCCAATCATCCATCGTCGCGTCCTTGCCGGGCACGGCAACATTGGCCTGATCGAAGAGCGTGCGGTTGATGAAGGCGCCAGTGATGGTCAGCTGGGTATGCATGCCGTAGATACCCTTGTCGTCAGGGCCGCTGCGATACCATTTTAGCACGTTGGAGAAATTGTCTTCCCAGTTCTTCGCGTCCACGTAGGGCGTCAGATCGAGATAATAGCGGTTGAGGCCGCCAAGGTCGGTGACGGTTGCGAAGTCAGGGCCGCTACCACCGGCGAGCTGAACCGGCAGACCTTCCAACAATGCCTTGTAGGGCACGACGTCGGTGACGATCTTCACATCCGGATGCTGCTTTTCGTAGCGCGCGAGAATGTCCTTCAGGATTTCGCAGCCATTGCCATCATAGGCGCAGGTGAAGCGGACTTCCTGCGCGGCCTGAGCGCCACCGGCAAAAGACGCCGTCCCCAGGGCTAACGCTGCAAATGCGATCTTGTATTGACTGATCATCTGGTTTCCTCCCGTTAGATGATTATGCTTTAGAGCGTCGTGCTTCCTTTGGGCCGCATGACGCTCTACTGCTTTGAGTCTACGCATCGTGGTTTCTGAAAAATCGATTCCGGTTTTCAGGCCGATGCGTTGGCGTCTACCGGCCGTGGAGCCCAACCCTTGATCCACTGACCTTCCGCCGCCTCTGCCAGCCGCACGGGCCTGCCCTCCCGCGCCGAGCGATAGATGGCTGTCACCAGTTCGATGGATTGCAGACCGTCATTGACGGTGACTTCCTTACCGCCGCGCCCCTCCATGGCGTCGGCGATGGCCTCGACGAAACCGGTGAAACCGTTTTCGCCTTCGCCGACTGTGGCAAGAACCGCATCGATCTGATCTTGGGTCGTTGGTGCACGTGCTATGAAGCGCCACTTGTCTTCTGCCGGGCGGTAGGGCAGCGAACCGCTTTCGGCAGTAAAGCCTTCAAAGCAGAAGCGCAGACGCGATGTATCTTCCGCCGCACCAAGCGTCACCGAACTGGTGGCCAGCGCGCCGTTCTTCATACGGAAGCTCAAGGCTGCGCAGTCTTCCGTCTCGATCGTGTTGACGCGCGTATCGGCCATGGTGAAAACTTCCTCGACCGGACCCAGCACGTGGCAGATCAAGTCATGCGCATGGATCGCGTGACCGAGGATCGCGCCGCCGCATTCGCCTTTCCACGTGCCGCGCCAAGGGATGTCATAATAGCCCTTGCCGCGATTCCAGTGGACTTCCGAGCTTGCAACATAGGCCTTGCCGGCAAGGCCGGCATCGATCAGCGCGCAAAGCTGACGCATCGCCGGGCCGAAACGATACTGGAAGACCGGGAAGATGCTGCGGCCTGTCGTCTTGACGGAATCGAGAAGCGCATTCGCCTCTTCCAGCGAACGGACAAGCGGCTTTTCACAGACGACATCCTTGCCGGCGGCGTGAGCCTTCAGCGTGATTGGAAAGTGCAAGTGCGGCGGCAGGCAGACGTCGATCAGCTGAATACTCTCATCCGCCAGAACCTCGTCCAGATCCGCCGTAACGTGGATAGACGTGCCATTAGCAACACCGCGCGCGCGCTCCACATCGAGATCGCAGATCGCCTTGACGGTAAAGCGCTCGGGTAGAGCGAGATACCCCTTCATATGCTCGGCACCGATACCGGCGCCAACAATGGCGACGCCAATCATGCCTTTGCTCCTTCGGCCTTGGCTTGAGCCTGGAGCGACAGTTCGCAAACCTTAAAGACGTGTTCATGCGTCATTGCCGTTTCGGTGCGGTTGCGAATGTCGTCGCATACGCGTCCGAAATATGGGAGGCCGGCGTCGGAGGCATCGATATATTCGCAGCGATCGCCGTTGACGAGAATGAGACGGTCGGTGCCTTCGCTGTTACCGATATCGACATATTTGCGCAGCTCGATATAGCCGTCGGTTCCCAAGATCGTCAGGCGACCGTCACCCCAGGTGGGCAGCGCATCCGGCGTATACCAGTCGACGCGGATGTAGCCGTGGCCCTTGTCACCGCGCAGCAGCACTTCGCCGAAGTCCTGCAGGCCCGGATCGCCCGGGTTGGCGTAGTTTGCGACCGTGGCAGACACGACTTCCACTTCAGTGGAGCCGGTGAAGAACATGAACTGGTCGATCTGGTGGCTGGCAATATCGGTGATGATGCCGCCATAGGCTTCGCGCTCGAAGAACCACGTCGGACGAATCTGACGGTTCAGACGGTGCGGGCCCATGCCGATGGTCTGGATGACGCGACCGATGGCGCCAGCGGCGACCAATTCGGCAGCCTTGGTGACACTTGGCACTTCGAAGCGCTCGGAGAAATCGACGGTCCAGATGCGATTGGTCTTCTTCACTGTCTGACGGATGCGCTCGAGTTGCTCGAATGTAGTGCAGCCCGGCTTGTCGGTCATGACATCCTTGCCAGCTTCCATCGAAGCGACGGCAAGGTCTGCGCGCTTGGAGGGGATATCGGCGATCACGACGAGATCGACGCTGTCGTCCGCCAGAAGCGCTTCCTTGGTGGCCGCACGCGGTACGTCGGGGAAACGCTTGACGAAGCCTTCGACCACGTCAGGCTCGCCTTCCGTCCACCAGCCGACAAACTCCGCGCCGGCATCCATCAGGTTCTGTGCCATGCCAAAAATGTGGCGGTGCTCTATGCCGAGAGCCACGAATTTGATTGCTTTAGTCATCGTTGCAGTTCCACTTCCTTGCCGGTTTCGGCCGAGTTGATGATCGCGTCGATCAGTCTGTGAGATAAAAGAGCCGCTTCACCCGTCACGACCGGCGGGCGCGCTTCATCGAGGGCGTCTGCGAAATCCTCGAACACGCCCTGATGCCATTCATGGGTGAAGGCCATCGGATCGGCGCCGCCGCCGGTGCCAGCGGCTGCGCCGCCAAATATTTCCTGTCGTCCATCGCGCCAGTCGAGATGCAGCAGACCGGAAGCGAGCCGGAGGCTGGCGTTATCGAAATGCAGGAGGATCGATTCCGCCGAACCTGGAAAGCTCGCGGTGCTCGCAACCAGCGAACCAACCGCGCCGCTTACAAAGCGAAGGCCCGCAGAAACGTAATCTTCCGTTTCCATCCGGTGGAAACGGGTCGTCGCCGCCATGGCCTGAACGCGGGATACGGGACCCGTCAGGCTCAGCGCAAGATCGATGGTATGAATGGCCTGAGAAATCAGAACACCGCCGCCGTCACGCGCCAGAGTGCCGCGACCGGGCTCATCGTAATAGGATTGGGCGCGCCACCATGGCACGGAAATCTCGCAGAGACCGAGCTCCCCAAGCGTACCGCCTTCAACGAGCTCGCGCGCCTTCTGCGACGCAGCCCGCATGCGGTGCTGGAAGATGATACCGAGCGTGATGCCGGCATCACGGCAAAGCCGCACCAGATGCTCAGCCTCGTCCGTGTTACGGGCAACTGGCTTTTCCATGAGGATGTGCTTGCCGGCGCGTGCGAAGGCTTCAACAATATCCAGGCGCGCATTCGGTGGCGTCGCGATGATGGCAAAATCAACGTCCTGGTCAGCAGCCGCCTCGCCTACCGAAGAGTAGACTTTAACGTCATAGCCCGCGCTCTCAGTGGCCTCTTCAGCCAGCGTTTTAGCGCGACCGGAACCGCTATCGACAATACCCTTCAGCCTGATTTTGTCAGAACTTCCTGCACAGGCGAGCACATGCGTCTTCGCCACCATTCCGGCGCCGATTATGACGCAGGTCTTGATATTCTGCATTTTAGGGAGCCTCCCTTCCCATTGCGGCGTAATTTGCATACCGGTATGCCGGTTGTCAACTCACTTGTGTTCCGGTATACCGGTTAAAAATCGCTGGAGTGAAAATGCCCAAAATTCCGATGACAAGCGGCTCTGTACCGACCATGGAGAGGCTGGATCTGAACCGCCCCGTGGTGGATCAGATCTACTCCGCACTGAAGTCCGCCATCCTGTCGCGCGAGCTTTTCCCAGGTCAGGCGGTATCCGAAAATGAGATTGGCCAGTCCTTCAATTCAAGCCGCACGCCGGTGCGCGAGGCATTGAGCCGCCTTAGAGACGACGGTTTGATCGTCACGCTTCCCAGCCGTGGTACCTATGTCTCCAAACTTTCGGAGAAGAATATCCGCAGC
The DNA here is from genome assembly GCF_053521965.1 of Rhizobium sp. 22-785-1. NCBI lineage: Bacteria > Pseudomonadati > Pseudomonadota > Alphaproteobacteria > Hyphomicrobiales > Rhizobiaceae > Rhizobium > Rhizobium sp. 22-785-1. The sequence goes on along the minus strand of NZ_JBNWDI010000007.1, from coordinate 23,291 downwards.
TCGCAGTTCATCCGCGAGGCGCTTGAGGTCGCGGCCGTCGAGAAACTGTGCCACATCGGCCTGTCAGCCGAGGCGGAGCAAGAGATCGAGCATGCGCTGAACGGTCAACGCAAAGCGATGCAACGCGGCGATCGCAAGGCGTTTCGTATGCATGACGATCAGTTTCATAGCGCACTTGCGGCAGCCACAGGCATGGAGAGGCTTGAAACGCTGCTGATCCGCGAAAAGGCAGGCCTTGATCGCCTGCGTGCTCTCGCCATTACCGACGAGGCGCATATGGCCGGGCTGCTGAGCGAGCACGAGGCTGTCTACGGAGCGGTCCAGGACGGCAATGAAGCGCTTGCGGCAGAGGAATTGCGCAAGCATCTGCGACGCGTGCTCGGCATTCTGGCGCAGGTCTTTGCCAACCATCAGGACTATTTCGAGTAACCCTGCGCCGCCACCGACACTGGATAAATGATCATGACGACTGCACCCTACGGACAGCTTCCTGCCGAGACACTTGCCATGTCACAGGCAAGACTGCTCTGCGACACGATCAGCACACTGGCGGAATCCCCTGTCTGGGATGAGAAGCGCCAGGTCCTGTTCTGGTGCGACATTCTCGGCAAGACAGTGCGATCGGCTGCGCTCACACATGGCCAGTATCGCGAATGGTCTTTCCCAAGCACGGTGTCTAGCCTCGGACTTTGCGACGATGGCGACCTCATCATCGCTTGCGGCATGGACATTGTTGTCCTCGATCCAGATAGCGGTGCCATCAGTCCGCTGTGCAGCATTCCTTCGCCGGAAGACGCTCCTTTCCGACTGAACGACGGACGCATCGGCCCCGATGGTGCCTTTTGGGTCGGCACCATGCACAATGTGCCGCTTGCGCAGATGGAGCCACGCGGCGAACTTTGGCGGGTGACGGCAAGTGGAGCAGAGCGCATGCAAACCGGCCTGACCTGCCCCAACGGCCTTGCCTTCTCTGAAGATGGTTCGGTGATGTGGCAGAGCGATTCCATTCAGCGGTGGATCCGGCGCCGCGTCTTCGACAAGAGCGGCGGCACCTTCGACGAGGGTATACTGGTTGCGCAGATGACCGAGGAAACGGGCAGGCCCGATGGTGGCTGCGTCGATAGTTCTGGCATTTATTGGAGTTCGGGCGTGTCCGCTGGGCTTATCAATGCGTTTTCGCCCGACGGCACGCATCTCGGCGCGACTGCGGCGCCCGTCCCGCACCCGACCATGGGCTGCTTCGGTGGGCCCGATTTCAGCACGTTTTTCCTGACTTCGCACCGTCACAACATGTCTTACGAACGGCTGCAAAAGGCGCCATTATCCGGCGGCGTGTGGGTCATTCCGACAACCACGACCGGTTTTGCCGGGTTTCGCTTCCGTCGTTGAACGGGTTCAGGCGTCTACGCCTTTTTCTGCCAGCGGCCTTCCGGTGATTGCTGCCAGTAAGTAAGAGCGTGCCCCTCACCTTTCAGCTTCTTCCACTGTGCCCTCGCCGCCTCCAACTGTCCGGCGTCATAGCCATCGAACATGAAGACGATTCGCTCGTAAGGCTCAAGCGCTGGCGGCTCTGCGCCATCGACAAGAAACCGGACCGTTGCCTGATTGACGTTGCCGTCGCTTGAGGTGAGCAGCACCGGCTGATCGGACGAATTTGCGGCGGCATCGGTGGCGTGCGGCAGAAAGCTGTCGTCGCGAAATGTCCACAGAAGCACGTCGAGCGCATCGCACTTCTCATCGCTTCCCGTCTGGACCGCGACCTTCCAGCCGCGTTCCAGCGATTTCTCCAGAAGCGGCGGCAAAGCATCCTCCAGCTTGGATTCCGTTAGATGATAAAACAGAACTTCCGTCATCGGGGGATCGCCACCTTCATGCTTCTATCTCAATCCTCGTAGTGTGCGCGGACCAACTCGTCCAGAAGGCGCACGCCATAGCCGGAGCCCCAGGACTGGTTGATCTCGGTCAAAGGCGAACCCATAGCTGTTCCGGCAATATCCAGATGTGCCCACGGGGTATCACCGACGAAGCGTTTGAGGAATTGCGCGGCTGTGACCGAACCGGCCAGGCGACCGGCGCTGTTCTTCATGTCAGCAAATTTCGAATCGATAATCTTGTCGTAATCCTTGCCGAGCGGCATGCGCCACAGTCTCTCCTGCGTGGTTTCACCGGCGCTAATCAGTTGACCGGCCAGTTCATCGTCATTGCAGAACAGGCCCGCCTGAAGATTGCCCAGCGCCACCGTGATCGCACCGGTCAGTGTGGCAAGATTGATCATGAATTTCGGCTTGAAACGGTCGTTTGTATACCAGAGCGCATCCGCCAGAACGAGACGGCCCTCGGCGTCGGTATTGATGATCTCGATTGTTTGGCCGGACATGGAAGTGACGATGTCGCCGGGGCGCTGCGCGTTGCCATCCGGCATATTTTCCACCAGCCCGATGACGCCGATGACATTGGCCTTGGCTTTGCGCGCAGCCAGCGTATGCATAAGGCCCGTCACCGCAGCCGCGCCACCCATATCGCCCTTCATGTCTTCCATACCGGCGCCGGGCTTCAGCGAGATCCCGCCGGTGTCGAAGACAACGCCCTTGCCGATGAAGGCAATCGGCTCATCTTTCTTGGAGCCGCCATTCCACTGCATGATGGCAAGCCGCGGCGGGCGAACCGAGCCCTGCGCGACCCCGAGAAGAGCGCCCATGCCAAGCTTCTTCATTTCTTTTTCGCCAAGGATTTCGACCTCAACGCCGAGTTTCCTCAAGCTTTCAGCTTTCTCGGCAAACTCGACGGGCCCTAGCACATTCGGCGGCAGATTGACGAGATCGCGCGCCAGAATCACGCCGTCGGCAACAGCCTGAGCGGCGTCGAACGCCTTCTTCGCCTCTTCATGGGCAACCGTCACGATCGTCACATCGACCCGCTTCGGCTTCTTTTCCTCGTCGGAGGACTTCTTGGTCTTGTAAGTATCAAAGCTATAGGCACGCAGCAGAAGTCCAAGCGCGAAATCGGCAGCGGTCTTGCCTTTTACATCGAGGCCCGGAACATCGAGATAGACGACAACCTTTTCCGCCTTCTTGAAATTTGCAGCAGCGCTACCACCGGCTCTCAGCCAATCATGGGCTGTCAGCTTCGTTGCCTTGCCAAGACCGATGACGACGATGCGATCGGCTTCGGATCCCTGTGGTGCGAGCACGTCGAGAACGCTCATAGACTTTGCCGCAAAGCCCGATACCTTCGCGGCCTTTTCCAGCACGCCAGCAGGATCGACATGCGCTTGGCCTGCCGCCCCGTCTTCTCCGGACGCGCGAAGAAGAATGGCGGTGGCATTCTCACATGAGGCAGAAGCGGCGAAGGAAATATCGAAACTGGCGGACATCTTGATGCTCATCTTGCTGTTTTTTAAGGGGTGCGCGGATCATGAGCCTTTCCGCCCGTGACGCAACCCCGGCATGGCGCGTTGCAGTGTCAAATTTGTGGATGGAGAGCGGTGGCCTGGAACTGACGAAAAAGTTTTTCTCGCCCCTCTCCACAAAAAGCCACAGCGACAGGAAAAATGACGGTGCAGAAGAAATTTGTGGCGGGTGCGGAGTCGCCAAGCGTGATCCATACGATTACATAGGGCCAAATCCCTGCGAGGGGAAAAGAATGAAAAATGTGACCAGGGACTAAATGGCGCTTCTCGAACGCTACATATTGCGACGCACGACGCAGATGGTTCTCGTCGCGCTCATGCCTGTGCTGGCTATCATCTGGACGATCCAGGTTCTGCAAAGAATCAACCTCGTCACCGATAGCGGCCAGTCCATGGGCTCATTCATGACGCTTGCGACGATGCTGTTGCCGACGCTCATACCGGTCGTCTTGCCATTCGCGCTGGTCATCGGCGTGACGCAGACGCTGACGGCAATGAATACCGATTCCGAACTGGCGATCATCGATGCATCCGGCGCTCGTCGCACCATCATATACAAGCCCGTCCTCATTCTCGGTGCGGTGTTGAGTCTCGTCTCCTTCGGCATCACCAATTTCGCCGAACCGCCTGCTCGCGCCGCGGCGCGGCAAATGGTGGCGGAGGCCTATGCAGATCTGTTGTCTTCCGTCATCGAAGAAAAGACTTTCCGCACGATCCAGGATGGACTCTACGTGCAGATCGGCCAGCGTCAGGGCCGCATCTTGCGCGGTCTTTTCGTGGCTGACCGACGCGATCCGAATTACGACCTCATCTATTATGCAAAGGAAGGCATGATTGACGAAGGCGGTACATCGCTGACCATGCGCGACGGAGAGGTCCAGCAGAAGACACCAGACGGGAAGGTTTCCGTCGTCAAATTCCTGTCCTATGCCTTCGATCTATCAACCATGTCCGAGAAATCCGACAAGGAGCCGTCGCTTTCTGCCAGTGATGCCAGCCTCTCCTTCCTGCTCTCGCCCGATCAGGATCTGGACAGCTACAAAAAGAACCCCGGCACGTTCCGATCGGAATTGCACCGGCGTCTCGTCGACTGGATGTTTCCCTTTGTCTTTGCACTGATCTCGCTGGTCGTCGCGGGTGATGCGCGCTCCCATCGCGAGGCGCGACTGCACCCGATGGTGGTCGCGTTGGTGACCGCCTTCATGCTGCGCTGGCTTGGCTTCTATTTTACCAATCAGGTCAAGCAGAGCGCCGTTTTCATACCGCTTGTCTATGCCGTACCGGTGGTGAGCGGGCTTATTGCCGCCTATCTGCTCGCGACAGGCCGGAAACTTCATATGCCAGCCTTCATCCAGCACGCGAGCAGAATGCTTCAACGCCGTATCAGCCCTCCAAAGGCTAGCGGCAATGGAGGACAAGGCGCATGATCTTCGGAACGCTTGCCCGTTACTTTCTTCGCCGCTATGCCGTGACGACCTTCTGGTTTTTGCTCGGCGTCTCCTCGATCATTTTTCTGGCCGATTTCAGCGAAACGGCACGCCGCATGTCGGCTCTTCCCGGCTATTCCGTGCCTGCCGCGCTCGGCCTGACAGCGCTCAGGCTGCCTCTTATTCTGCAGCAGACCGTCCCATTTGTCGCACTTTTCGTCGGCATGACGACGCTGATTTCGCTCAATCGCCGTTACGAGCTGGTCGTGACTCGCGCAGCCGGTATCTCCGTCTGGCAGTTCATGCTCCCCTTTATTACCGGAGCGATCCTGCTCGGCATTCTGTCCATCACAGCGCTCAATCCTCTAGCGGCGTGGGGAGAAAGCAAATCGCTTTCGGTTGAAGCAGGATGGCGCAACGATGGCAGCGGGCCCCGCCAGCAACAGGTCATTCCCTGGTTGCGTCAAAGCAGCGGCGGCCAGGATACGATCATCGGCGCCAAGAGCTTCGAGGACAACGGCACGCTGTTGAAAGATGTGGTGCTCATTCACCTCGATAAGAGCGGCAATATCCTTTTCCGGCAGGACGCAAGCTCTGCGAAATTGGAAGATGGTTACTGGCTTCTTAACGACGTTTCAGAGATTCGACCGGGCCACGTGCCCACGCATCAGGCAACAGCGAGAATCAGTACCAATTTGAGACAGGAATTCGTTCAGGAGCGTTTGACGCAGCCGGAAACCGTTGCTTTCTTTGATCTTTCCAGAAAGATCGAAGTGGCAAAATCATTTGGCCTGTCATCGAAGGCGCTTGAGACCCAGTATCATTTCATGCTCTCGATGCCGTTTCTGCTCGTAGCGATGACCTTGATTGCAGCGACTGTTTCTCTAAAGTTCAGCCGTTTTGCACAGTCTCGTTCCGTGATTCTCGGTGGAATCCTTTCCGGCTTCGTGCTTTATGTGGTAACCGTGCTTGTAAGGGCATTCGGGAGTAGCGGCGTTGTTCCGCCCTTCGTTGCGGTCTGGATTCCAGTCATCGTAGCGTTGGCATTAGGGGCAACCATTCTGCTTCATCAGGAGGACGGCTAGTGGCGGTATTTGACCGCGGGAATATCAGACGGCTTGCGGCAGCCCTTCTGACAGGGGCTTCTGTGTGCGCATACGTTGCGACCGCATCCAGCGCTTTTGCTGATGACGGCGTAATGGTCGGCGACGCTCAAGACCAATCAAAACTCCTGCTTACAGCAAATGAACTCACCTATAATCGCGACGCTGAACAAGTGATCGCAACGGGTGGCGTGCGCATGAAATATTCGGGCTACCGCATGGTGGCCCAGAGGGTCGAATACAACCAGGGCACTGGCCGGGTGGTTGCTCGCGGCGATATCGAGTTGATCGAGCCCGGTGGAAACCGTATCTATGCCGACGAGCTGGATGTCACCGACAACTTCTCTCAGGGCTTCGTCAATGCCTTGCGGGTGGAAACGACTGACAATACCCGCATAGCAGGCGAAAGCGCCGAGCGCGTCAATGAGGATGTCATGATCCTCAACAACGGCGTCTACACGGCATGTCTTCCCTGCTCCGAACGACCGGATAAGCCGCCATTGTGGCAGGTCAGAGCCGAGCGCGTGATCCAGGACGGCAAGAGCCAGACCGTGCGACTTGAAAAGGCGCGTTTTGAGCTGTTTGGCAAGCCGATCGCCTATCTTCCTTTCATCACGGTTCCCGATAACCGGGTAAAGCGCAAGTCGGGCTTTTTGTTCCCGCAAATGAGCATAACGGACAAGCTCGGCTTCGGGATTGGCGTTCCCTACTATCAGATCCTCGGCGATAGCGCCGATCTGACCGTCACGCCCACCTACTACACGGCCCAGGGCCTTCTGCTGCACGGCGAGTTGCGTCAGCGTTTCGAAATGGGAACGCACACGCTCACATTTGCCGGCATCGATCAAAAGGACCCTTCCCGCTTCGATGCAGGCACCAGTGACTCGCTGAACGACCGTCGTGGCATGGTAGCCAGCAAGGGTGACTTCAAGATCAATCCTCGCTGGTCCTTCGGCTGGGATGTCATGGTGCAATCGGACAATAACTTCGCACGCACCTACGACCTCAAAGGCTACAAGAGCGAAACGCAGACCAACAAGCTTTACCTCTCCGGTCTCGGTGACCGTAACAGCTTCGATGCCAATGCCTACTACTTCAACGTTCAGGACAAGGACGACTTCGAAGCCGAGGAACGCCGACAGGCAATGGTTCACCCGGCCATCGACTATCGCTACTTCGTACCGGACCCGGTTTACGGCGGCGAGCTTTCGCTGACGACCAATCTGACGAGCCTGACAAGGCGTGATCAGGATGCCTATGCGCTTGGAACATCCAACCGATTCCCAGGCCTCGAGGGAACCTATACGCGACTATCTACCGAAGCGGAGTGGAAGAGAACCTATACATTTGACAGCGGCGTCCAGTTGACACCGCTTGCAGCGCTTCGGGGAGACATCTTCTCCACCGACATGAGCACACAGGGTTTTGCTTATAACAGCATGATCAACGACGATGCGGCGTTCCGCGGCATGGCCACATTCGGCCTAGAGGCGCGCTACCCGATCCTGTTCACTGCTCAGAACAGCAACCATGTCATCGAGCCGATTGCACAATTGTTCGTGCGTCCGGACGAGCAATATGCAGGCCAGCTTCCAAACGAGGATTCTCAGGCCTTCGTTTTTGACGCGACCAATCTCTTTGAACGCGACAAGTTCACCGGCTTTGACCGGATCGAAGGCGGCACACGCGCCAATCTTGGTTTCCGCTACAACGGTACCTTCAATAACGGCTATGGCATTCGTGCGATTGTGGGTCAGTCCTACCACCTAGCGGGCGAAAATTCTTTCGCATCCACGGATCTGGTCAATGTCGGCGCCGACTCCGGACTTGAGTCTGATCGATCCGACTACGTGACCATGGCAGCAATCGATGCACCGATTGGCCTGTCCTTCTCCAACAGCTTGCGTCTCGACAAGGATAATTTCGAGATCAACCGCATGGAGAATAGTGTTCACTACGCGGACAACCGTTTCACCGGGAAGGTCAGCTACACGCAGGTCAAGGCACAGCCGAATTACGGCTATGATCGTGATCGTGACATCATCCAGACCTCCGGCAAGCTTCGTCTCAATGACAACTGGGCGCTGTTCGGGGCGATCAACTACGATCTGAATAATAAGTTCTCCAGCGAACGTCGTATCGGTGTTCTGTATCAGGACGAATGCACCATCTTTACCGTCAGCTATTCCGATGAAGGCAATCTGAGCACGGTGCGTGAAGCGGCCAACGACTGGTCGATCAATGCCCGCATCGCCTTCCGTACGCTCGGCGATATCAGCGTCGGCTCCGCCGCAGAGGATTGGAGCAAGGCAGACATTGGCTGGCAACCGAACACTTACTGATCGACTGCTGAAAATGATCGGGATGCGGCGGGATTTTCCCGCCGTTTTCGTTTGATGGCCGAAACGTCAGTCGCGAGCAGAGATAAGCAAAGATTATGCGTGTGAGAGCGCCTGCTGGACCACGGGATTGACGATTTCTCGTTAAAACGGGTCACGCCCTCTCAGCCAAGGCTTTCGTCACGCTTTTGCCGCAGATATCGACGATCTCGTATCGGCGAACGATTGCCGTAGCAATCATTCCAGTGATATACACGGGCACGTTCATATTTAGGTTCGCAGCGTAAGGACAGACAACGCCGCAAGGTACGGCTGTAACCTTCATGCAGCGGGAGTTTCAAGAGCACTGTCTGGGCACTCGTCCCACGTCATGCCGAGAGGGAGAGAACAGGATGAACTTCGGAAAGAAGGCGATGCGTAGCGTCGCGTTTGCCTTTGCGATCTTCGCAGTTCCCATGATTGTCGCACCACAGGCAAATCGTGCTTTTGCCGATAGCGCGGTTAAGATCGTCGTCAACAAGACGCCAATCACCTCCGACGACATAGCGCGCCGCGTCGCTTTCCTGAAACTACAGCGCCAATCCGGTAATCTCAACGACAAGGCGCGTGAGCAGTTGATCGATGAGGCGCTGAAGCGCGACGAGATCGCCCGCGTCAAGGCGTCTGTCAGCACTGCGGATGTGGATGCAGCTTTCGCGCGCTTTGCTGCCACGAACAAGATGACGAAAGACCAATTGACCAAAGTATTGGCCCAGGCAGGCGTTGGCGCTGACCACTTCAAGTCGTTTATCGCCATCCAGATGAGCTGGCCGCGCCTTGTAAACGCGCGCTATGGCGGCAAGAACCGCATGTCGACTCAAGATTTCGTCACGAGGCTCAAGGAACGCGGGCAAAAGCCCGTCACGACGGAGTATTTCCTTCAACAGGTTATCTTCGTGGTGCCGCAGTCGAAGAAGTCCATCGTTGGCAAGCGCAAGAGCGAAGCGGAAGCCTCTCGCAAGCGTTACCCCGGCTGCGAACAGGCAAAGACTTTCGCAGCGACGATGCTGGATGTGTCGATCAAGGATCTCGGTCGTATTCTTGAACCGGAACTGCCGGCAGAATGGAAAGACATGGTCATCAAGGCGCCTGTGGGCGGCACCACCGGCACCCTCGTGACCGACAAGGGCGTGGAATATCTCGCGGTCTGCAAGAAGCAACAAGTGTCCGACGATTATGCAGCGGAAATCGTTTTCCGGGCCGAGGACCTGACCAAGGCCGAGAAGGGTGAAAACCCGAATGAAAAGAAGTATCTGGACGAGCTTCGCAGCAAGGCGCAGATTACCAGAACGTGAGTGAAGTGCGGCGCTCCTTACTGCTGCGCCCCTCTATTGACATAGATGCTACCGTCGGCAGGATCTCCCTGCCGGTTACGGCATAACAGGTGAAAGCTCCAACGCATTGTCTTCGCTCAAGCTGCCTCTTGCTCTTACCCAAGGCGACCCCGCTGGAATCGGTCCCGATATCGCACTCGCAGCCTGGGCGAAGCGCGCGGAACTTGACGTTCCACCGTTCCTGTTCATCGGCGATCCAGAAGTCCTGACGAGCAGAGCGAATATACTCGGCATGCCCGTCAGCGTGGTGACGTGCGAAGCAGAAGAGGCGTTCTCTGCCTTTTCGTCCGCCCTTCCCGTTCTTGCCGTTCCCGTCGGCTTTGACGTTCAGGCTGGACAGCCGCATGTAGGGGCTGCCCATTCGACCGTAAAAGCCATCGAGATCGCAGTTTCGCTCACGATGGAGAACAAGACTGCGGCCGTCGTTACAAATCCCATCGCCAAATCCGTACTTTACGAGGCCGGGTTCGGGTTTCCAGGCCACACGGAATTTCTTGCCGATCTGGCATTGAAGCATACAGGCCAGGCAGCAAGGCCGGTCATGATGATTGCTGGCCCAAAGCTGCGGGTCGTGCCTGTGACCATTCATATTCCACTGAAGGACGTCGCGTCGGCTTTGACCCAAGACTTGATCATCGACACCTGCCGCATCGTTGCCAACGATCTGAAGAGCAAGTTCGGTATGGATGCTCCGCGGCTGGCGGTGGCCGGGCTTAATCCTCATGCGGGAGAGGACGGCGCTATCGGCCTGGAAGATCGCGACATCATCCATCCGGCGACCATGCAACTGCGCAAGGATGGTATCGATGCATTCGGCCCGCTGCCCGCCGATACGATGTTCCATGATGCAGCGCGCAAGCGTTACGATGTCGCCATCTGCATGTACCACGATCAAGGTCTGATACCGGCAAAAGCGCTCGGCTTCGATGATTCGGTCAATGTCACGCTTGGCCTGCCCTTCATCCGGACTTCACCCGACCACGGCACAGCCTTCGGCATTGCTGGACAGGGTATCGCCAATCCGTCCAGTCTCATCGCAGCGCTGACGATGGCGGCACAGATCGCCGAGCGACAGGCCTCGTGATGGCAGCCATCGATGGTCTTCCGCCTCTGCGCGACGTCATCCAGCGCCATGGTCTCGACGCGAAAAAATCGCTGGGCCAGAACTTCCTCTTCGACCTTAATCTTACCCAGAAGATCGCGCGCACCGCGGGCCCGCTCGACGGCGTGACTGTTTTCGAGGTTGGTCCAGGGCCTGGCGGCTTGACGCGGGCCATCCTTTCTCTTGGAGCGAAAAAGGTGATAGCAGTCGAACGCGACAGCCGTTGCCTGCCAGCGCTTGCGGAGATCGCAGATCATTATCCCGGAAGGCTTGAGGTCATCAAGGGCGATGCTCTCAAGACTGATTTCGAGATGTTGGTTCCCAAGGGCGAACCGATCCGTATCATCGCCAACCTTCCCTATAATGTCGGCACGCAGCTTCTGGTGAACTGGCTTTTGCCGAAAGAATGGCCACCATTCTGGCTGTCCATGACGCTGATGTTCCAGAAGGAAGTCGGGCAGAGGATCGTTGCCGAGGAAGGCGATAATCACTACGGTCGCCTGGGCGTGCTCGCCGGATGGCGCACAGTGCCGGAAATGGCATTTGACGTGCCACCGCAAGCCTTCAGCCCGCCGCCCAAAGTCACCTCGACTGTCGTGCATCTGTTGCCGAAGGCAAAGCCAATGTCCTGCGACGTGGAGAAGCTTGAGAAGGTTACGGAAGCCGCCTTCGGTCAGCGACGAAAGATGCTGCGCCAGAGTGTAAAGAGCATTGGTGGCGAAGCGCTGCTTGAAAAGGCTGGCATTGACCCCACACGACGCGCCGAGACGCTTTCAGTCGAAGAGTTCGTACGGTTGGCAAACAGCTTGTAATTATTGCTGAGCGACAACTTGATCGGCATCCATCTCGCGTCGAGTCGCGCCGATAATGACGTCCTGAACAGCGCCGGTTTTAAACACAGGCGTGATCACTCTTCAGGCACCACGCACTGTGTCATCCAGCAGACAAGCCAGACACTGGTTCTGGCCCATTCCTCGAATCGACCAATGATCGCCAGCTAAGCCGGCTTGTCTGAATTGCGGTTCTGCGGGAGGACCAATCCGGTTGCCTTGGCTGTGCCCCAGAAGACATCGAGAGCGCCCGAGCCTCTACGGCTTTCCCGTCATGCCGCTTCCTGCCGCGCACGATGCCCCGCCACCATTAGAACGATGCACTCAAGTGGAAAGCCGCACAGCAGTCGCCTTTGGGTGAAAGACGCCACCGATGACAAACCTTCGGATAAAGAGCTGGCGACCTGCGTCTTTGCTGATTAAAGCTGCGGCTCTTCTTCGAGCAAGCCTCTGACAAAATCGAACATGCCGTGGCGTCGGTCGCGGCGGACACGTTCGGCCTTCACGATGGCTTCAACCGCCGAGAACGCCGCCTGGAGGTCATCGTTGAGGATGACATAGTCATAATCGCGCCAGTGCTCTATTTCGGCGCGCGAGTTGGCAAGGCGTGTGCGGATGACTTCTTCGGTGTCTTCGGCACGCCGATGCAAGCGCGATTGGAGTTCGGTCATCGTCGGCGGCAGGATGAATATCGAAACGACGTCTGCCTTCATCTTGTCCTGAAGCTGTTCGGCGCCCTGCCAGTCGATATCGAACAGCATGTCGCGACCTTCAGACATTGCCTGTTCCACGGGCGCACGCGGCGTCCCGTAGAAATTGCCATGCACCTCAGCCCATTCCAGAAGCTGATCGCTGTCGCGCAGTCCCTCGAATTCGCGCTTGGTGATGAAGTGATAGTGAATGCCTTCGATTTCGCTTTGCCTGCGCTGGCGCGTGGTGACGCTCACAGAAAGGCTTATGTTCTTATCCCTCTCCAGCAGGTTTCGAGCAATAGTGGATTTGCCTGCGCCGGATGGCGAGGACATGACCAGCATCAGACCCCTGCGGGCGATATGGACGGGAGAGCTATTCGCTGGCACCATAGAGCCTACTCCAGATTTTGAACCTGTTCGCGGAACTGATCGATCACGACCTTCAATTCGATACCAGCAGCGGTTACAGCACTGGCATTGGATTTGGAACAGATCGTATTCGACTCGCGGTTAAATTCCTGTGCAAGAAAATCGAGCTTTCGTCCGACCGGCCCGCCCGTGGCAAGAAGTTCCCTCGCGGCAGAAACATGCGAGGTCAGCCGGTCGATCTCTTCACGCAGATCGGCTTTGGTCGCAAGCAATGCGGCTTCCGCATAAAGACGCTCGCGATCCAGTCCGCTGGTGCCGTCACCGATCAGGGCGATCTGGGCTTCCAGCCTTGCGCGAATATGCTCCGGCTGGCGGGACGGATCAGCATTGATGACCGACGTCAGTTGTTCGATCCGGTCGATATGGGTCGACAGAAGCGCATAAAGAGATGTCCCCTCGCGCTCACGCATGGATCTCAGGGCCGCAACGGCAGCCGAGAAGCCAGCAACGATATCGGCATTGCGCGCGCTCTGAACCTCTTCTGTTTCCACCGGCTCGCGAAACTCCACTAGACCGCGCACCGACAGCAACGTGTCGAAGCTGAGCGGCGCATCGCTGATCGCACTGCCCAATTCCTGCTTAAGGGCAAGGACCGCATCCAGTGCGTCACGGTTGACAACAGCCTCAAGCTTGGTTTCGAAGGCTGACAGCGAAAGGCCCGCTTGAATGTTACCTCGAGACAGGCTTTGCGATGCGATGTCGCGAAACGCCGTCTCAAGTGCCTCCATGCCTGACGGCAGACGCAGACGCAGATCCAGTCCCTTGCCGTTTACGGAGCGTAACTCCCATGCCCAGCGGTACCGCCCGGAGGTCCCTTCGCTGCGCGCGAAACCCGTCATGGATTGCAATGTCATGCGATTGTCCCCCAGAAACTCTATGCGGTCACGCAAAGCGCGACCGCAACAAAGCCAGTCTCATCAATTGGCAGGTTTTTCTGCTTGATTGCCGCCGGGTTGACCATCGACAACCGTATCGGACGCGGTCCCATTTGCGGCCTTTTCAGCCTCGATCTTGCGCCAGCGACGCACATTGCTGTTGTGCTCGTCCAGCGTCTTGGCAAAGACGTGCCCACCCGTGCCATCGGCCACGAAGTAGAGATCATCTGTCCGCCATGGGTTGGCAGTTGCCTCCAGCGCCGCACGGCCAGGATTTGCAATCGGATGAGGCGGCAGACCGCGGATGATGTAGGTATTGAAGGGCGTTTCTTTCTGAAGATCCGATTGATAAATCGGCCTATCGGACGGTTTACCCTCGCCACCGAACAGACCGTAGATGATGGTCGGATCGGATTGCAGTCGCATGTTCTTCTTCATCCGATTGTAGAACACCGAAGCGACATGACCGCGCTCATCATCCTTGCCGGTCTCCTTTTCAACGATGGAGGCAAGCGTGATGAATTCCTCGATCGTCTTCAGTGGAAGGTTCGGATCGCGGCGCTCCCAGAGCATCTCCACGAGCTTGGTCTGGGCTGCGCGCATCTGGCGAACGATTTCGTCACGCTTGGTACCGCGGGTAAAGGGATAAGTATCAGGACGCAGACTGCCCTCGGGCGGCAGTTCGCTCGGCAAGTCACCCTCCAGAACCGGATCGGTAGCAAGCCGCGCAAACATCTGCTTGACCGTCAGGCCTTCCGGGAAGGAGACGGTATAGAGAATAGACTTGCCCGATTCTAGCAGAGACAGAATATCCTTCATCGAGGCATGTGCCTTAATTTCATATTCGCCGGGCTTCGGTGTCTGGCCGGCGGCCATGTAGCGATCTGCCATGAGACGGAAGATGCGGCCGTTGGAAATCGCTTCGCTGCGCTCCAGCGTGTTGGCAATTTCCGCAAGACCGGCGCCGTTGCGCACCGTGATCGTGGTGTTGGTCTGCAACGGGCCCGGCTCGTGGAACGCATGGATCATGTAATAGAAGCCAGCGACACCCACGACCGTGACGGCAACGATCAGTGTCATCAGAAAATTCAGAAAGATCACTGCCTGGCTGTGGGCCTTGCGCGAACGCTTCGGCGGCTCAGGAACTTTTTCAGGTCTCAAAGCCTCGGTCGGCGATTTTGGAATGATCGGTCCACCCTTGCTCTCATAGGAGCTGTCGCGATCATAGGGTGGCAGATTGTTCTCTCTATTATCGCTCACCGGCGGTCCTTTTCAGTTCGGCATTACAACGGCTTATTTGAGCAGGCAATGCGGCAAAAACAGGTTCGGCAGGCTATTCTGCACTCTCTCAGGCTGGAGGGATCGAACACATCTTCGTGGACGAAGACAGGATACTCCAAGGATCCAGTTCTTTAAAAAGAATGCTTGCGCATCTTCATTTCTAAAGGACTGGTCGATCAGTCATCCCGGATCACGACCGGGAATGCTGACAGCGTTCTGATCGATTCTTGGAAGGGCGGCAAGGGGCCGCTCCTTCCTGAATTGGGTTGGGTTATCCCAACCTCAGCCTTCGTAGCGGCGCAGTACCAGAGACGCGTTGGTCCCACCGAAACCGAAGGAATTCGACAGCGCCACATTGACGTCGCGCTTGCGCGCCTTGTGCGGCACGAGATCGATCTCAGTCTCGACGTCAGGATTATCGAGATTGAGTGTCGGCGGGACAATGTTGTCACGGATGGCCAGCGTGGCGAAGATCGCTTCGATAGCGCCTGCTGCTCCAAGAAGATGTCCTGTCGCCGACTTGGTGGACGACATGGAAATCTTTGAGGCAGAGTCCCCCACCAGTCGCTCGACGGCACCGAGTTCGATCGTGTCTGCCATGGTGGAGGTGCCATGGGCGTTGATATAGTCGATATCTGCAGGCGTCAGCCCTGCACGCTTCAGCGCCATGGACATGCAGCGATAGGCACCTTCGCCATCCTCGGACGGAGCCGTGATGTGGAAGGCGTCGCCGGAAAGACCATAGCCGACGACTTCGGCATAGATCTTCGCGCCACGGGCCTTGGCATGTTCCAGCTCTTCCAGAACGACGATGCCCGCACCTTCACCCATGACGAAACCATCGCGGTCACGGTCATAGGGGCGCGAAGCCTTCTGTGGATCATCATTATGCTGGGTGGACAGCGCTTTGCAGGCAGCAAAACCGGCAAGCGCGATACGGCAAACCGGCGACTCCGCACCTCCTGCGACCATCACGTCGGCGTCGCCGAGCGCAATCAGACGGGCTGCGTCACCAATGGCGTGCGCGCCGGTGGAGCAGGCGGTAACGACCGCATGGTTTGGGCCACGAAGCTTATGCTTGATGGAGACCTGGCCGGAGACAAGATTGATCAGCCGACCGGGAATAAAAAATGGTGAAACGCGGCGCGGACCTTTATCGCGAAGGGTATAGCCAGCCTCGACGATACCTTCCAGACCGCCGATACCGGAGCCGATCAGCACGCCGGTCATGATCTGCTCTTCGTCCGTCTGCGGATGCCAGTTGGCGTCGTTCAGCGCCATGTCGGCGGCGGCGATACCGTAAATGATGAACGGATCGACCTTGCGCTGTTCCTTCTGTTCCATCCAGTCGTCAGGATTGAAAGTGCCATCGGTACCATCCCCAACAGGAATCCGGCAGGCGATTTTTGCCGGTAGATCGTCAACTTCGAATTCCGTGACGAGGCGAGCGCCATTCTGACCGGCCAAAAGCCGCTCCCAGGTCACTTCCGTTCCACAACCAAGGGGAGATACCATGCCGGTACCTGTGATAACGACACGTCTCAACGTCAACTTTGCGCCCTCATAATCCGATCATTCGAGCATTTCCGGCCAAAGCATGTTGGCTTTTTGCATACGGAAATACATCACAACAAAGAGTTAGAGCAGTATGGGTGAACCCTTGTTCACCGAAATTGCTCCAGGTGTCTGGCTCAGCGTCATTCACGCCTCATCCAGCCGAAAACGGCCGCATGATAAAATATTGGCCCGGACAGGCCGGGCCACATCGGGAAGGCATCGCGGCCTTCCCTAGATCCATTCAATGATTAGGCCTGAGCCTTTTCGATGAACTTGACAGCGTCGCCAACAGTCAGGATCGAGTCAGCTGCGTCGTCTGGAATCTCAACGCCGAATTCTTCTTCGAACGCCATAACCAGTTCAACGGTGTCGAGCGAGTCAGCGCCCAGGTCGTCGATGAAGCTTGCGCCTTCAACGACTTTGTCGGCGTCAACGCCAAGATGATCAACTACAATTTTCTTTACGCGTTCTGCGATATCGCTCATGTCGGTTTCCTCGACCTTTACTTTGAAAGGAATGCCCCTTCAGGCACCCTGCCCTGTTAAAACCCCCAAGCGCCTTTCAAGGCAGGCACCGTGGGCAAACCCGTTCAACCCGGCCAAGCTAACATCGTCGCAAGAAATCGCAACGGCTGCCTGTCACTCCGGGACGACTGTTCACAGTCTTCGCCCGCTTAACACGGTTTCCAGCGGGAAAAAAGCCTTAAAATAACGCTAACACACGCGCTCTACAGGCAATTTTCTTGTTTCCACTCATCAAAAGCCAGGCTGTGAAAGCGCCATCTTGAAAAGGCGGTAGGCGCTTTCACCTGTTGTCTCTTCCCATCATGCCGCCCGAAGTTACCCGCGGGTTAACGGCATGATGCATTAGATCATCGCCATACCGCCGTTGACGTGCAGCGTTTGTCCGGTCATGTATCCGGCCTCGTTGGAGGCGAGATAGAGCACGGCAGATGCGATTTCTGCGCCCGTTCCCATGCGCTTCATAGGGATCGCTCCCATGATCGCTTCTTTCTGCTTGTCATTCAGCTTGCCGGTCATCGCGCTTTCGATGAAGCCTGGCGCCACGCAATTGACGGTGACGTTGCGTGTGGCGATTTCCTGGGCGAGCGACTTGGAGAAACCGATCATGCCGGCTTTCGAAGCGCAATAATTCGCCTGACCGGGATTTCCGGTGACACCGACGATGGAGGTGATGTTGATGATGCGACCGAAACGACGGCGCATCATAGGATGAGTCAGCTCACGCGTAAGGCGGAACATTGCGGTCAAATTGACCTCGATAACATTGTCCCAGTCCTCGTCGCTCATGCGGACAAACAGCCCGTCCTTGGTGATGCCGGCATTATTGACGAGAATATCGACGCCTTCGAGTTCGGCTTCCGCCTTCTCGCCGAGCGCCTTGACCTCTGCGCGATCGGCCAGATTGGCCGGGAAGATCTTCACGCGTTCGCCGAGCTCAGACGCAAGTGCGTCAAGCTTTTCGACACGGGTGCCGTGGAGACCGACGATTGCGCCCTGCGCATGAAGAAGGCGGGCGATTTCTTCGCCGATGCCGCCGGTCGCGCCGGTGATGAGAGCCTTGCGGCCAGTCAGATCAAACATTCTGTTCGTCCTTTGTTGTATCTTGTGAACTCAGCCGAGAAGCGTCTGCAGTGCGGCATCAATATCCGCAGGCGTGTTGACGGCAACGCCGGTCACCGTCTTGTCGATGCGGCGGGCGAGCCCAGTCAAAACCTTGCCCGAGCCGATTTCATAAAGCATGGTCACGTCATTTGCGGCAAACCACTCGACCGTCTCGCGCCAGCGAACCTGCCCGGTCACCTGCTCAACTAGGAGCGATGCAATCTCATCAGCATCGGAGACTGGGGCAGCCCGCACGTTAGCAACCACCGGCACGACCGGATTGTTCTTCTTGACCGAGGCCAGTGCCTCACGCATCGCTTCGGCGGCGGGCGCCATCAAGGCTGAATGGAATGGTGCTGACACCGGCAACATGATCGCGCGCTTGGCGCCCTTTTCCGTAGCCAGGGCCGCCGCCTTTTCCACTGGTGCCTTCGCGCCGGAAATCACCAACTGTCCGCCACCATTGTCGTTGGCGATCTGGCAGATGCCACCGTTTGCAGCTTCGCGGCAAATGGCTTCCACATCGCCATGCTCAAGACCGATGATGGCTGCCATGGCTCCCTCACCGACCGGAACAGCAGCTTGCATGGCATCGCCGCGGATGCGCAGGAGACGGGCGGTATCGGCAAGCGAGAACGTGCCGGCAGCACAAAGCGCTGAATATTCGCCAAGCGAATGGCCCGCGACATAGGATACTTTTTCCGCCAGATCCAAGCCGCGCGCTTCCAGCACGCGCATCACGGCGACGGATACGGCCATCAACGCCGGCTGGGCATTGGCGGTCAGCGTCAGCGTCTCTTCCGGACCGTTCCACATGATGTCGGACAGCTTCTGTCCCAGCGCTTCGTCGACTTCATCGAAAACCGCGCGGGCTTCTGCGAAGTTCTCTGCCAGATCCTTGCCCATGCCGACGGCCTGGCTGCCCTGACCTGGAAATGTGAATGCGATAGCCATGGAATGCGGTCCTTCTTTTTTGGCCTGTTTTTGGGCCTTCACTTCCATTCTGGCGCTTTCCATTCACAGTTCGGCCCGCAAAGTCAAGGCTTTGCGCCGTTTGACGGCCGCTTGCGCCTTGTTTGACCGCCCTCTTCCACAGAGATTGAAGAGCAATATTTTTCTTGCACTGCGGCAATTCCGCATTACTTTCTGCCAACCTTCCAAGCAAAACGAGACACTTCCATGAAACACAACACGTTGGGACGCACGGGCATTTCCGTGTCGGAAATCTGCCTTGGCACGATGACATGGGGTACGCAGAATACCGAGTCCGAAGCCCATGAGCAGATGGACTACGCACTCGAGAATGGCGTGAACTTTTTTGATACCGCGGAGCTCTACCCGACGACGCCGGTCTCTGCCGAAACACAAGGGCGCACGGAAGACTATATCGGAACCTGGTTCCAGAAGAGCGGCAAGCGTAGCGAGGTGGTCCTGGCCACCAAGGTTGCGGGTTCTGGTCGTGATTACATTCGCGGCGGGCGCGATATCGACGCGGCAGCCATTCGTGAAGCGGTCGACACCAGCCTCACGCGTCTGAAGACCGATTACATCGATCTCTACCAGATCCATTGGCCGAACCGTGGCACTTACCATTTCCGCGGCGCGTGGAGCTTCGATGCCTCCAAGCAGAACAAAGAAAAGACCCTCGAAGAGTTCAACGAGAAGCTCGAGACACTCAGTGAACTGGTGAAGGCCGGAAAAATTCGCGCCATCGGACTTTCCAACGAAAGTGCTTGGGGTACGCAGAAATACATCGATATCGCCGAGGCCAAGGGGCTGCCACGCGTCGCCTCGATTCAGAACGAGTATAATCTTCTCTATCGCAGCTTCGATCTCGATCTTGCGGAAGTGGCACATCACGAGGATGTGGGCCTGCTTGCCTATTCGCCGCTTGCAGGCGGCATCTTGACCGGCAAGTACCAGAACGGTGCGCGCCCGGAAGGATCGCGCGGGTCGATCAATCACGATATCGGTGGACGGCTGCAGCCTTTGCAGGAAGCTCCGGTCAAGGCCTATCTGGAACTGGCATACGAACTCGGCATCGATCCCGCACAGCTCGCCATTGCCTTTTGCCTTACTCGCCCCTTCATGGCGTCCGTCATCATCGGTGCGACAACTATGGAGCAGTTGAAGACCGATATCGCCGCAGCGGACGTCACCTTGTCCGATGAAACGCTCAAAAGCATTGCGGACATCCACCGGCAATACCCAATGCCGATCTAATCGAAGCCCGTTCACCAGGCTTTTTGGAGCGGCGCGCTTGCATTCGCAGCGAAATTCAGTATAAGCGCGCTGTTCACAACACCCGGTCTTATGGCTGGTGGCTGAACGGAGGGCTGGTTTCGATTTCGAAACAGCAGGAACCATAAGGTTTTTCCGGCCTCCCGTGTCTCCGCTCTCGACCGTCTCGAACAACGCTTTTCTTGCCTCCGGTTTTCCGATCAAGAGCAGTCGTTGAGGCTTAGCGCCGTTGCCGGGTGATGAATGAAACGCAAGAAAGGCAAAGCTTAAATGGCTCTTTACGAACACATCTTCCTTGCCCGGCAGGATATCACTGCCCAGCAGGTCGACGCACTTGTCGAACAGTACAAGGGCGTTATCGAATCGTTCGGCGGCAAAGTCGGACGCATCGAAAACTGGGGTCTGAAGTCCCTCACCTACCGCATCAAGAAGAACCGCAAGGCTCACTACGCTCTGATGGACATCGACGCTCCGGCGGCTGCCATCCACGAAGTCGAGCGCCAGATGCGCATCAACGAAGACGTTCTTCGTTACATGACCATCGCTGTGGAAGCCCACGAAGAAGGCCCGTCTGCCATGTTGCAGAAGCGTGACCGCGACGACCGTCCGCGTGGCGACCGTCCCGATCGTGGCCCCCGTGAAGGTGGCTTTGGCGACCGTCCGCGTGGCGACCGCGAAGACCGTCCGCGCCGTCCGCGCGAAGACCGTGCATAAGGAGAAACAATAATGGCTGACGCATCCTCTTCCCAGGCACGCCGCCCGTTCCATCGCCGTCGCAAGACGTGCCCCTTCTCCGGCGCAAATGCTCCGAAGATCGACTACAAGGACGTTCGTCTCCTGCAGCGCTACATTTCCGAGCGCGGCAAGATCGTTCCTTCGCGCATCACCGCCGTTTCCCAGAAGAAGCAGCGCGAACTCGCTCAGGCGATCAAGCGTGCACGCTTCCTCGGCCTGCTGCCTTACGTCGTAGCGTAATTTAAAGTTTCGAGGTCGCGCCGTGCGCGGCCTCGGTCCTTCCTGCTCTGCCCGTATGGCATTTCAGGAGCTCTCAATTCCTTCCGCGTCGGGCGCGGATCGACAAAGACCAAATCCCATGTTGGGGACGATGTTCAGATGAACGGTCCTCTAACTGCTGAAAACAAGCAGGACAGCGACGTTGAGACAGTTGAACCAGACAGTGCTGATCACCGGCATTCTTGCCGGCATATGCGCCGCGTTTCTGACGCTTGGCGCAACGGCACAATCGTCGATGTCGTTCCTGCTTTATGCCGCGTCTGCCATGCCGGTTCTCGTCGCCGGCCTGGGCTGGGGCAATGCTGCCGCCATCGTTGCCATCGTTTCAGCTGCCTTTCTCGGTGCACTTGCGGTTTCCCCGCTCTTTGCGGTGACGATTTCAATCTTTACGCTTATCCCGGCTGGCTGGCTCTCTCATCTTGCCAATCTCGCACGGCCTGCAACCGAAATCGGCGGGCCGAAAGACCTGATGGCTTGGTATCCGCTGTCCGGCATCGTGCTGCATCTTTGCGGCCTGATCACGGTATCCGTCGTCGTCCTCGGCGTCATGATCGGCTATGGCCCGGATCTCGTCTCCCAAATCGTCGATCTGATGATGGCGTCCGTGCAGGCCAGCGAAGCTTCTTTCAAGCCAGACCCGACAGCGCTTGCGCAGACGAAGTCGCTTCTGGTTTTGATGCTGCCGATGATCCAGGGCGGTCTGTGGGTGATGCTCTTGTTTGCAGCCTACTATTTTGCAAGCCGCATGGTCCGCTCCTTCGGCAAGGGCCTACGCCCACGCGAAGATATCGCAGCGGCGCTTCGTATGCATCGCAATGCGATCTTCATTTTTCTCGCAGGCATCGTCCTCACCTTTTTTGGCGGCGTTCCCGCCATGATCGGTGCGGTTGTCTGCGGCACGTTCGGTGCGGGATTCATCATGGCGGGCTACGCTTCGCTGCATCACCGTTCCAAGGGTAAGGATTGGCGCCTGCCGGTTCTCGTCCTCGCATACCTATCAGCGGTCTTCATGTTTCCGCTGTTCTTCATACTCCTCCTGGGATTGAGCGACGTGCGCAGCACGATTTCACTCACTCCTGCGCGGAACTCCGATCAAACTAACGAAACCAACTCCAATTGAGAAAGGATCAAGAAGATGCAAGTCATTCTTCTCGAGCGCATCGCAAAGCTTGGCCAGATGGGCGAAACCGTAAAGGTTCGCGATGGCTACGCACGTAACTTCCTGCTGCCGCAGGGCAAGGCGCTGCGCGCCAACGCTGCCAACAAGGCACGTTTCGAAAACGAGCGCGCAACGCTCGAAGCCCGTAACCTCGAGCGTAAGTCCGAAGCCCAGAAGGTTGCAGACGCACTTGAAGGCAAGAGCTTCATCGTTGTTCGCTCCGCTGGCGAAACCGGTCAGCTCTACGGTTCTGTTGCTGCCCGTGACGTCGTCGAGATCCTCGGCGCCGAAGGCTTCAACGTTGGCCGTAACCAGGTCGAACTCAACACGCCGATCAAGACCATCGGTCTGCACAACGTCACGCTTCACCTGCACTCGGAAGTCGAGCTTCAGGTTGAACTGAACGTTGCCCGTTCGGCTGAAGAAGCTGAGCGTCAGGCCAAGGGTGAAAGCCTCACCTCCGCTGACGCCATCTACGGCGTTGACGAAGACGCACTGCGTCCGGAAGACTTCTTCGATCCTGAAGCTGACCGCGACGGCGACGACGACTGATTTCTGCGAGCGTTTTAAGGCTCAAAGACAAAACCCCGGATGGTGACATCCGGGGTCAGACCGCTGACAAACCCGTCGATTTTTCGGCGGGTTTTTCTGTTTTAGGATGATGCTGTTTGTTGATCTGCGTGTGCGACGGGGAATGGGAGACAAGTTGAGGCTGATCGCCTCATCCCCACGCAGCTTTAGGTGTTTTGGTCACCGCCATTGCGATCTTCTTGATGTTTTGTGCCGCTGCGGCGATGAGGCACTGCCATCTGACCTTGATCAGGCCACGGAAGCG
>NZ_JBNWDI010000006.1:0-319099 GCF_053521965.1 Rhizobium sp. 22-785-1 | reverse complement strand
CTCGGACATCGCTCAAAATCAACGCGGGGTGGAGCAGCCCGGTAGCTCGTCAGGCTCATAACCTGAAGGCCGCAGGTTCAAATCCTGCCCCCGCAACCACTGAAACGCCTATATCTCAGCCTCCCTCGCGAAGCTTTCTGTGTTGGACCGGGCGTTTCAAACCCGCAGGCTAGAGCCTTTCTAGCATGCCGCAGACCGTCGTCCCCCGGGCAGGATATTGATTCGCTGAACTTTCATGACAAGGGGTGACGATGATCGAAGAGAGGTCAACGTTGTCGTCTTGCATTCAGTCGATGCTGTCGTTGGCGGTAGAAGCGCAATGTCCCCAAGA
Organism: Rhizobium sp. 22-785-1; assembly: GCF_053521965.1. NCBI lineage: Bacteria > Pseudomonadati > Pseudomonadota > Alphaproteobacteria > Hyphomicrobiales > Rhizobiaceae > Rhizobium > Rhizobium sp. 22-785-1. The sequence goes on along the minus strand of NZ_JBNWDI010000006.1, from coordinate 318,768 downwards.
ACGTGAGAGTGATGCTACATGCCACGGCAGCCAATACCGTCGACAGAGCTGGCTCGGCAAATCTGAACAGTTGAGATAAGTGGCTTTCGGCTTTTGAACACGGCAGTATGCCGGGAACAGGAGCCATGATGACAAAACGACCTCGCCGCAACCACAGCCCGGCCTTTAAGGCGAAAGTCGCGCTCGCCGCGATCAAGGGCGAGAAGACAATGATCGAGCTCGCGCAGCAGTTCGACGTGCATCCGAACCAGATCAAGCAATGGAAAGATCAGTTGCTCGACGGCGCGGTTGGCGTCTTCGGCGACGACCGGGAGGAGGACGCGGTCCCTACCGTCGATGTCAAAAGCCTTCATGCCAAAATCGGTGAGCTGACGCTGGAGAACGGTTTTTTAGCCGGCGCGCTCGGCAAGGCCGGACTGCTGAGCGGAAAACGATGATCGACCGGAGCCACAAACTGTCCGTCTCCCGCCAGGCCTGGATACTCGGCATCAGCCGCGGCAGCGTCTATTACCTGCCGCAACCGGCCTCAGTTGCCGATCTGGCTCTCATGCGCCGGATTGACGAACTGCATCTGGACTATCCCTTCGCCGGCAGTCGGATGCTGCAGGGGCTTTTGAATGCCGAGGACCATGACGTTGGTCGCCTGCATGTTCGAACTCTGATGCGGAAGATGGGCATCGAGGCGATCTAACGTCGCAAGAACACCTCCAAACCCGCACCCGGCCACAAGGTCTATCCCTACCTTCTCAAGAATCTCGCCATCGTCAGGCCCAACCAAGTCTGGGCGATGGACATCAGCTATATCCCGATGGCGCGGGCCCTCGTATATCTCTGCGCGGTCGTCGACTGGTTTAGTCGCCGGGTTTTGTCGTCGAGGAAGCACTGTCGCGCTACGGCAAGCCGGAGATATTCCACACGGACCAAGGCAGCCAGTTCACATCCCTCGACTTCGTCAAGCTCTTGAAGGATGCCGAAATCGGCATCTCGATGGACGGCAAGGGAGCCTGGCGCGACAACGTCTTCGTGGAAAGGCTATGGAGATCGATCAAATACGAGGAGGTTTACCTTCATGCCTACAAAACCGGGTCCGACGCCCGCCTTGGGATCGGCCGATATCTGGCCTTCTATAATGGCCGACGCCCACATTCATCTCTTGACCGGAAAACTCCGGATCAGATCTACTTCAAACAGCCGCAGACAATTCCCCTCGCGGCATAAACAGCGCCGGAAACCACTTAACAATCGGCACAAAACTGTTCAGACAAACCGAGCCAGCTCTGACAAGACGTGCCGGATAGAGGTCGAGCTGACCGTCGAACCAGTCCTGACGACGCTTCAGAAGATCGGGGCGTTCCTGCTCCAGTGCATGTGCGGTCTTTTTTTGAATGTCCAGCCACGCTTTCGCAGCCAGACATCAAGCCCGCTGCGGCCAATGGAAACCGCCCGCTCTTCGGCCAGCCGCAGGACCATCTCATTGAGCGTGACGTCCTTTGCCTCCTCTATCATACCCACGATGTAATCCTCGTGGGCATCAAGCCGCGAGCCGCCGCGTCGTCCCTGTTTCGCTGGCGTCATCTGCCCCTGCCGTGCACTGGCAATCCAGGCGATGGCTGTCGAAATTCCGATCCCAAATCGAGCGGCCGCAGAGCGCGCCCACATACCATCACGCGAAGCAGCCAAGACGCGGCTACGAAGATCGTCGCTGAAAGCTCGAGTCATGTTCCCTCCAACCAAATCACCACTCGGAGCAAGGAATCAGAATTTCGTCACCAAAGGAATCCTCAAAACGATTCCGCGTTCAACGTGCTCTAGTCTTCAGGTCAGATCAACGGTGGCTCATTCGTAGGATTTCTAATATCTTCCATCGCGGTGAAGGTGCTATGGCGGGCTTTAGAATCGCGCTGAACTGCCCTCACACGTTGAAGCGAGCACTCGGCCTAAAATAGTGTACGCTGCTTGGAAAACACGTCTTTTAGATCGCTAAAGCTCGTCATTTTTTCAAGGTCGACCTTCACGGTAAATTTTGAGGCAGAGTTCACCCGTGGAGCTATCAACTAAACTCCAATTCAAAGTCGTCCACCCTTTGAAGCAATGACCTTTGTCAGGCTTCCATCTGCCGGGAAAAGCGGGATGAGGCAGGCTTGCAGGGCGTGATAGATATCACCCTTGCCGGGGAAGAGTGTGTTGGCCGGAACGAGCTCTTCGGTCAGTTCCTCATGCCAGCCGCCAAATTGATGGTCGAGGAAGTTGTTCGCAATCGTGCTCCAGATGCGGCGGTAGCTGTCTTCGTAGAACTCGTCCGCAGGCAGGTGCTCGTTGAGGAAGTGGGCGGCACCGGCTGCCTCGCACATGGGCCACCAGAGCTTTTCCGTCTTGGCGGGCGTGTTGTCCCAATCGAGCGTATAAAAGAAGCCGCCTTTTTCCCGGTCCCAGCCGAGCGCCATGGACTGGACGAAGAGTGACTTGGCGGCGGTCGGCATCCACTCGTGCTTGCGATTGCCCAGCACCCAGAGTTGTAAGAGAAGGCGTGACCATTCCAGCCAGTGGCCGGGCGTGGAGCCGGAGGGACGAAACATCTCGTTGCCGCGGTAATTCTTGTCCAGCACCCAGTTCTCGTCGAAATGCTCCGGCACGCGGAAGTCCAGCGCGCCCGCTGCCCGGCGGATGATGAGATCGGCGATCCGTTCGGCCTTTGTAAGATAGCTCTTGTCGCCCGTGGCTTCGAACGCCGCCATCAGGGCTTCGGTCAGGTGCATGTTGGAATTCTGGCCGCGATAGTTCTCGATCGGCGACCAGTCGCGATGGAACTCTTCGTTGATCGCACCATGCTTCTCTTCCCAGAAGCGGGTTTCGAGAACCTCGGTGATGTCGGCCAACATGGCATCTGCCAGCGGATGCCCGACGACCTTGGCGGAGGAGGCGGCGAGAAGCACGAAGGCGTGGCCGTAACCCTGCTTGGTAGCGTCGGCAGGGCCGTTGTCGTCCACCTGCCAGAAATAGCCGCCATGCTCCTGATCGCGGTGACTGTCCCAGAGATAGGTCATGCCATGATCGACGATATCGCCGCAGCCGGGGCGACCGAGAAGGTGGCCGATGGAGAAGCAATGCACCATGCGGGCTGAGGCGTGGATGCCGCGCACAGGATTGTCGGAGGAGAGAGGAGCGCCTTTTCGGTCGAGATCGAAGAAGCCGCCCTTGGGGTTCACCGCGCGACACTGGAAGAAGTCGAACAGGCCTTCCGCCTGCTTTACCAGCCATTGGCGATGCCAAGGCAGCGTGCTCCAATAGGCTTTCGTGTTTTCCGTTTCGGTCATGTAGGCCCCTTGCCTATCTGGGTATTCTTCTTCGCGGTGACATCACATTGAAATGGTAGATCACATACGTCATCGCGATAACCACGTGAGCTCAAGGTTACTCGCAAAACCATTGAAACGATCGGAAGGAGAAGATCGCTTTAATGGCCAAATAATGCGAACCAGGTTAGCCTAGTCGATCCCCAGTATCGCTAGCGAAGAGGTGTGCCTCACTGACGTCTGGCAATATGGTAATCACGGAACCCGGGGAAAACGTCACTCGCTGACGGAATATGCCGACGATCTGACTTCCTTCGATCTGCATTGTCACCTGTGTCTCGGCGCCCATAGGTTCGACTAGAAGAACATTGGCTGGAACTCCGGTGGGATGGAATCGGAGATGTTCTGGCCGAATGCCGTAAAATGCTGTCCGGCCTACGTGGTTCTGTGCCGAAGGGGGAAGTGGCAACAGGACATGCGACATGGCAAAGCCATCCGGGGTGATTTTACCTTCCAAAAAGTTCATAGCCGGCGAGCCAATAAAACCTGCAACAAAGCGGTTCGCCGGACGATCATAAAGATCGAGGGGAGCACCGATCTGTTCTATTCGCCCACCGTTTAGGACAACAATCCTGTCAGCCATTGTCATGGCTTCAACCTGGTCATGCGTGACGTAGATCGTTGTTGTCTTTAGCTTTTGGTGCAGGGCTTTGATCTCACCACGCATCACCACACGAAGCTTTGCGTCGAGGTTCGACAATGGTTCGTCGAAGAGGAATACCTGTGGGTTTCGGACAATCGCTCGACCCATCGCGACGCGTTGGCGCTGCCCGCCCGAGAGTTGTCGAGGATAGCGATCGAGTAGACGATCCAGACTTAAAATCCCGGCAGCCCACTTCACGCGTTCGGAAATTTCTGACTTGCTCGCACCTCGGTGCTCAAGCGAAAATCCCATGTTCGCTGCCACGGTCATGTGCGGATATAGAGCGTAGGATTGAAAGACCATAGCGATGTCTCGATCCTTTGAATCGAGATCGTTGACCTCTTTATCGCCGATCTTAAGCACACCGCCAGTGATTGTCTCAAGGCCGGCAATCATTCTGAGCAAGGTGGACTTTCCGCATCCGGAGGGTCCAACGAGAACAACAAATTCGCCGTCTCGAATGTCGAAATCAATGCCGTGAATCGTTTTCACGGCGCCGTAATTTTTGCTGATATTTGAAAGGCTGACTTCTGCCATGATAGAGTTCCCGTAATTCAGCCTTTAAGGCCAGTATGAGCCAGTCCTTCAACGAACTGTTTCTGGGCTATAATGAAGACAATGAGGACAGGCAAAGCCGTCAAAGTGGCTGCGGCTAGTTGGATGTTCCACATCGGTCCGCCATAAGCGTCGGTGTATTGTGTTAGCGCCTGCGGTAGGGTGAACATCTCAGCGCTTGAGAGGAACACGATGGGTTCGAGGAAGAGGTTCCACGAATGCAGGAATGTGAAAATAGCAACAGAGGCGAGTGCGGGTTTGGCAAGAGGTAGGGCGATCTTCCTAAAAATCTTGAACCGTCCGAGACCGTCTACCCTAGCTGCTTCCTCCAACTCTGCCGGCAAGGTGACGAAGAATTGCCGCATCACGAAGGTCGCGAACACGCTTGGAGCGCCGAAGATTGGCACCAAGACCAAGGGCCAGTGCGTATTAACCATGCCTGACTTGAGGAACATCTGGAACAAGGGCACGATGGTAACCTCGGATGGGATCAAAAGTCCGAGCAACACGATCATGAAGATTGAGTTGGCAAAGGGAAATTTGATCCTGGCGAATGCATATCCTGCCATGGATGAGATAGCCATTGTGCCAACTGTAACCACGACCGCGATGTAGGCGGAGTTCCAGTATTGACGTGCGAAGGGCTGCAACTCGAAGACCTTGGTATAGGTAGTCCAGTCGTATCCCTGTGGAACGAGCTGCGGTGGAAAGGCGAAAATGTCGCTGATTGGCTTTATCGACGAGGTGACCATCCACCACGTCGGAAAGACGAAGGGAATTAGCAAGACGCACAGAAGCCCATAAAGCGCTGTTTTTACGCGAGTAGAATGGTCAGCTCTCATAAAAGACGATCCTTTTTCGCATCTGCCACTGAGAAAAGGTAAGCGCTGCAACGATTATAAAAAGCACGATGGAAAGCGTGGAACCGTAGCCAAACAAGTGAAACTGAAAGGCCTGCTGATAAAGGTAGTAGACAAGAACCGTTGTCGAGAGACCCGGCCCGCCCTGTGTTAGTACCGCGATCTGCGCAAAAACCTGCAACGAACCGACGATGGTAATGATGGAAGTCAGGAGGATAGTTGGGCTGATCAGCGGTAAGGTAATGCGGTAAAACTGTTTCACAGCAGGCGCGCCGTCGATGCGTGCCGCTTCGTAAAGTTCCTTTGGCACCCCCTGCAACGCGGCTAAGAACAGTATCATGTTGAGCCCGACATTCTTGAATACCTGGACCACGATGACCGAAATCATCGCGGTCGTTTCTTCACGCAGCCAGTTTGGCCCTTCTACGCCGATCAGGAGCAACATACCGTTGATGCCGCCATTCTTTTGGAGAAGAAATCCCCAAACGATGGTCCAGGCGACGAGCGAGACGACGACCGGCGAGAAAAACAGTGTGCGGAAAATTGCAATGCCCCTGAGGTTTTGGTTGAGGAGGACTGCAAGTAGTAGCGCCAGGGACATGTTGAGCACGACAAGTCCTGCGGAAAAGATTGCCGTTGCACAAAGCACCTCGAGAAGATTTGTATCCTCAAACAAAAGCCGGTAGTTCTGTGTGCCGATGAACGTGAACGTGTTCGCCAACACGTTCCATTCGTGAAGCGAGTACCAGAAGACGAGACCGAGGGGCACCAGAACGAAAGTGATGATGCCAATCAGTTGCGGCGCGATAAATAGAAATCCGGCAAAGCTGTCGCGTCGCGCAGTGGTCCAGAACGGTGGCGATACAACGCTTCTCGCTTTGTCTTTGTTTTGGTGCCAGGTGGCCATTTCGATCACCTACCGCTTCAAAAGCGGAGCAATCTGCCCGCAGATCTTTTGCAATGTGCCGGGCACATCGGCGTCAGGTCGCCAGACCGAATCGAGGCCCGATCGAACCGTTTGTTGGATCTGCGCAAAGCCTGTATGCCCTGGCATGACCCGCCCGGTCGAAATGCCCCTTATGACGACATTCTCGATCTGCTCCTCAGTCAACAGTGGATTTGTTTTCTTGAGCACGTCGGCGTTTAGCAAAGACTTTCGAGCTGAGGGGAAGAACTGACTAAGCTTCGCCGAGTTTTCGGGATTTGTCATATAGGCTACGAACTCAGCTGCCACCTTGGCGTTCTTGCCCGCCTGCATGACGCCGAGACCGGCCTGGCCGATAAGGGCATAATCACCGGCGGGACCTTTCGGTAGAGGAGCGAGATCCCAGGAGAACGGCTTGTCCTTGGGTAACAGCGAGGCGCGGCTGATCTGGGTGATGGTCATTGCAGCATTGCCGGCAAAGAAGTCTACGGTTTCGCCGGGCCCAGGCATAGCCTTTTTGGTGAAGATGGCATCGTGAATAATTGACAATGCATCAGCCATCGGCTTTTCAGCCATCAAGCAAGTCTTTCCGTCCTCACTCCAGGGCGACGCCCCCCACCCATTCCAGACTGACGTAAGATACTGCCAATTCTGATAGTTAAAATCGCGGACGACCAAGCCGCCTTTTCCAGATTTAGCCACGGCGGAGGCAGTAGAAATGGCATTATCCCACGTCCATTGACCATCTGCTATCATCTCCGCAGGAGTTTTTGCACCAGCGGCTTTGACAAGGTCGTTGTTTACGAACATCGCAAATGGCGAGGTTGAGAAGGGGTATGCATAAATTTGACCGGCCTGGGACCAGCGTTCGGTCGCACCCGCACTGACCTCCTCGAGATTATAGCCCGGAGTTGCTTTGAGAGTGTCGGAGAGCGGATACAGGGCGCCCGACTTGACAAAATCGTAGGCAGACGTCTCGAAAATCCATGCCATATCCGGCGCGTTGCCGCCAGCGATCTGAGTTGTCAGTGCTGTTGTATAAGTGTCGAACGGCAGGGACTCGTAGGCCACATTGACGTTTGGATGAGCCTTTTTGAAATCAGCAGCTATCTCGTTAAACAGTTTAAGATGCGCTTCGTTCGCGCTCCAGATCGTCATGCGCAGGTTCACTGTGTCTTCGGCCTTGGCTATTCCACCAAGACCCAACAAAGCCAGCGCGCAGGCAGTCGATTTCAAAGCCTGTTTCAGTTTCATTGCCAGTCCTCCTCCAAAGATGGTTTGATCTTTCAAATCATGGTTCGTGCTTAATACGCGCCGATCTGCGGCCACCGTATTTCGATGCCCTCGCTGCAAAGTTTCGCTTGGAAGTCATGGAGATGCCGATCGTCAGCCTGCACCTGATGCGGGGTCAGTCCTTGGTCCAGACTAAAGGCGGCCAGCATTCCCGCGACCTCGCCAATGTTCCATTCGACTGGATGCAGACGGTAGCAACCGTTGGTGATGTGGGTTGTGCCGATATTCTTTCCCGCGGGGATGAGGTTCTTGATCCTCTGCGGCAAAAGCGCACCAAGGGGTATTTCGAACGGGCAGGAGGGCACATCTATGTAGTTGTCGCCGCCTGTGGATGGATGCAGGTCGATGCGATACATTCCGATACCAATACTGTCGCGATATTTCACGGCACCTTTGTCTCCGCGCACCGTGTGAGAGAGATCCTGCTCAACGATACGGGTGATCGGCTTGATGCGGCGGCTCTCACGAATGTATGGCGCCATAGCGAGACCGTGGTCAGTCCCGGTAATGTCACCACGAAGTCGCAAACCACGGAAGCCTTGGCCACCATCGGGACGCGGTGCTTCAGTCTGCAACCAGTAGAAGACGGAATACGACAGCTCAGCAGCGGCCTTCAGGTGCCGTGCCTTTTCGTCCTCGGATACATCAATGATCGTGCCATCCATGTAGTCGATCATCGGCCAGTTCACGAGGCAGATGTCGGACTTATAGAAGCCAGGAACAAAGTTCTTGCGTGCCGCAATGCGACGAAAGATCCAGAGGTTCTCGTCGCCGCCGCCCTTGCGTTGGTCCGCATCGACCAGCAGCGGATCGTCATCTGGATTGGGGGTAAATGAGCGAGTTGCATATTCAAGAGTGCGCGGGTTCGGGGCAACGAAGCCCAGCATGGGGCCACCCCAGAACTGCGGCTGATATTGCCGCCAATAATCGTAGTTCTGCGGCTTATCGATCGTTTGATCGCCATCAACGTGGTCAATGGCAAAGCATATCGAGACGGCTTGAACGTTATCGGGCTGCGCATGTTCTGGCGCGCTCGGTTCCCCGGTATCGGACTGCGCTTCGAAGCCCGTCGCATACTCTGTGCCCGTCATGGGAAGCAGATCACCTAGTTCCGTGGCATCCACAATGTAATCAGCGGAGATGACGATTTCGTTCTCGGTGTCGCGGTGACGCATGGTTAACGATCTAACTATATCCGCATCAACGTCGGCAGCGATCGGTCTGTACGGCTTCAGAATTGTCAGTCGGCCCGCACCACAAAAAGGCGCGAGCATACTTTCCATCACGGCGAGACTGACGCGCGGCTCAGCACAGATCCGGCTGACCCAGCCTGCGCCAGGATTAAGGTCCCCCCACGCGCGCGCGCCCTCGGTCAAAGGATAATTGTCCCGATAATACTGGCGCACACCCTCGCGCAGCTTCCGATAGGACCGGGTGATACCGAATTGTTCAACCCATGTATGTTCGTCGGACGGCACTGCTTGACTGGTAAGTTGTCCACCAATCCAGTCGTACTCCTCAGTCATGATGACTGTACGACCGGCACGTGCTGCCGCTAACGCTGCCGCTACGCCCCCCAGCCCACCGCCGACAACAAGAATATCTGCTTGCATCTCTTTCACGTTAATTCATCCGTCCTGTTGCAGGGATTGAAGAAACCGAGCCGAGGGTCTCACCCTCAACCAGTTCGCATTTAAGAAGTAGTTGATCGCCCTCGTCGCCCGTTTCGATGCGTCGCACCAGCATTGCAGTCGCCTGTCGGCCCATTTCTTCGCGCGGTATGTCGTAGGAGGTAAAGCGCACCGAACTTCGGCTCGCGCGTATGTGGCTGCCAAGCACGACCATCGATAAATCGCCGGGCACCGAGATTTTCCGCTGACGGGCCAGTGCTTCCACTCTGACTGCATCTGCAAGCTCGATAAAGAAGGCTGCTGTGGCACCGGAAGCCAAGATGGAGTCGAGAATTTCGTCTGCGGGACGATTAACCTTTGCCATATGGTGTACAAGCATTGCACCGGTCGCCGATAGCGCGACCTCGAACCCTCGCCATCTGTCGGCAATGGATTCAGACGGACCTTGTGGGCCGATATAAGCAAGCTTTGAGTGACCGAGGGATGCCGCCCTTTCAACAAGCGCACAAGTACTAGCGATGTAATCGCCGCCGACGAAGGGTACTGGCCCGCCGGCGTCATCACGCCGTCCGATTGCAACAAAAGGATAGTCGTCGCTCACCAGCCGAGTCAGTTCATTGCGATCAAATTCACGCCCGAGGATAAGGCAGCCGTCGGCGATACGAAGTCTGTTTCCCTCGGAGAAAATCTTCCGATTATTGCCGACCCCAGCACTCGTTAGAAGCAACAGGTCGTAATTAAGTTGCTGTGCCGCTTCTTCGATCCCGAGCAGAAACGGTGTGAAGAAGTCAGCTTGAGCGCTTGGGAAGGCGGGCTCGTATGTGAAGACGCCCAGAATTCGATTCAGGCCTTTTACCATACGTCTCGCAATTGGATCAGCAACGTAACCGGTCTCGTCAATGACTTTCTGAACCCGCTCCCGGGTCTCAGCAGGAATTCTTTCCAATGCTGTCCGAGCGCCATTTAACACAAGGGAAACAGTAGCTTGGCTGACCCCAGCTAATTTCGCTATCTCGATTTGTGTCAGCCTCTTGCGACCCGCCACGTCTGGCACTCCATGTTGAAAGTCTGTTAATACGTATTAGCTATTAATACGTATTAACAATGTTGCGACATCCCGCGTCAAGACAAAAATGACGGACCAATGATTTTTTTCAGAAACCTGGATCGCGTCGCTGCAGCACACTCAAATTCGAGCGACGCGAACAAGGATCCTAACAATAGACGCATGATTTTGGAGTCCGCGCAGTCAGTTGATGCGCCGGGTGTGGCGACGCAAGCCTGGCGGAGCGCCGTTTCAGATCAAGGACGGGCAGGCTGTTCTGCCGGTCAATGCTGCTCGCCAAGCAGCGCGGCCAGTTGGTTATTTGGCGACCACTTGGCGTCAATCATTAGTTCGTCCGGCGACTTCTGTGCACCAGCGTATCGTGATAGCGTGGCTTATCTAACCGCCTTCGTTCGGGTCGTCGACCTGATCGACTTGAGAGAAACCCTTCCGTCCAAATTAGCTCGCTCTAGGCCTCGGATATGAGCGTCAAGCAGTGATGTTGCGACGGAAATTTCCTTCCTTTTCAGCGCCTCGAAAATCTGATGGTGGGCGGCGCTGGAGCCGGGGCGCCAACCGGCGGAGCGGGTGGCTGAAAATAGGATTCTTGAGTTAGCGAGTTGGAGATCATCAAGCATGGAGAGTAGTTTCGGCATACGGCACGCGCCTACCAACTCGCGATGAAATGACCGATTTGCTCGCTCCCACTCGACTATGCTCTCGGCTTCGTCACCCGCTACCATCGCAAGCTCGATTTTCTCCATCGTCGCAGAGTTGATTTTAGGGGCGGCCAGCCGAAGAGCCAACGTTTCCAAAGCCGCGCGGATCTCGATTGTCTCCAGAATTGATGTTTGATCAAGGGGAGCAACTCTCATTCCGCGCCGAGGAAGACTTATGGCCAGTCCTTGAGAGCGGAGATGCTGGAGCGCCTCACGCGCGGGTACATGACTGGCGTCGAATTCCCTGGCAATCGTATCTTGGCGCAGCGGGGTCCCAGCCTGAATCTCGCCGCGAACGATCCTCTCCCCGATCACATTGGCGATCCGTTGCGCAACCGTTTCAGACATATGACCTCATAGATAATCTATTAAAAAACGTGTTGCTCGTGTTCGGCGAGCATTTTAGCGTCGTCCTGCAGTCAGCAATGCAGGAAATATCTATAAATATTAGATGGCGCGCGACTGGCAAGGCCTGTTTGAGGAGAAATTAATATGCAAGCACTCAGTACGGTCGGGGACGTGGTTGAGGAAAAACCATGTGACGCCCAGTGGACGCTGGAAGCCGCGCGGGAGCTTTACAACTTACCTCTCAATGACCTGTTGTTTCGATCGCACACCCTTCATCGGACAAAGTTCAACGCCAACGAAGTCCAGTTAAGCAAACTACTCAACATCAAGACCGGCGGATGTCCGGAAGATTGCGGTTATTGCAGCCAATCAGTCCACGCCTCCGGCGTCGCTGCTTCAAAGCTCATGAAGCTCGACGACGTCCTGCTGGAGGCCAGAAAGGCCAGAGAATCCGGCGCAACCCGATATTGCATGGGCGCTGCTTGGCGAAGCCCGAAGCCTCGTGATGAGCCTGCAATCGTTGCCATGGTCAAAGGGGTGAAGTCACTCGGGCTTGAGACCTGCATGACCCTTGGGATCCTGTCGTCTGCGCAAGCGGAAACCTTTGCAGATGCAGGCCTCGACTATTACAATCACAACATAGACACATCCGAACGCTTTTATCCCGAAGTCATCACAACTCGCAGCTTCGCAGATCGTCTGAAGACCCTCGCGAACGTACGCGAAGCGGGCATCAAGGTCTGCAGCGGGGGCATTATCGGCATGGGCGAGACGCCCGACGACCGCATCGACATGTTGGTGACGCTCGCCAATCTTCCAGAGCCGCCCGAGAGCGTGCCGATCAATCTGCTTATTCCGATGCCAGGAACCAGGATGGCCAACGTCGAACCCGTCGATCCAATCGAGTTCATCCGTATAATCGCACTGGCGCGGCTGATGATGCCGGCTTCCTCGGTGCGCCTGACAGCTGGGCGCACTAACATGAGTGACGAAATGCAGGCGCTGTGCTTCTTTGCCGGCGCCAACTCTATTTTCGTCGGCGATACGCTTCTGACGGCGGCCAATCCTGGTAATGACCGGGATTCGAACCTCCTCGCCAGACTAGGCATGACCGCGACCAACTTGGAGATCCCGGGTGAACGCTGACCGCCTTGCCCGCTACAGCGCGACGCTGAACCAGCTTCGCAAAAAGGGCCAGTTGCGCACCCTGAGGCTTGATACCGCCGCCGATTTCACCTCTAACGACTATCTGGCGCTGGCAGCATCGGCTGAAATGCGCGATGCCTTGCTTGCCGCGATCGAGCGCGCCGTTCCCGCGGGCGCGGGTGGATCGCGTCTGTTGCGTGGCAACCACACTGAGCTTGAGGCGCTGGAAGACGAAGCGGCCGTCTTCTTCGGCTGTGAGCGTGTGCTTTACCTCGGCAGCGGCTACGCTGCTAATTTGGCAATCCTCTCAACCCTACCGCAGCGCGGCGATCTCATCGTTCACGATTGCCTCGTCCATGCCAGCGCGCATGAAGGAATGAAGGTCGGCAAGGCCGATGTTGTGGCTGTGCCACATAATGATCCCAATGCGGTCGAAGATGCGATCCGCGCTTGGCGTGCCACTGGTGGCAGGGGCTTTCCCTGGATCGTCGTTGAGAGTCTCTACTCCATGGATGGTGATCGCAGCGCGCTCCCGGCGCTTCTCAGTATCGCCGATCGCCACAACGGCTTTCTGGTCATCGACGAGGCGCATGCAACGGGCGTGCACGGTGACGGTGGTCGCGGCTTTTCGGCAGAGTTCAAAGGCCGCGACAGTGTCATCGTTCTCCATACTTGTGGCAAAGCATTGGGTTCGGCTGGTGCGCTTGTTGGTGCCAATCGTGTGATCTACGATTTCCTCGTCAACCGGGCTCGACCCTTCATCTATTCGACAGCACCCTCACCGTTGCAGGCGGCCTGTGTTCGCCACGCGCTGCGGGTCCTTGCCGGTCAGCCTGAGCGACGCACCCGTTTGAATGAACTGATCGATTATGCCAACGCGGAATTCTCCGACCGCTTCGGTATGTCCGGAAGCGGCACGCAAATCATACCGGTGATCGTCGGTGACAGCCGCCGCACCGTGCGCATAGCGGAGCGGATGCAAGCGAGTGGCTTTGACATTCGGGCGATCCGCCCGCCGACCGTGCCCGCGGGAACGGCCAGGCTGCGCATTACGATAACGCTCCATGTCGATAAGGCTGCCATAGCGCAAATGATGAATGCGTTGGCAGAGGCTTTGCAGGAGGAGAGAGTATGAGCAAGTGCCTCGTGATTACCGGAACAGATACCGGCATCGGCAAGACGGTCTTTTCGGCGGCTCTCGCCGCCGCGCTTGATGGCTACTACTGGAAGCCGGTTCAATCGGGCCTTGACGAAGAGACCGATAGCGAGACCGTAAAGCGGCTGTCCGGTCTGGCGCCGTCGCGTATCTTCCCGGAAGCCTGGCGCCTGCGTACACCGGTCTCTCCGCATCTCTCGGCCGAGATCGACGGCGTTGCGATTGATCCCGACGCGATTGATCTTCCCGAGACCGATCGTCCTCTTGTTGTGGAAGGCGCAGGCGGGCTGCTCGTGCCGCTGACAAGGCAAAGCACGTATATCGACGTCTTTACACGCTGGGGGCGGCCCTTGATTCTCTGCGCGCGCACCGGGCTTGGCACGATCAATCACACGCTTCTTTCCGTCGAGGTATTGCGCCAGCGGCACATCCAGATTGTGGGGATTGCTTTCATCGGCGACGAACTCTCCGACACGCAGTCGATCATTGCTGAGATGAGCGGTTTGCCGGTTCTTGGGCGTCTGCCGATGCTCGAGTTGCTGACGCCGGAGAGCCTGCGCCGGGCGTTCAGGGATCATTTCGATCTCTCTCTCCTCCAAGAAAGGATTGCGGAATGACTTGCACTGAGAAGACATCGCCGGTCTGGCACCCGTTCAGCCAGCACAAGCTAGAACCAGCATTCAAGAAGATTGTCACAACCGAAGGCGCCTATCTGATCGACGACAATGGCCGCTCGGTTCTCGATGCGATTTCCTCCTGGTGGGTAATCACACATAGGCACCGCCATCCCAAGATCACCGAAGCGATACGCCTTGCGGCGGAGCGCTACGACCAGATCATATTTGCCGAGTACACCCACGAGCCAGCCGAGGAGTTTGCGAGGGGACTGATCAAACTCGCGCCACGTGAAATGGCGCATGTCTTCTATACCGACAGCGGGTCGACCGCGGTCGAAGTCGCCCTGAAGATGGCGCTCGGCTTCTTCCACAATAGCGGCGCAAAACGCTCGCGCGTCATCGTAATGGAGCATGGATACCACGGCGATACGATCGGCACGATGTCGGCGGGCGAACGAGGCGTTTTCAATGCCGCCTATACGCCGCTTCTCTTTAATGTAGATACGATCCCCTTTCCGAAGCCCGGCTGCGAACAGCAGACGTTAGATGCTCTTGAGCGGCTCTGCCGCAGTGGTGATGTCGCGGCTTTGTTGATCGAGCCGCTGGTCCTCGGAGCCGGTGGCATGAAAATGTATCCGGCTCATCTCTTGGCGGAGTTCCGGCGCATCACTCAGCGATACGGGACGCTGCTCATTGCCGACGAGGTGATGACAGGATGGGGACGGACCGGATCGCTGTTTGCTTGCACCGCGACTGATCTCATGCCAGATATTCTCTGCCTGTCCAAGGGCATCACCGGTGGGGCGCTGCCACTGGCCGTGACTTTGTGCACCGCTGAAATTTTCGACGCACATCTTTCTAAAGACCGGCGCCGGACTTTCTTTCATTCAAGCTCTTACTCGGCCAATCCCATCGCTTGTGCTGCAGCCGTGGCGAATTTACGGATATGGCGCACTGAACCTGTAAGTCAGCGTATTGAGACAGTCACGACCATGCATCGCGACAGGCTGGCGCGATTTCAGTCGGATCCGCGTTTCACGAATATTCGCCAGCAGGGCACAATCGCAGCGCTTGATCTCGCTGCCGATGGTACAGGCTATCTTTCGGAAGCCGGACCTCGCCTCCGAACCTTTTTTCGCCATCGCGACGTCCTCATCCGTCCGCTTGGCAACGTTATCTATTTGATGCCGCCCTATTGCGTGACTGAGGCGGATATGGACAAGGCCTACAACGCTATCGACGAGGCTCCCGATTTCATTTTGAGTGCAGCGCGATGATTATTGCCAGCCGAATAGCGGGCTTCGGGCACTACGCACCCGAGCGGCGTGTCGATAATCTGGAGCTGGAGCTGAAGTTGGGGCTCAGTCCCGGCTGGATAGAGTTGCGCACAGGCATCCGCTCGCGGCGTTGGGCGGCTGCAACCGAGACGCTTACGGATATCGCAGCGAAGGCAGGCGATATGGCGCTGGACGAGGCGGGCGTTGATCGCAATAAGGTTGCGCTGACGCTGCTTGCAACATCAACACCCGACCATCTCCTGCCACCATCAGCGCCTCTGCTGGCATTCCGCCTCGGTCTATCCGCATCTGGGGCGATCGACCTTGCCGGTGCATGCTCCGGTTTTGTCTACGCACTTGTGTTGGCCGACGGATTCGTAAGAGCGCACGGCAAGCCGGCGCTGGTTGTTGCCGCCAATATTTTGAGCCGTCGCATCAACATGAAGGATCGCGGCACGGCCGCAGTCTTCGCCGACGCCGCGGGCGCGGTTCTATTGATGCCGTCAGCCGTGCGGGACAGCGGTGTGATCGGTGTTGAGCTCATCCAAGAGGGGCAGAATTACGATACGATCCAAATCCCCGCCGGTGGCAGCAAGCGGCCATTGGAGTCTGGCTTCGATATCGACGAAATGCGAATTACGATGCCTGATGGTAGGGCGGTTTTTGCCCACGCAGTGCGGATGATGACGCAATCGGGAGCACGCGCGATGGAGCGGGCACAGCTTTCCTCAAATGACATAGCCCGTTTCGCACCGCATCAGGCCAATTCCAGAATTATAGATGCGGTCTGCAATCAGCTTTTGATCGCGCCCGATGCTACTCTTCGGACTATCGGCGAGTTTGGCAATTCTTCCGCGGCGACTATCCCTCTGTCGCTCTCGCTGGCTAACAAAGAACGGTGCTTCGCTTCGGGCGAGTGTGTATTGTTGGCAGCGGCTGGTGCTGGGATGGCCGGGGGGGCGGTTGCTTTCCGCTTCGCTTGACAAACTGACGGCATCCTTAACGGGCCTTTCTTTGATCGAATAGACGGCAACTGGCGACAGCGCGCGGCAGGAGGTTGCCGAAGACACGTGTCGATACAGATGCGGTCAAGAGAGAGCACAGTGATGCTACCACTCCACAGGTGTTTGTGGGTGACAACCGCGTGGGCGGCTATGACGACACGAGGCGCTTTCTTGGCAAGAAGGTGATCGATCCAAAGCAGACCACATATCGCCCGGTTGTTGTTTTGTTCTCGATGACCGCGCTAATGGCGATGGCAGCGAGCAGCGTAGTAACTGGTAATCCCTTTACTCTGAAGGCCGCAGAATGTTTCATTGGCTTCTCAATGGGGTAAGCGATGTTTTCCTTGCACATTGACCAGGCTTGATTAAGCGCACCGAATGATTCCGCTACAACAATGACGGCAAGAATGCGCCAGAAGAGGAAGTTGCGCTGTGGATGCTCCGGCTATAGGCTTAATTTCGGTTCAGTGTGTAATGAGCGGATAATGACTTTAATCGATTTCGAGGCAATCCACTTCCCGGTCCTTCGCAGTTGGCTGGGCAGCGAGCGCGATGTGGTGCAGTGGGGCGGACCTGATCTGACTTATCCAATCACCGACGATCAGCTTGAACAGATGATTATCGACAGGCAAACGTCACCGCCCAAGCGGCTGTCCTGGATGGCTGTTAACGCGTCTCAGGTTATAGCAGGGCATATTCAATTAGCTGTGGACTGGAAAAATGGCGTCGCAAGGATTGGCCGCGTCATAGTCGCGCCAACAATGCGGGGACAAGGACTGGCTAAACCGTTGCTGGAAGCGGGATTGGAGCGGGCGTTCTCTCATCCGAGAATCGAGAGGACTGAGCTAAATGTCTATAGCTGGAACATTGCCGCTATCCGAACCTACAAAAAGCTCGGTTTTGTCCACGAGGGAGTGAGGCGGTCGTCTACCAAAGTTGGTGACGAGAGATGGGACACCGCGATCATGAGCATGCTTCGTTTGGAATGGGAAACGAGACTGCTCAAATGACCGCTTCGGGCCAAACCCGGACAACGTTACCCGTCCCTCTGATATCCCTTCTCGCTTTTCTACATCCCAACATTGCACTGTCTGGACACGGTCCCATATGAACCGCTTCTGCGGAGGTAAGCCACAGCGCGAGGCTCAACGATTTTAGCGCGTTAGGTCTATTCAAATAAAGGGGTCGAGCGTTCGATTCCCTTCAAGGCGAGGAAGTACTTGGAGCTTCGCGCCAAATGTTTTTGTAGAATATGAACTCACATTCGTTGTTTAATTAGACGCATATGCTCGATGATATGACGGCCAGAGCCCTCCACGTGTTGTGCAATGATCGCTGCTGCGCCATCAGCGTCCTGCTTCTTGATGCACTGAATTAATCCGCGGTGTTCGTTCACAACGCTTGTCTGGCGGCTAAGCGAGGTCGGGAACTGGCGGCTGATCGCGGAGAGGATTTCGCGGTGTCGCCACCACAAATCGACGGCATGGCGGTTGTAATGCCGGTCGTACATGACTTGATGGAAAGACATGTCGAGTTTTGAATGAGCATGCTGATCGGCGAAATTCAAAAGCTCTATCTGCGCCTGCAAGTCTTCCAAGGTGTCAAGATCCGCCTTGGTGGCAAGGCCAACAAACCATCGCGTCAAAGCAGGTTCGATCAGGACCTCAATCTCAAAAATATCACGCACGAAAGTTTCGTCTATCGTTCGCACGCGTGCGCCGCGGTTTGGCATCATGACGACGAAACCTTCGCCACGTAATTGCTGCAACGCTTCTCTCACGGGGTTGGTTGACGTGCCCATCCGTTCGGCGAGTTCAGAAACCTTAAGACGTTCATTGGCAACAAACCGGCCCTGAATGATGTCGTCGCGGAGCCGTTCATAGATCGAGGCCTCGCCAAGATCTGTGTCCTCCGTCACCCGCTTAAATTCGGCAATCTTGCTCATAGAGTTCTACTAACCGAAAAAGCCCATGACTGCCAAGTGCGAAAAATTCGATTTCGCACATCGTTATTGACAAATAATGTACGATCTGAAAACTTCACGCCATCTTAGCGGCGAAGACTGCTGGACGTGTCTGAGGAGCGGGCACTCAAAAGCTGGAGGAGTTTTTACATGAGCTATCAGCGCAAGCTGCGTGACCTCGTCGTTTCGACGGGGCTATTGGGAATTTTCGTGTGCGCAATGATCGCACCGGCCTTCGCACAGGACTTCAAGCAGGCGCCTGCTCTTGAAGAGGAGGTCAAGACAGGCAAGCTTCCAGCCGTCAACGAACGGCTACCTGAGAAACCTTTCGTCGAAACGATGATTGATGGCGTCGGCAAATACGGCGGCACTTTGCGCACGACGATCCTTGCCAACGGTGACCAGTATAACCTGACTCGCACCATCGCCAACGAGTTGCTCGTTCGCTGGGATCCACAGTGGAAGAAGGTCGTGCCATCGCTGGCCGAAGAGTTCACCGCATCCGACGATGCGACCACCTATACATTCAAGCTGCGCAAGGGCTTGAAGTGGAGCGACGGTCAGCCGTTCACAGTCGATGACATCATGTTCTGGTACGAAGACGTATTCATGAACAGCGCGCTGACGCCAGCGAAAAGCCCGACATTCACGGTAGCTGGTAAGCCGGTCAAGGTTCGCAAGATCGATGAGCAGACCGTCGAATTCAAATTCGAAACGCCTTATGGTCTGTTCATTCAGCAACTGGCCTATGGCCAGGGCCATGCGCCGGTTATCTATCCGAAGCATTATCTCAGCCAGTTTCATGAGAAGTACAACAAGGATGGCATCCCTGCGCTTCTGAAGTCCAACCCTGCCGCCGGTGACTGGGTGGCATTGTTCAACTCGAAAGTCTCGCTGACTTTCCAGCCTGTTTACTGGCAGAACCTTGAACTGCCGACAATGAACCCATGGGTTCTGACCGTGCCTTATGCGGATAGCGAACGTGTTGTCGCCAAGCGTAACCCTTATTACTGGAAGGTCGACACCGACGGCAACCAGTTGCCGTACATCGACGGCATCACATGGGCAAAGCTTGATGACCCGCAGTTGATGGCTCTTAAAATGACATCGGGTGAATTCGATTTTGCTTTCCGTCACATCAACAATTCCACCTTCAAGTCTGTCCTCTTCGACGGGCAGGAAAGCGGTAATTACAAATTCGTAGATGTGAAGGACCTGCCCGCAAACGACGCCACCATTCTGCTCAACCTCAACTCCACCGATCCGGCGAAGAAGAAGCTGTTCCAAAACAAGGATTTCCGTATCGCTCTTAGCCATGCGATCAATCGTCAAGAAATCATCGATCTGGTTTATGTGGGACAGGGCACGCCCGCGCAGGTCGCCGTTCAGCCTGAACATGAGTTGTATAATGAGCGCGAAGCCATGCAGTACACAGAGTACGATCCGGCAGCGGCCAACGGTATGCTCGACAAGATCATGCCCAAAAAAGACGGCGAAGGTTATCGTCTGGATGAGAGCGGCAAGCGCCTGACCATCAACTTCATGGTGGCGGATGTCTTCGGTCTCTCCTACCCTGATGTCATGCAGATGGTGCAGCAATATGCAAAGGATGTCGGCATCGACATCCAGCTTCGCACGACCGACCGCGCACGCCTGAACACAATGTGGGCGGCAAACGAGCAGGACGCCTACATCTGGAACTGCGTCGGCGGACTTTCGGAAGTCTATACCGATCCACGTTGCTATATGCCGTTCCAGAAGGCCGACATCTTCTTTGCCGTGCGCTGGGCTGAATGGTACGCCAATCACGAAACAGGCGAAGAACCGCCCGAAGAGGTGAAAGCGCTGATGGCGGCCTATGACAAGGTCAATGCTGCCGCCAATGATGCCGACCGGAAGACGAAGATGGAAGAGTTCCTCAATCTTTCCGCCGACAACTTCCTGAATGTCGGAATTTCGCGCCCGATGCCGAAATATATGATGGTTTCCAAGAACCTGAAGAATGTCGTCAATGGCATTCCGATCACCGGAAACCTGTGGCACCCGGCGCCTACGTTGACACAGTGGTACTTCGAAAAGTCGGCCCAATAAGGCTCCTCCCGCTGGCGGTGGCGCGAATGCCACTGCCGGCTCCCCTTCGATCCAATCGAACGGTCCAATTCCATGCTTCGATATATTGCCAAGCGGCTGGTGTTCGCGATCCCGACACTATTTGCCGTCTCCATCATCGCGTTCATCATTATCCAGCTGCCGCCGGGAGATTATCTCACGACCCTGATGGCTGACTGGGCAAGCCAGGGCGGTGCCGTGGAGGCTGGAACCGTGGCTGCCATGCGTGAACGCTACGGCCTCGATCAGCCGATGTATTTCCAGTATTACAAGTGGATGTTCGGCATCGTCACCCGTGGTGATTTCGGAATGTCGTTCGAGCTTGGCAAACCGGTCACGGAGCTGATTTGGAGCCGCCTCGGTTTCTCGATGTTGCTTTCGCTGCTGACGCTTTGCTTTGTCTGGGCCATCGCTATTCCCATCGGCATTCTGTCCGCCGTGCGCCAATATTCGATCTCCGACTACACAGCCACTTTCTTCGCATTTTTCTTTCTCGCCGTACCTGACTTCCTCGTGGCGCTTTCTGCCATGTATCTGATGTCGGTCTGGTTCGGCCAGAGCGTCGGCGGTCTGTTTTCTCCCGCCTATATCGATGCGCCCTGGAGCTTTGCCAAGCTTCTGGATTTTGCCCAACATGTCTGGCTTCCGGTCATCGTCATCGGCCTTGGCTCTCTTGCAGCATTGGTCCGCATCATGCGCGCCAATCTTCTGGATGAACTATCCAAACCCTACGTCACGACAGCGCGCGCCAAAGGCATGTCGGAATTTGAACTGCTGATCCGCTATCCCGTGCGGCTGGCCCTCAATCCGCTGATCTCGACACTCGGCTGGATTTTGCCCGCGGTCATCTCCGGTGAAATCATCGTGTCAGTGGTGATGAGCCTGCCGACCACCGGGCCGTTGCTGCTTCGCGCCCTCCTTGCTCAGGACATGTATCTCGCAGGGTCGCTGATCCTTCTGATCTCGGTTCTGACGATCCTCGGGACATTGATTTCCGACATCCTGCTCGCGCTTACCGATCCACGGATACGCCTCCAATGACAGATATCACACATCTCCCCGCTGATACCGGGCCATCGATACATCTTCATGGCAAGGACATCGCCGTTGCAGGTCAATGGAAGCTGTTCTGGCTGAAGTTCAAGAAGCACAAAATAGCGCTCGCCAGTCTTGTTGTGATCTGCGCCATGTATCTCGTCGCAGCCTTTGCGGACTTCATCGCCCCGGTCGATCCGAACGCGACTAATGCGCGCTTCACCTATGCGCCACCCCAAGGCATCTCGCTGTTTCACGATGGCTCGTTCATGCCGCATGTGGATCAGCTAAAGATGACGCTGAACACGGAATCCATGCGGCGGGAGTTTACCTCGGACCCCGCCAAGCCATTACACGTCGGCTTCTTCGTCCCTTCGCAACGCTATGACCTTTTTGGCTTTATTCCCATGCAGACGAAGCTGTTCGGTCTGGTCGACGCCAAGCCGGGCGACAGCCTCTACATTTTGGGTGCTGACCGACTGGGCCGCGATATCTTTTCGCGTGTCGTACACGGCGCACGCATCTCGCTCTCCATCGGTCTCGTCGGCGTGTTCATGAGCCTTATTCTGGGCGTGACGATTGGCGGCATTTCCGGCTTCTTTGGCGGATGGGTTGATCTATTCATACAGCGCGCGATTGAGCTTCTACGCTCTATTCCAACCATTCCGTTGTGGATGGGGTTGGCGGCAGCCATTCCCGTTGGTTGGCCACCGCTTCGTACTTACTTCGTCATCACCCTCATCGTGTCGCTCATTGGCTGGACGAGCCTTGCACGAGAGGTGCGCGGCAAATTCCTGTCGCTTCGCCATGAGGATTTCGTTACCGCCGCACGTCTTGACGGCATGAGCGAAATCGGCATCATTTTCAATCACCTTGTGCCGTCTTTCATGAGCCACATTATTGCGACCGTCACACTGGCGATCCCAACGATGATCCTTGCCGAAACGGCTCTGTCCTTCCTCGGCATCGGGCTTCAGCCGCCAATCATCTCCTGGGGCGTGCTGCTTCAGGAAGCACAGAATATTCGTGCGGTTGCGCAGGCGCCGTGGCTGCTATTCACGCCTGCGGCGGCAATTGTCATCGCCGTTCTTTCCCTCAATTTCCTTGGCGACGGCCTGCGTGATGCCGCAGACCCATACGAGTCGGTGTGATGACCATGACAAGTGACACAATCCTCAAGGTCGAAGACCTGAAAACCTACTTCCCCACCCGCACGGGCGTATTCAAGGCAGTCGATGGCGTTTCGTTCGAGTTGAAGCGCGGTCAGACGCTATGCGTTGTCGGGGAATCCGGCTCGGGAAAGTCAGTGACAGCGCGTTCGATCCTGCAAATCGTAGATAGACCGGGCCGTATCGAAAGCGGCTCTATCATCCTTGCAAAACGGGAAGGCAATGCGGTTGATCTCGCCAAGCTTGACCCGCGTGGCAAGGAAATCCGTGATGTTCGTGGCAAGGAAATTGCCATGATCTTCCAGGAACCGATGAGTTCGCTCTCGCCCGTCCACCGGATTGGTGAGCAGATTGGTGAAGCGCTGCGAATTCACTTTGGCACGCCTAAAAAGGAAAGACGCGAACGCGTTCTCGAACTTCTGCGGCAGGTGGAAATACCGCGGCCGGAAACCGCGATCGACCGCTACACCTTCGAATTTTCCGGTGGCATGCGCCAGCGCGTGATGATTGCCATGGCACTCGCGTGTAATCCGTCCGTCCTCATCGCTGACGAACCGACAACGGCACTCGACGTCACGACACAGGCGGAAATTCTCGACCTCATCAAGAAGCTGCAACAGAGCCACGGTATGGCGGTGCTGTTCATCACTCACGATATGGGCGTCGTTGCCGAAATCGCCGACGAGGTGCTAGTGATGTATCGCGGCAAGGTCATGGAACATGGTCTGGTCGACAAGATATTCCATGCCCCGCAGAACGATTACACCCGCGCCCTGATCGGTTCTGTTGTAAAGCTGGAAAAGAAAGCCGAAGTCCGGCTTTCCCGTCCGCCGATCAAGCCTGATACGCCTGCACTGGTGGAAGTCAAAAATCTGTCGCTGCAATTTCCATCCGGCCTTAAAGCCGTGAACGGCGTATCCCTGACGGTACGCCCCGGCGAAACCCTCGGCATCGTCGGTGAATCCGGTTCCGGCAAAACTACGATGGGCCGCTGCCTGCTGCGCATTTATGACCCGCAGGAAGGCGAAATCAACTATCGCCGACCGGACGGCAATATTATTGACCTGTGTTCTTCCAACAAAAGCGAATTGAAGAATATCCGCCGTGAAGTCCGCATGATCTTTCAGGATCCGGTCGGCTCCCTCAGCCCGCGCAAAACAGTCGGTCAGATCATTGCGGAGCCATTGAAACTGGCGGGCATGAAAGGGAAAGAGCTGGATGACCGCGTCGCTGAACTGATGCAGCAAGTGGGGCTGGAACCGGCATGGCGGGAGCGTTACCCGCATGCCTTTTCCGGTGGCCAGCGCCAGCGCATTGGCATTGCCCGCGCCATTGCCGTCAAGCCTCGCCTGATCGTTGCCGATGAAGCGACATCGGCGCTGGACGTATCGCTGCGTTCACAGGTTCTGGACCTGATGATGAAGCTTCAGGACGAACTCGGCTTGTCGTATGTCTTCATCTCTCACGATATGTCCGTCATTCGTTACATGTGCGACCGCGTAGCCGTTATGTATCGCGGCCGGATCGTGGAAGAAGGTGAGACCGATCAGGTCGTCAATCATCCTGCCCATGATTACACACGCGCACTTCTTTCCGCCATTCCCCATCCCGATCCGCGTGATCGCCGCATCCAAAAGCGCTTTCGCTACGCCGATGGCCAAACTGCTCAATAAACGGAATTCGTCATGAAAATTACTCAGGTCAAAGTCATCGTCTGCTCTCCAGGGCGCAATTTCGTTACCGTCAAAATCTTCACGGATGAGGGTTTGACAGGTGTTGGCGATGCAACGCTGAATGGTCGGGAAAAGGCTGTTGCTTCCTATCTCGAAGACCATATTGCACCGCTGCTGATCGGGCGCGATCCATCCCGCATTGAGGATATCTGGCAGTATTTTTATAAGGGCGCTTACTGGCGTCGCGGTCCTGTGACGATGGCCGCGATTGCCGGTATCGACACCGCACTTTGGGACATCAAGGCAAAAGCTGCCAATATGCCGCTGTACCAGCTGCTCGGTGGTGCCAGTCGTGAAAAGGTTCTGTGCTACACCCACGCACAAGGTCGCGATATAGCAGAAGCCGTTGAGGCTGTCGGTCGCCGCAAGGACGAAGGCTACAAAGCCATTCGCGTACAATGTGGAATACCCGGCCTGCCGGATGTCTACGGCACCGGCGCGAAATCGGTTACCAACAATGCTGAAGATGACGCAGTGCCGCATGAGGAAATGTGGTCCACGTCTAAATATATGCGCCACATCCCCAGGCTTTTTGAAGCCGTTCGTGAAGCCCATGGCTGGGACATTGAGCTTCTGCACGATGCCCACCACAGGCTGACACCTATCGAAGCCGCGCGAGTCGGCAAGGATCTGGAATTCGCCCGGCTTTTCTGGCTGGAAGACACGGTTGCGGCCGAACACCAAGAAGGGTTCCGTCTGATCCGCAAGCATACCACGACACCGCTTGCCGTCGGCGAAGTGTTCAACACGATCTGGGATGCTCGCCTTTTGATGGAAGAGCAGTTGATCGACTATATTCGCACAACCTGTGTGCATGCAGGCGGTGTGACTGCGCTGCGACGGATTATGGATTTTGCCAGCGTGTACAATGTGCGGACCGCCTGCCACGGCGCTATGGACATGTCGCCGGTTTGCCTCGGTGCCAATCTGCACCTCGATCTCTGGGTGCCGAATTTTGGCATTCAGGAATACTCGGGTTATCTGCCGGAAATTTTGGAAGTTTTTCCCGGCGCATGGAGCCTCAAGGATGGCTACCTGCATCCCGGCGAGGCAATCGGTCACGGTGTCGATATCGATGAGGAACTTGCGGCAAAGTACCCCTACCAGCGCGCCTACCTCCCGGTGAACCGTCTTGAAGACGGCACTCTGTGGCACTGGTAGGACAGGAGAAAGACATGAAAATTACTACGATAAAAACCTATGCGGTCAAGGTGGGCATCCGTAACCAACTACTGGTAAAAATTGAGACCGACGAAGGTATTTTCGGCTGGGGCGAAAGCGGTCTTTCAGGCCGCGAGAAAGCGGTCGTTGGCGCGCTTGAGCACTATGCTGAATTCCTGCGCGGACGCGATCCTTTCAAGATCGGCTCACTGTGGCAGGAAATGTATCGCAGCCAGTATTTCGAAGGCGGGCGCGTCCTTCAGGCCGCCGTTTCCGCCATCGATATCGCGCTTCACGATATCAAGGGCAAGGCGCTCGGCGTGCCAGTCTATGATCTACTCGGCGGCAAACAGCGCGATCATATCCCAACCTTCGCCACAACCTTTGCCGCACCCGGCCCTGAAATGATCGATCAGGCCAAGATGCTAGTTGAACACGGTTGGACGGCGCTGCGCCTTTCTCCCGCAGGCCATGAAGAAAAGCAGATTTATGAGCCACGCGAACACATTGCCACAACCGCAAAATGGCTGGTGAAGGCGCGTGAAGAACTCGGAGACGATGTCGTGCTCGGCATTGATTACCATCATCGGCTGACGGTGGCGGAAGCCGCCAGTTTCTGTCAGAAAATGCCATCGGGCACGCTCGACTTCCTTGAAGAACCCATTCGCGACGAGTCTCCGGGCGCTTATGAAGCCTTGCGGCGATTGACCGATGTTCCCTTCGCCATCGGCGAGGAGTTTTCATCGAAATGGCAGTTCCAGCCCTACATCGAGCGGGATATCCACCAGTTCAATCGGCTTGATGTCTGTAATGTCGGTGGATTGACTGAGTCCATGAAGGTCGCAGCATGGAGTGAAACTCATTACGTCGATATGATGCCGCACAATCCGCTAGGGCCGATCTGCACGGCTGCGACCATCCATTTTTGTGCGGCAGTCGCCAACTTCTCCTGGCTGGAAACCCGTGCCAGCCCAGCAGAAACCCATCTGGGTTTCGATAATTCAGACTTCTTCTCGACCCAACCACGATTGGAAGGCGCGGTTTACCCTGTTTCAGATGCGCCGGGCCTCGGGGTCGAGGTCAACGAGGACCTGTTGGCAAAACAGAGTTTCGAGTTCTGGGAGGCACCGCATCTAAAGCGACGTGATGGATCTGTTACGAATTGGTGAGCTGGGTCTTTGCCAACGTGAATTAGAGGCACTGTGGTTCATATCAATGTAAGGCGGCCACGACTAAAATCGACCTCGTCCCGCCGCTGACGATCGCATATTGTCGAGGAGAACAGCGATGAGCAGAATGATGCCGCGCACGACATATTGGTAAAAGGCCTGAATATTGAGCAGGTTCATGACGTTTTCGGCAATGCCCATGATGAGGACGCCGACGATGACGCCGGTCATGGTGGCGCGGCCACCAGCAAGCGAAACGCCGCCGAGAACGCAGGCAGAAATCACCGAAAGCTCAAGCCCCGTTGCCGCGTTGGGCTGGCCGGAGGTGATGCGCGAAGCGAGAAGAATACCAGCAATGCCGCAGACCAGGCCCTGAAGCGCAAATATCCAGATGCGCATTCTGACGACATTGACGCCTGCCAGACGGGATGCTTCCGGGTTGCCGCCGATAGCCAGCGTGTTCTTGCCGAAGACCGTGCGGTTCAGCACGAAACCGAAGACGATGAACAACGCGACCATGATCCAAATCGGCGTCGGGATGGTGAAGACGCGTGACAGTGCAAGCTGGTAGAAATCAGGATCATTGATGCCGACTGCACGGCCATCCGAGGAAATCAGTGCCAGACCGCGCACGATCTGCATGGTGGCAAGTGTCGTGATCAGCGCATTGATGCGGAATTTCGCAATGACGACGCCGTTCACGAAGCCGACAATGCTGCCGCAGATCAAGGCACCCAGCAATCCGAGAATAATAGATCCGGAGGCGTTCGAGACCATGACGGCGATCATGCCTGAAAATGCCACTGTTGAGCCGACCGAAAGGTCGAAGTCCCGCGATGCAAGGCAGAACATCATGGTGCATGAAACGATGCCAATGGTGACGACCGATTGCAGTAGGCCCAGCATGTTGCGCTCTGTCAGAAAGTTCGGCACGGACAGAGAGACGATGACGAAAGCTATGGCGAAGATGAAGACGAGACCCTGTTCGCCGAGCAGAATTTTCTTCAGAGAGGTCATTGATCAGGTTCCTGAAATTAGACGGTGCAAGCGAGGTTCTTGTCGGGCAGGGCTGCGGTCAGAATGGTACGTTCATCGAAATCCGAGCGCGGAATATTGGCTGCAACTCGGCCCTGGCACATGACCATCATGCGGTCTGAAATGCCCATGACTTCCGGCAGTTCGCTGGAAATGACAATGATCGCCATGCCGCCTGCGGCAAGCTCATAAAGGATTTCGTAGATTTCCGACTTCGCACCAACATCGATGCCGCGTGTCGGCTCATCGATGACCAGCACCTTCACGCCCTGTTCGGAGAGCCAACGGCCAAGAATGACCTTCTGCTGGTTACCGCCGGAAAGGTTGATGATGTCCTGCTTGCGCGAGGGCGTCCGCACCCGCAGCTTGGCGATGAACTGTTCCGCGACGGACGCTTCTTTCTTCGGGTTCACTATGCCGAAAGGTGAGAAGTGCCGCCGCGAGGAAATGGCAATATTTTCCTCGATCGAGCGACCCTGAATGATGCCATCGAATTTTCGATCTTCCGGGCAAAGCACCATTCCAGCGGTAATTGCCGCCTTGGGGCTGTCGGGAGCCACGGCTACGCCGTCGATCGTGACGGAGCCTTGCTGGCGATGGTCTGCACCATAGAGCAGCCTTGTCATTTCGCTGCGGCCGGCTCCGATCAGGCCGAAGAAGCCGAGAATTTCGCCCTTTCGAACGGTGAAATTGACGGGCGTGCGCAGCTTTGGACCGGAAAGATTTTTGACCTCCAGCCGCACATCTCCGAGGGGGCGCTCTCGCCAGCCCCAGATATTGCTGATCTCGCGGCCAACCATTTCCGAAATAATCTGGTCGCGTGTCGTGTTCTTGATGTCGAGGTGATGCGCAGCCAGCTTCCCATCGCGCAGGACCGTCAGGCTGTCGCAAAGCCGGAAGATCTCATCCAGCCGATGCGACACGTAAAGGATGATGGTGCCATTCGCTTTCAGTTTCTCAATCAGCGAAAACAGGATTTCGCTTTCTCGTGAAGAGAGGGAGGATGTCGGCTCGTCCAGCGCAATGACGCGCGCATCCAGCATGACGGCTTTGGCGATTTCTACCATTTGCCGCTCGCCGATAGAAAGGGTGGCGACCTTAGCATTCGGATCGACAGCGATGCCGATGTCCTGAAGTTTTGTCCCTACCGTTTCGACAAGCGTGCGGCTATCGATAACGCCTGCCTTGCCGGGGAAACGTCCAAGCCAGAGATTTTCCGCCACGGTCAGTTCGGGAACCAGCTGTAATTCTTGATGGATGACGACCACGCCAGCGTCGAAAGCATCGCGAACCGAACGGTAGGACTGCTTTTCGCCGTTGATCACGATGCCGCCAGTATCGGAGGACTGATCGCCGGAGAGAATGCGTATAAGGGTGGATTTGCCCGCGCCATTTTCACCCATCAGGCCGTGGACGGCACCCTTTTCAACGGCGAATGAGACACCTGATAATGCCTGCACGCCGGGATAGGCTTTGGATATGTCGTTGAACTCAAGAAAAGCCATCATCGCCCCCTGACTTTACAAAGAATAGCCGGCGGCAGTGGCCGCCGGTGGGTCAATGCAGAGGTTCTGGCTTATTCGATGCCGAGGTCGGCGCGAACTTTTTCGTAGTCGCCGCGAACAGCAAGCGAACCGGATGTCAGGATCAGCTTTTCCGGCTCCTTGTTATTGGCAATCCACGCATACATGTTGAGCGCGGTTTCATAGCCATGACGCTTCGGCGAGATAATGACTGTGCCGTAGAAGCCGGTAGCGGAAGGCTTCTTGAACTCGTTGATCGCAGATTCCGCGCCACCGATGCCGACGCCGATCATATTGTCAGCGGAAATGCCGACGGATTCGGACGCACGTACCGCACCAAGTACAGCTTCGTCGTTCAGGCCGAAAGCGATCCAGTGCTTGATGTTGGAATGCTTGTTGAGAACAGTGGTCGCTGCGTTGAGGGCAGCTTCCGTATCGGTCTTTGCCTGCGGTGCGTCATAGATGTTTTCGGCAGGGAAGCCCGCTGCTTTCAGCGCAGTAATCGCGCCTTCCACACGGTCTACCGCTGTTGGAAGCTGGTCGTAGGAAACGCGAATTGCGCCCACGTCCTTCATGTCCCAGCCGCGCTTCTTGATTTCTGCGGCAATCGACTGACCGACCGTTTCACCGATCTTGATTGCGGAAATTCCCATATGGGGCACGTCTTCCAGCGGCTTGCCATCCGCGCCGACCAGGCGGTCATCAACCGTCATCAGCTTCAGGTCGTTGGCAGTTGCCTTGGCAACGATGCCGGGACCGAGCTTCACGTCCGGTACGCAGATAATGAAACCCTGTGCGCCCTGTGCGCCGAGATTGTCGATGGCCGACTGAACCTTTTCGCCGTCTTCAGCGCCGATCTTGACCAGCGCAAAGCCCTTTTCCTTGGCGGCCTGTTCGGCGAATTTCCACTCGTCCTGGAACCACGGCTCTTCCGCCTGCTTCACGACGAAGCCGATTTTAACATCGGCCGCAAATGCAGCGTTGGCGGTCAGCGCAATGGCGCTAGCCATGATGATAGCCTTCAATGAACGCATGTCTTATCTCTCCCTTTGACCCCGCGTGCCTCCCGCGGTCTTTCTTCATTATTCTTCAAACATCATACCAGTCAATATTATATGTATGATTTTATTTTTCTATGCACCTTTGATCAGCTCGCCCGGTTTGCGGGTCTTTCTAAGGGCATCGGTCATTTCGGATCTTGCAACGCCGATCAGCTGTTCCATGGAATGGCGGGCGGCCTCCGGTCGCTTCATTCGAATGGCTTCCAGTACGTTCTGATGGGTCAGGATCGCTTGCTCATGAGACTGGCTTTCGCGATTTGTCAGCCGGAAGCTGGCGAGCAATGCGGCACGGATGGCGCTTGCAAATTGTCGGAAGACCCAGTTTCCGCTGGCATTAATGATGGCAGTGTGGAACTCCAGATCGGCGCGGCTCCAGGCTTCATTGTCGCGCGAATTCGCCTCCACCATGTCTTCGAATGCTTGGGAAATAAGATAGAGCTGCCGAGCATTGGCGTTGGCTGCAGCCTGCGCCGCAGCTGCCGGTTCCAGCAGTTGGCGCGCATCTATCAGTGACGAGTAAAAGCTCTCGTCGCCGCCAACCGTCAACATCACGTCGAGCACGATGGGGTCGAGATAGTTCCAGTTTTCTCGCGGCAAAACGATGGTGCCAGCCCGTGTGCGTGATCGGACCATACCAAGCGCCGAGAGATACTGCATTGCTTCTCGCAGACTTGTGCGGCTGACGCCGAATTGCTCGGTCATATCGATTTCATTGGGCAATGTCGCGTTCTCTGCGAAAGTGCCGGATACAATCAATTCCACCAGTCGGCGCAAGAGGGCCTCCCGAACACCCCGCTTACCCTGCTGGGCAATCGGCTCCCCCTGGTGCGTTAGAAACTGCTCCATAATTCTCGTCCCCTGCCGTTCGATCTCCGAATGGGTAGTATGAATGAACAAATACTCCGCATCAAATCGAAAATAAATCGTACAGAAATTGACATGTGTGGGACTAATGATAATGTCCCGGCATAGCGACCTCGAGACAATAGGTCGCCATAAAACTCGTCATGGGGGAGGAACCGATGAAAATCACCAAGCACATAGGTATCATTGCAGCTGTTCTTTTGGGCAGTGTCGCAACCTTGTCGGCGCAGGAAAATCTAAAGGTTGGCGCGATCTATATGGACGCACAGGGCTTTTATGCCGGCGTGCGCAAGGGCATCCAGACCGGTGCGTCGGAAGCTGGTCGCAAGCTCGATATTGTCGAAACCAATGCGCAGGGAGACGTCAGCAAGGAATCTTCCTTTATCGACTCCCTGATTTCTGCTGGCGTTCAAGCCATCATTGTATCGCCGGTGTCTGCCGATGGTTCCTACCGCGCGATCCGTCGTGCGCATGATGCCGGTATTCCGGTCGTCTGCTACAACACCTGCCTCAACGACAAGGACATGAAGGATTATATCTCTGCCTATGCGGTCGGCGATCCCTTCGATTTCGGTCATAAGCTCGGTGACGCGGCTGCCGACTACTTCATCGCGCAGAAAAAGGAAGCGCCCAAAATCGCAGTTCTGAACTGCGAATTCGTGGAAGTCTGCGTTACGCGCCGCAAGGGCTTCGAAGAAGCGTTGAAGGCCAAGGTGCCGGGTGCGCAGATCGTTGCCAATCAGGAAGGCGCTGTCCTCGATAAAGCCGTTTCGGTTGCCAGCACCATGTTGTCTTCAAACCCGGATATCGATGCTTTCTTCGGTGAAGCCGGTGGTGCGACGCTGGGTGCTGCCCGCGCTGTGAAAAGCCAGGGCAAGGTCGGCAAAGTCGTCGTCTTTGGCGGTGACATGACCACGGAAATCGCGCAGGAACTTTCCGACTTCTCGGTCATCAAGGCCGTTGTCGATATTTCCGGGCAAGGTCTCGGTAAGCTTGCGCTCGCGCAGGCCATCAAGTCCATCGACGGCCAGCCGCCTGAAGGCATCAAGGTCGCTTACAATATCGATCTCTATAAGTCGTCCGAAGATGGCAAGGCCTGGCTGAAGGCCCACGCCGACGGCATTCCCTGATCGACCTTCTCATCGCTGCGGCTCCGCTTGAGCGCGCCATGTAGCGCCGCCGGGTATCCGGCGGCCTCCAAAGCAATGGAAAGACCCAATGACATCTGCTTCCCAGAACAGCTTGCCGGATGGCTCCACCGTCGCTTCGATAAGAGGTTGCACACGGCAATATCCCGGCGTGCTTGCTCTTGACGATGCCACATTCGAAGTGGCGCCGGGCGAGGTGAGAGCCCTGCTCGGCAAAAACGGCGCGGGGAAATCCACGCTGATCCGAATGCTGACCGGTGCTGAAACACCCGACATCGGGACCGTCATGATCGGCGGCGCCGAACTTACCTCTCACGGCTCCGCCCGTGCGCAGGAATCCTTTCAGAAAGGCGTACGCGTCGTTTATCAGGAACTCAGCCTTGTTCCGGGCATGACGCTTGCCGAAAACCTGTTTCTCGGACGCTGGCCGCGCAAGGGCGGTGTCATTCAATATGCAGCCATGGAGGCAGAAGCGGCGGAAGCCATGGCAAGCCTTGGCCTAAATCTGCCGCCGGATCGTCTCGTGACGGGCTTGAGTCCTGCGGAGCGGCAGTTGCTTGAGATCGCTCGCGCCATGATTGGGCGACCAAAGATAGTCATTCTCGACGAACCGACAAGCTCGCTGGCCGCCGCCGAAGCGGAAAAGGTGATGGCCGCGGTGACGAGGGTTGCCGCACAAGGAATCGCGGTTATCTATGTCAGCCACCGCATGAATGAAATTCGCCAGATTGCGCATTCCGCCACCATCATGCGCGATGGACGGATCATCGCCACCGTCGACGTGAGAGGTGCCGATACGCGCGAGATTGTCCGGTTGATGCTCGGCTCCGAGGCTTCACAGGCGGCAGAGTTGGAAAGTCACGCCTCTTCGGAGGTGGTTCTGCAGGTGCGCGATCTGGCGCTTGCGCCAAAGCTTTCCGCCATCTCTTTCTTGCTTCGTAAGGGGGAGGTGCTGGGCATCGCGGGTCTGCTCGGCGCTGGCCGCACGGAACTGCTGCAAGCCATCATGGGCGTGCGCGATTTCGATAGCGGCGATGTGCTGGTGGACGGCCGCTCTGTCAAGTCCGCCGGTTACAAGCAGATGGTTGATGCAGGTTTCGGCTATACGCCGGAAAGCCGCAAGGAGGAGGGCATCGTGCCGCTTCTCGGCGTGGATGAAAACACGCTTGCTACGAATTTCTCCGGCGTCAGCCGTAACGGCGTCCTTTCGGGCAGCCGCATGGCGCAGGCGACGCGGGATATCATCGAGCGCCTGCACATCAAGACGGCAAGTACCGATACGCCGATTGGCACGCTTTCGGGCGGAAACCAGCAAAAGGTTGTCATCGGTCGCTGGGTCTATGCCGGAAGTCGCGTTCTTCTTCTCGACGAGCCGACGCGCGGCGTGGATATCGAGGCGAAAGCGCAAATCTACGCCATCATCCGCCAGCTTGCGGCAGAAGGCCGAAGCATCATTTTCGTTTCCAGCGAAATAGAGGAACTGCCACTCGTCTGCGACCGCGCGCTGGTTCTGCGCGATGGCGCGCTGCGCGAAGAGTTCGAATCACCAAACATCGATCAGGACACCTTGATGGCTGCCTGCATTACCGGACATTGAGGGAGACAAGACCATGTCGCTCGATCAAACTACCAAAACGGCCGTTTCAAAGCGGGCACCAAAGCGGGGATTCACCCTGTCGAAGCATATGAACGAGCTTAGCCTGTTCTTTGCCATCGTCGTCCTCTACGTCATCTTCTCATCCACCGCGCCGGGCTTCATGTCCTTCAACAACCAGGTGAATATCCTGCGTGACGCGGCGACAATCGGAATTGCTGCATGGGCTGTCACGCTCATAATCATCGCAGGTGAGATCGATGTGAGCGTCGGTCCGATGGTCGCCTTCATTTCCGTGGAACTAGCATTCCTTTTGCAATGGGGCGTGCCCACGCCAGCAGCCTTCGTGCTGGCCATCGCACTTGGCGCGCTGCTCGGTTCCATTTCCGGCATTCTGCGCGCTTATTTCGATGTGCCTTCGTTCGTCGCGACGCTTGGCATGTGGAGCGCCCTGCGCGGCACGGCGCTGTTCGTTACCGATGCCCTGCCGGTGTCCATTGGTCGCAATGATATGCTGGATGCGCTGGACCGCTCAGTCCTCGGCATTCCTCCAGCCGCGATCATCATGCTGGTGCTGTTTGCAGCCTTCGCTTTCGTCAGCCGCAAGACCGCCTTCGGTCGCTCGGTTTTCGCCGTGGGTGGCAATGCCCATGCGGCTTTCCTCAGCGGTATCAATGTCGCGCGCATTCGCGTGGCTCTTTTTGCCATCGGCGGCGCGATGGCAGCCATTTCCGGTATTCTGCTGGTGTCCCGCCTTGGCTCGGGCAATGCCACGGCGGCGAACGGTCTCGAGTTCGATGTGATCGCTGCGGTCGTTGTCGGCGGTACGGCGCTTTCCGGTGGCCGTGGCTCGATGCTGGGAACGCTGCTCGGCGTGCTGGTGATTACGCTCATCGGTAACGGTCTGGTTCTGCTCGGCATCAACCCGTTTTTCCAACAGGTTGTTCGCGGTCTTATCATCGTCATCGCGGTGCTTGCCAATATTCAGGCGATCAAGCGCAGCCTGTCGCGCAATAAGGGATGAGTGCTGCATGGCTGTTATTGATCTGAAATCCGGCCAGCTCTCGCTGAGTCTCTCAACAAAAGGCGGCATCATACTCGGCTTCTGGAAAGACACCGATGCTGGTCGTGTGCCGCTGTTTCGGCCCGCGAAATCGAGTGATGCGGATGCGCTCGGTTCCTCCTGCTATCCGCTGGTGCCATTTGGCAACCGCGTCAAGGGCAACAGCTTCGGGTTCGATGGCAGAACGTACACGCTGACGCCCAACACGGGGTGGGACCCGCATTACCTGCACGGTGAAGGCTGGCAGGCCGAATGGTCGGTGGGCAAAATCACACCGGCATCCGTTGAAATGAGTTTCATCTGTGACGGACATTCCACGCCCTATCGTTATTGGGCAGTGCAGACATTTACGCTTGAGGATGATCGTTTGTCGTTGAGCCTTTCCGTGGAAAATATGGGAGAGCGCCCACTGCCCTTCGGACTTGGCTGGCATCCCTATTTTCCGCTGACGCCAATGACGACGCTGCAAGCGCGCGCCGATCATTTCTGGACCGAAATCGAGGGCTGGTTGCCGGGTGAAAGAACCGAGATCCCTGCCGACCTCGATTTCAGCGAGCCTGCTCCACTACCGGAACGCTGGGTCAACAACGGCTATGAGGGATGGTCCGGCGAAGCGACCATCGTCTGGCCGGAGCGTTTTACCCAGTTGAGATTGACCGCCGATCCGATATTCAGACACGCCTTCGTCTTCGTGTCCGACACTGCTTTCGATTCTTCTTTCGATCGCGATTATTTCTGTTTCGAACCCATGTCGCACCTTGCAAACGGGCATAATCTGCCGGATTTGGGGGACCTTAAAGTGCTGGCATTCGGTGAGAAACTAGCGGGCAGTATTACGCTTGAGCCGCGGAGTTTATGAGCATGCATGCGGAGTTTGGAAATGGCCGATAGCCATGGGTTCGACTACATCATCGTCGGCGGCGGCAGTTCAGCATGCGTCGTGGCTGCGCGTCTCGTGACGTCTGGTGCGCGCGTGTTGTTGCTGGAACGTGGACCGGATAAGGCCAATCCGATCATGCATATCCCTGCCGGCTACATGAAGTTTCTGGCGAAGGATACATACCTTGCCATGCATCAGACAAAGCCGCAGCCACAACTGGGCGGTCGGGGCCCCATCGTGCCGCAGGGTAAGGTTTTGGGCGGTGGAAGCACTGTCAATGCCATGGTCTATATGCGCGGACAGGCAGCGGATTTCGATCTGTGGAACGAGCTCGTCACAGCGCCCGGCTCTAACAATGATGGCTCATGGTCATACAAAGACCTTCTGCCCTACTTCAAGGCGCAGGAAAACAACGACCATCTGGGAGGTGAATTTCACGGTGTCGGCGGGCCGCTGAAGATTTCGCATCTCGGCCACACCAGCCCGATGACGCGCACTTACGTCAAAACCCTCCAGGGCATGGGCATTCCCTATAATCCTGATTTCAACGGTGCGGATCAGTTTGGCGTCGGCTTCATGCAGCACACGATAGACTGGAAGACGCGCAAGCGCTCCAGCGCGGTCGATGCTTTCTTGGCACCGGTTATGAACAATCCGAAGCTGACCATCGAGACCGGCGCGACCGTGACCCGCATCCGTATGGACGGCGACCGGGTGGTCGCCGTGGACTATGTTCAGGGTGGGGCGCGCAAGACTGCGGAAGCAGGCGTTGAAGTAATTCTGGCAGCGGGCGCTTACCAGACGCCGAAGCTGTTGATGATTTCCGGTATCGGACCGGAAGAACATCTCAAGCAGCATCGCATCGCCACGAAACTCGCGCTTCCGGGCGTGGGCAAGAATCTTCAGGATCACTATGAATGCCCGGTCGTCGCCACGACGAAGGGCGCGTTTGGGTATTACAAGCAGGACCGTGGCTGGCCGATGATCAAGGCCGGATTGCAATATCTGATGTTCAAGTCCGGTCCAGCTTCGACCACCGGCGTGGAAACCTGCGCTTTCTACGACCCGGATGGAAACAATGACCGTCCAACGATCCAGATGTTCTGCGTCCCGACCGTCTATCTCGACCGCGATGTGATGGGCACCGATCCGGGCGATGGCGTAACGATCAACTCGCTGCTGCTGCGCCCAAAAGCACGCGGCTCCGTCACGCTTTCCTCCAGCGATCCCTTCGCCAATCCGATTGTCGACACGCAGATATTCGGCCACCCCGATGACTTGAAGCTGACCATGGCTGGCTTCCGTTTCGCGCGTCAGGTGCTGGCGGCATCCCCGATGCGTGACCTTATCGACAAGGAAATCTTCCCGGGTGCAGAAGTGACCAGCGATGAGGCGATTGCAGCCCATTGCAAGCGCACGGTCAAGACCGGATACCACCCTGTTGGCACATGCAAAATGGGCCATGAGGGCGACCCGGACGCGGTGCTGGACACCAAGCTGAATGTACGCGGAACGCGTGGCCTGCGGGTCATCGATGCATCGCTCATGCCAACCATTGTTAGCGGTAATACCAACGCAGCCGTTTATGCCGCGGCAGGGAAGGCAGCGGATCTTATTCTTTCCTGATTGGATTAATCTCATGAAGATTACTAAGCTAACCACCTACATCGTTCCGCCGCGCTGGCTTTTCCTCAAGGTCGAAACTGATGAAGGCATCGTCGGCTGGGGAGAGCCGGTTGTTGAAGGCCGTGCGCTGACCGTTGAGGCTGCCGTGCAGGAAATGGCCGATTATCTGATCGGCAAGGACCCGTTCCTGATCGAAGATCACTGGACTGTGCTTTATCGCGGCGGCTTTTATCGTGGTGGCGCAGTGCACATGTCGGCGCTGGCGGGCATCGATCAGGCGCTTTGGGACATAAAAGGCAAAGCACTTGGCCAGCCGGTTCACTCGCTTCTTGGTGGACAGCTCCGTGACCGGATCAAGGTCTATTCCTGGATCGGCGGCGACCGTCCGTCGGATGTGGCACAGAATGCTAAGGACGTGGTGGCACGCGGTTTCAAGGCCATTAAGCTTAACGGCTGCGAGGAAATGCAGATCGTTGACACCAATGAGAAAGTCGAAATGGCCGTTGAAACCATCGCCATCATTCGTGAAGCCGTTGGCCCGCATATCGGCATCGGTGTTGATTTCCATGGCCGCGTCCATCGTCCCATGGCCAAGGTTCTCGCAAAGGAGCTTGAACCTTACAAGCTGATGTTCATCGAAGAGCCGGTTCTCTCCGAAAACCGCGAAGCTCTGAAGGAAATCGCAAACCACACCTCGACGCCGATTGCGCTGGGTGAGCGTCTCTACTCGCGCTGGGATTTCAAATCGGTTCTGGCGGACGGCTTCGTCGATATCATCCAGCCCGACCTATCACATGCCGGTGGCATCACCGAATGCCGCAAAATCGCGGCCATGGCAGAGGCCTATGATGTGGCGCTGGCACCGCATTGCCCTCTTGGACCGATTGCACTCGCGGCCTGCCTACAGTTGGACGCGGTCGCCTACAACGCCTTCATTCAGGAACAGAGCCTCGGTATTCACTACAACAAGAGCAATGACGTTCTGGACTACCTTTCCAACAAGGACGTGTTCCAGTACGCAGACGGCTTCGTGTCCATACCGCAGGGATTGGGTCTCGGGATCGAGATCGACGAGGCATACGTCATCGAGCGTGCCAAGGAAGGCCACCGGTGGCGCAACCCGATCTGGCGTCATGAAGATGGCAGCTTTGCTGAGTGGTGAGGGAGGAAAACGCCATGACGGCAAGACTTTCAGGAAAACGCATTTTCATTACGGGTGCTGCGCAGGGCATTGGCCTTGCGCTTGCCAAGGCATTTCTGCACGAAGATGCTGCTTTGTTTCTTATCGACCGCGATGCCTCTCTCTTGGATAGAGAGGCTGAAGTACTCAAGGAAAGCGGCGGCCAGTTCGGCTGGATGGCTGCCGACATAACGGATACGAAGGCGATCGCTTCTGCCGTGGCACAAGCAGCGGAGGAAGTCGGCCCAATCAACGCGCTCGTCAACAATGCCGGGGTCAACGTCTTTGCCGAGCCTTTGGAGACAAGTGATGAGGAGTGGCAGCGCTGCTTCGACATCAATCTCAAGGGCGCGTGGAACTGCTGTAAGGCCGTGCTCCCGGGAATGATCGAGATGGGAAGTGGCGTGGTGCTGAACATCGCCTCCACCCATGCCTTCACGATCATTCCGCATACCTTCCCGTATCCGCTGGCAAAACATGCGTTGTTAGGAATGACGAAGTCTCTAGGGCTGGAATATGCAGCGAAGCATATTCGCGTGAACGCGTTAGCGCCCGGCTACGTCGCGACGCAAAAGGTCATCGATTACTGGAACAGCTTCCCTGATCCTGTCGCTGCCGAGGCCGAAACAATGAAATTGCATCCCGGCGGGCGTATCGCAACCCCTGAAGAAATCGCGATGGCTGCCGTCTTCATGGTATCTGACGAATGTCCGTTTATGAATGCAACATGCCTCACCATCGATGGGGGCTTAAGCGTCCAGCAGCATCCCGTTTAATGTGTATGTGACGGTATAGTCTGTAACGGCAAGGATCAAGGCTTAGCGGATGAGTTGAATCCAAAGCCTGGTTGGTGACCTTTAGTCAGTGGGCCGCCCATCCGTTTTGCAGGCCTTGACGAATCTCGCCCCATTTCAAGAGCTTTTTCAGAGGTGTTTCTATATACGCTTTTGATGCTCCCGATAAATATGGCTCACGATAATCGACGTCGAGGCGAGCGGCGATTTGTGACTTATTGAGGCATTGGCCGATTTCCCAGAGAAGCCTTCTTAGCGCATGAGCAACAGTATCGCATTATCAGTCGATAGCTGATGATCTCGAAACGCCTTGCTTCACATAGACTGCCTTTACCAACGCTTATAAAATAACGAGGGGGTAATGTGGTATCTGGGTCTATTATGCAGGTAACTCTATTATACACTGCGATCTCGCAGTCATTATATGACGCCTACCCACGCATAATCGAATTAACCCAAGCTTTACTTTGCCTTTAGTGTCAAACTTTAATAAGCAGTCCCTTATGGTTGTGAGAGGTAACAGGTAGCTCTCATGATTTTTCCGTGGAAACAAAATCGCCGCAAACAGGGCATCGCCACCAGGCCTAGAAGCGGATCGATTGAAGAACGTTATCAACCCTCTCGGATCTCTGCCAAATCTTTGCGACGTGCGATATCGAGTGGCGAAATGTGGCCTGCGTTTCAGCCAATCGTTGATCTGCAATCAGGCGCCATTGTGGGCTTCGAGATCCTTGCTCGCTGGACACATCCTGTTCTTGGCGCAGTTCCACCGGCGGAGTTCATTCCGGTAGCCGAACAGTGTGGGCTAATCGGAGATCTCACAGAGGAAGTCCTGCGAAAAGCGTGTGCATGCGCGATAAAGTGGGAAGGTTCATTTGTCTTAGCTGTCAATCTTTCTCCCGTACAATTTGATGACCCAGAACTCTCGAACAGGATTTTACGTACCGTTCGTTCAAGTGGGTTTCCAGTCAATCGCCTTCACATTGAAATCACAGAGAGCGCACTGCTTGAGGACGATCCGCGTGTCCATGCAACGATTGCGTCGCTTAAGGCATCGGGAATGGGACTTGCCCTGGATGATTTCGGGACTGGATTTTCGAGTTTGACCCAGTTGCATGCGTTCCCGTTCAATAAACTCAAGATCGATATGAGTTTTGTAAGGTCGATGACTGTCGATAGCGGTAGCAGGAAGATCATCGCATCCGTTATCGGGCTGGGTCAAAGCCTTGGAATGACGGTTGTTGCAGAGGGGGTAGAGACAGAGGAACAGGCAATTCTTCTGCGCCGGATGGGCTGCGATCTTGGGCAGGGCTGGCTATTCGGAAAGGCTGAGAACGCCTTGGAAACCAGTAAACTCATCGGAAATCGCTTACTTGGAGAGTTCACAAAACGTGCCGCGCCTGCCCAGCTTTTTCAGCGAGTTCATCAACTAGATGCACTCTACACGGCGGCGCCGATCGGTCTATGTCTACTAGACACTGACCTTATACACCGTAGCGTGAACCCCCGCTTTTCAGCTATGTTTGGCTTGTCACCCGATGACATGCTCGGGAAGACAGTCGGCTCATTCATGCCGGTGCAAGAGGCTGCAAGAGTCTCGAATGATCTCCTGAGGGTACTCAATGGCGAAACGGTCATCATAGAAGAGTATCGGCCTGTTGGATCAGACAAGATATTTTTCGTGATCAATCAGCGTGTTGACGACGACGATGGTGTTCCGATCGGCATATCGGTGTCCGCAGTGGACGTGACAGGTCACAAGGCCGTCGAAACACGGCTGTCACAGACTGAGGATCATCAACGCTGGAGCATTGATCTCAGCCCAAATATTCCCTGGGCGAGCGATGCAGCCGGAGCGGTCAACTTCATGGGGCCTACTCCCGACAGCTCGAAGATTGATGTGAAAGCGCGCATCGATGACTGGATGGAGCGAATGCACCCAGATGATCGACTTCGAGTCCGGTTGGAATGGCTGGGATGGATTCCCTCCGGAAAACCATTCGAAACAATTTTCAGAATGAGACTTGGCGACGATGGCTTTCACTGGATGCTCAGTCGCGCCAAACCTCACCACGGGCCGGACGGCACCATCTCAAAATGGTACGGCGTGATCACAGAGGTGGCTGCCCAGCAAAGCCTTAGGGAACAGGTGCTTAGACTAAAGAATGTTGGGACATTGTTGCAGCAGCATTCGCACGACGTCGCGCCCATCCGCGCACATGACAATAACATTCAGTCAATCAAATCTTCAGGCGAAACAGTCCACTACAGCCAGCCGTCAGACGGACTGTCGCGATCGCATTATTTATCGATGCTGATGAGGATGTTCGAGGGTGCGCCGATAGCGATGTCGATTACCACCAGTGACACGAAGACCTCGCGCTACGTCAAGGTCAACTCGGCTTATCTTAAGATGACTGGACGTTCCTGGGAGGAGATCGGGGGAAAGACCCTGCTCGCTGCGGGCTCAGCCATCGACAACCCAGCCCGCAATCGGCGCCACCAGCTGTTGCTTGAGCAGGGATACTATGAACTGGAAGAGGTTGACATTGTCCGCGGTGATGGGACGACGATTCCAACCCTGATTTCGGCCCAGAGGACGACCATCAACGGAACCTCATTCGACCTCGAAATCATCGTGGATGTTTCAGAGCGCATGCGGCAACAACGCGAGGCTGAAAATGCTCTGAAAGTTTCAGCTAGAACCGACGCGCTCTCCGGGCTGCCAAATCGTGCCTATTTTGACGAGCAATTGCCACACCGGATCGAGAGGGCCAGGCGATTACAAAGCGTGCTGGCGATCGCTTACGTGGACCTTAACGGCTTCAAGGAAATCAACGATACATCAGGGCATCCTGTCGGCGACGAGGTGCTGAGGGTTATTTCATCAAGGCTGCGGTCTGAGTTCATTTCGCATTTTATCGCTCGAGTTGGTGGGGACGAATTCGCGCTGTTGATCGAGACGGATAGGGCGCGGGCGATCGGCCTGCAACAGATGGTCGAAACGCGCATAA
Organism: Rhizobium sp. 22-785-1; assembly: GCF_053521965.1. NCBI lineage: Bacteria > Pseudomonadati > Pseudomonadota > Alphaproteobacteria > Hyphomicrobiales > Rhizobiaceae > Rhizobium > Rhizobium sp. 22-785-1. Next base: position 276,075 of record NZ_JBNWDI010000006.1, on the reverse strand, counting down.
ACAATATTTTTAAGTCGATATCTCTCAACGGTCGGACTCTGAGGCCTGGAGCGGCGGTCGGCGTAACAATCCTTAACGGCCGGGACGATGCATATTCTCTTGTAAAACGAGCCGACGACTACATGTATACCGCGAAATCGACACGCCAACGGATCGCATTCGTCTATGATGGTAATCAAAAATTTGAAGGTAACGAAGAAATAGTATCCGGTGCCGCCTGATGTTGGAGATAAAGGCGAGCTGCTAGCGACTTGTGTGGTCCGCCGTCCGCCATTAGCGCCCATGCGACAGATGGTCGCCTCCGTTTGCGGTCTGCGCGACCAGATCCTTCCGGACGAGCGTTGCGATAATTCCGCTTAAGGTGGCGCGTTCGAGCTCGAGTGCGCGGGCAAGGTCACGCTGCACCGATGGGCCATTATTGACGAGATGCCAGAGAACATACCATTGCGTGGATCCGAGATCGAACGGACCCAAGCACTCGTCCACGAGCGCTCGACCGGCGAAATAACATCGCTTCGTCCATGCCCCTACGGAACGGTTATCAGCGTCAGCTTTATCAGGCATGATGGCAAAACTTTATGGATTCGTATGCTACTTAACGATAATCGCAAGGTAGCATACGAATGCCGAGGCCGGGCACGGTTGACAGCGCTTGATGGGCGGGCGCTATCGCCATCTCTTCACATGATCGACGAGAGCACGCAGTTTTGGAGCGAGGTTGCGTCGGCTCGGATAGTAGAGAAAAAACCCCGCGAATGGAGGGCAAAAGTCCTGAAGGAGAGGAACCAGCTGACCGGATTCGACATAGGGCTTGAATGTGTCTTCCATACCGAAGGTGATGCCGCCGCCAGCACATGCTGTGCGGATCATAAGCCACATATCATTGGTGGTAATCTGAGGATCGACGGCCACATCAAACTCACGCCCATCCTCACCGAATTCCCAACGGTAGGGTGCGCTGCGAGGCGTTGGACGCCAACCTATGCACCGATGCGCAGAGAGCTCCGAAGGATGGTCGGGCTTGCCGAACCGTTCGATGTAGGACGGGGCTGCGAAAGCGCACTGACGCTGGTCGCCCGAGGCGGGAACTGCGACCATATCCTGATCGATGACTTCGCCCAGACGCACCCCAGCGTCATACCCTTCCGCGACAATGTCGAATTCCTCGTCAGTGACCGTCACATCGAGCTGAATGTCTGGAAAGGCATCAGTAAAACGGGCAAGGAGCGGCCCTGAGATAAACTGCTCAGCGATAGATGACACCGCCAGCCTCAACAACCCGCTTGGTGCGCTGTCGCGGTCCGTGGTCGCGTCAAGCGCCAGTCCGACTTCGGAAATCGCCGGCGCAACCCGCTGATATAGCTGTTCGCCAGCCTCTGTGAGACTGACACTGCGCGTGGTTCTATGGACGAGTGCCACGCCCAACCGGTCTTCTAGACGGCGGATCGCCTGGCTGATGGCTGGCCGTGTGACGCCCAAATTTTCCGCGGCGGCGCGAAAGCTCTGCGCTTCTGCGACGGCCAAGAACACGGAGATGCCATTCAGATCGATTGCCATTGGTTAGATTTAGTTACCACGGTGGTCGTCATTGGGCAAGTTGTTCGCTCTCCCTGGCTTGTTTACCTTGGATCTCGCAAAACAGGAGATAGCTGACATGGCGCTTGATCATTATAAACTTCTTGGACGGTCGGGCTTGCGCGTTTCGCCGTTGAGCCTTGGAACGATGACCTTTGGGTCCGAGTGGGGATGGGGTGCGGATGGCGACGAGGCCCGCCGCATTTTCGATCTCTATGTCGACCGAGGTGGCAATTTTATAGACACGTCGGTCAACTATACCGACGGCGGCGCTGAACGACTGCTTGGCACCTATATCGGCGATAAACGCGAGCGAATCGTCCTTGCGACGAAATTCACCATGGCGCGAGAGCCGGGCAACCCTAATTCGGGCGGCAATCATCGCCTCAACATAGTGCGCTCCGTCGAGCAGAGCCTTTCGCAACTCGGCACAGATCGCATTGACCTGCTTTATGTGCATGCATGGGACATGACGACCCGGCCGGACGAGGTTATGCGGGCGCTCGACGACCTCGTTCGGTCCGGAAAAGTTCTCTATCTCGGTATCTGCAACACGCCTGCATGGCTCGTGGCCCAGATGCAGACTCTCGCCGATATCCGCGGCTGGTCTCCTTTTGTGGCGCTGCAGATAGAATATAGCCTTGTGGAGCGGACCGTGGAACATGAGCTTCTGCCCATGGCTGCTGCGCTCGGCCTCGGAGTTTTGCCGTGGTCGCCTCTCGGCGGTGGCGTGCTGACCGGCAAATACTCTCTCGTTGACGTTGAAGATTCACGAGAAGCGGCCGTGTCCGCTAGCCGCAAGGGCGTCATTGCGTCGTCCGGGCATCTGAACGAACGGGCGATCGAAATTGCGCAGGAAGTGAAGGCCGTTGCGGAAGAGGCTGGTACCACGCCCTCACGGGTGGCGCTTGCGTGGACCCTGGCCAATCCGACCGTCGTCTCGCCGATTGTCGGCGCCCGCACGCTCGCCCAGGCGGAAGACAATCTTGGAGCTCTGGATCTGGTGCTCACGCCGGAACAGGTGGCCCGTCTGGACCGGGTCAGCGCGCCGGGCCAAATCTTTCCGGGTCGCTTTACGCAGCGTCCCCTCGTCCAACAACTGATCTTCGGCGGCGCTGCAGTCGAACACCGTGACTGACCCTTGCAACTATGGAAGGCCCGTCGATGGTGCCGGCAGTGTCGTTGCCTGTTGACGGGTCTCAACACGTCCTCAGCAATACGAAAGGACCGATACCATGAGCATTTACCCAACAGACCGCCGGGCTGCCAGCCCGAGCCGGGTAGCTTTAATCGCATTCGCACTGCTCGCCATGCCGGGCGCCGCAATTGCCAACACCGCGACAACGCAGGTGCAGTCTCAGGAACGTGCCGCAATCGAGCAACGGAACAAGCCCATCATCGAAGCCGCCTTCGAAAAATGGCGAGGAGGCACCTACCTCTTCGCGGAGCTCCTCGCTCCCGACGTCGTCTGGACGATCCATGGCTCCGGACCGGTCTCCGGCACCTATCGCAACCAGCAAGACTTCATTGAACAGGCCTCGCGTCCCCTAACCAGCCGTCTCGCGACACCGATCGTGCCGGAGGTACACAACATCGTTGCCGATGGCGACACGATCATCATCCGCTTCGATGGAACGGCGACCACGACCTCTGGAGCGCCTTATCGCAACCAGTTTGTCTGGATATTCGAGATGAAGGACGGCCTTGTCGCCAATGCGGAAGCCTTCCTAGACCTCGTTGCCTATCAGCAGGTCGTCGACAACATTGCCCCGCGTTCCCAACAACCAACGCCCTCGGCTTCCGCAGAAGTCCCGTCTGCCGCACCGGGGCAGTGCGCCAACGCTTTCACCTGCAACTTTAAACAGCAACGCTGAACGGACCCAGACAATGAGACAGACATTTGCAACATTCGTCACGGCGGCAACAATTTCAATTCAACCCCTAGAAGCACAGGAGATCAATTTGCAGCCGAACCATCCATACGCAGGCATGTGGATTACCGACGACAATCGTGTCCGCCATGAACTTTTGCCAAATGGACGTTATGTCGAGGCCCGCGGTCAGCGTGAGCGAGCCTATGAAGGCCGTTATGAAGTCAACGGCACGCATATCGAGTACTGGGACGACACAGGCTTCACCGCCGATGGCGATTTCGTCGAAGAGGGCACACTGCACCATGGCGGCATGATCTTTCGCCGCAGGTCGGTGACGCCGTGACATGCCGACGAGCCTCTACTAATGCAGTACGGATCAGAGCGATGGGCGAACCAGGTCTGCCTGAAGCCATCCGTTAGGGCGCGCCTTTCATCGTAACCTCTCCGCCTTTCGCGAGAGGTCTATGAAGGCCCGTAGCGGTTACGGCACGTGGCGGCCGCGCAGGTAGTGGAGTGTCGGCCCCGGTATCGGCGATCGTCAGCAAGCTCTTGATAGATGACAACGCAGCCCTCGATGATGATGAAGGCATTGCGCCGCATGGATTGCAGAAAAAGATGGCGTCTTGGAGTCAGGGTGGAAGTACTGGTCCTGAAGCCGCCCGGCTTCCCGCAGGGTAGGTCAGAGTACGCCGCAGACTGGGTGTCGTTTAAAGATGAGGAAAGCATGAGATTCCGTCCGAATGCGTACCGCTCGGAAGCCGAACGATTCTACAGGCCACGGTTCCAAGCGTACAAAACGAAGAAGACCGTCATCGCGGGACGATGCGGCAGCTCTACGGCTCAGACGCTGGACGGCGGCCCTCGTCGAGACGAATTGGGCGGGAAAAGCTGCCGGTAAGTGGACACGGAGGGAGCCGCCGCCTCGAACACGAGTTCCCGCAGGATTGGAGAACCATGTATATCGGTCGGCGTAGGGACTAGAGAAATGGCCGTCAGGCGGCAAGCTCACAACCTAAGCCTAGCCCGTGATCGGTCTTGCTGTGTCCGTCGTCCGTTGGAAGACAATACACCGGTAGGGTTCTATCCGGTAGCGTGTACTGGGCGAGGTCACCAGTTATTTGCGGTGTTTGGAGAAACGGCTTGTGCGCAAACCCAACGCATACGAAGGCAATCGCGCACATGATGCGCAGCAGAAGACCGAATCTGCCTATCGCTCTCGTCATCCTGGATGCTCCCCACGAAACGGGTAGCTATGTTTTCGTTAAGGGGCAATGCGGCAAGCAGTCTTACGATAAACGGCCACAGCGATGTAGTGGGAGAAAAATTACATCGTGAAAGGTCTGTCCGCTGTCAAGCTAGCCGCTTCAGAAGCAGACGACCTCATGTTTTATGATCGAGCCACGCTTATCCACAGTCAACCTTCCGTTACAGAGTCATAACCGTTGACGATTTTTTCACGCCGTATACCATATCTAGTGTTCGAGGTTCTTCCGATTCGCGTCGGAAGCTAAGACGGGAATACGGTGCGTGATGTCCTTTCTGGACGGAGCAATGCCGGAGCTGCCCCCGCAACTGTAAGCGGCGAGCATCCTTCTCAAACTGCCACTGAGCCGAAAGGTGTCGGGAAGGCGAGATGGATGCGATGACCCGTGAGCCAGGAGACCTGCCTCAAACGAATACGTCCACGGGCGGGGTGTCCGAAGGTCGCGCTTGCGTGCGGGATGATCCTGCGCGTGCCGCTTCCTTGATCCCCCGCATCAACCACTTCGGGGTGAAGTCAATGTCGCATCATTCTAGTCAGTATCCGCGTGAATAGCGGGCGGTAACGCCTGCCGCCGATTTCGGCTGCCCTAATTTCCGAGTTCCTGAATGGGCATTCACCACGCCCGATCGATATCGCACGTCTACTCAAATCTCACGAGGATCATCATGACCGTTACCGTTTACAGCAAGCCAGCCTGCGTGCAGTGCACAGCCACTACCCGCGCGCTCGATCGTCAGGGCATCGACTACACCGTCGTGGATGTTTCCGAAGACACCAATGCCTACGATCTGGTTCAGGGGCTGGGGTATCGTCAGGTTCCAGTTGTGGTGGCTGGCGAGACGCATTGGGCGGGCTTCCGCCCGGATATGATCAGCACGCTTGCGGCCTGAGCCGGAGCAATGGGACAGATCGTCTATTTCTCCAGCCGGTCGGAAAACACTCATCGCTTCGTCGGGAAATTGGGGATGATTGCGCGGCGGATTCCGCTTAGTCCTTCCGAGGGCCTTCGGGTCGAAGCCCCCTATGTCCTGATCCTTCCAACCTACAGTGGCGAAGGTGGAAAAGGGGCCGTTCCAAAACAGGTGATCCGCTTCCTCAACGATGCGGAGAACCGGGCAAACATTCGCGGCGTGATCGCCGCGGGCAACAGCAATTTCGGGGCGACCTACGGGATCGCCGGCGATGTCATCTCCCAGAAATGCAGCGTGCCTTACCTTTACAGGTTCGAGCTTATAGGCACTGAGGAAGACGTCGCGAACGTCAAACACGGATTGGAACGATTTTGGACGCGACCACTTTCGAAAAGCCTTTGAAGACATCGGAATCCGAACTGGATTTCCATGCCCTCAACGCGATGCTTAACCTCTATGACGAACAAGGAAAAATCCAGCTCGATAAGGACAGACTAGCTGCGAAGCAATATTTCCTGCAGCACGTCAACCAGAACACGGTGTTCTTCCATAATCTGCGGGAGAAACTCGATTACCTCGTCACCGAAGGCTATTACGAGCGCGAGGTTCTGGACCAATATTCCTTCAATTTCGTGCGAGATTTGTTCGACGCTGCCTATGCCCGAAAGTTCCGGTTTCCGACCTTTCTCGGCGCGTTCAAATATTACACCAGCTACACGCTGAAGACCTTCGACGGCAAACGCTATCTGGAGCGCTACGAAGACCGCGTTTGCCTGGTTGCCCTGACGCTGGCCCAGGGAAGCGAAACGCTCGCCCAGTCGCTGATGGACGAGATCATCTCCGGGCGTTTCCAGCCCGCAACGCCGACATTTCTCAATGCCGGAAAGAAACAGCGGGGCGAACTCGTTTCGTGTTTCCTGCTGCGCGTTGAAGACAACATGGAGTCGATTGCCCGCGGCATTAACTCCGCGCTTCAGCTTTCCAAGCGCGGTGGCGGTGTCGCACTTTGCCTGACCAACATCCGTGAGGCGGGTGCGCCGATCAAGCAGATCGAGAACCAGTCGTCAGGCATCATTCCCGTGATGAAGCTGCTCGAGGACAGCTTCTCCTACGCCAACCAGCTTGGTGCGCGTCAGGGTGCTGGTGCGGTTTACCTCAACGCCCACCATCCCGATATCATGCGCTTCCTCGATACCAAGCGGGAGAATGCCGACGAGAAGATCAGGATCAAGACCCTGTCGCTCGGTGTCGTGGTGCCAGACATCACTTTCGAACTGGCCAAGAACAACGAGGATATGTACCTGTTCTCGCCATATGACATCGAACGCGTCTATGGCATCCCCTTCACCGAAATATCCGTTACCGAGAAGTATCGGGAGATGGTCGCGGATTCCAGGATCAAGAAAAAGAAGATCAAGGCACGCGATTTCTTCCAGGTGATCGCCGAGATACAGTTCGAGAGCGGTTATCCCTATATCATGTTCGAGGACACGGTGAACCGGGCGAACCCGATTGCAGGACGCGTTTCCATGAGCAATCTCTGCTCGGAAATTCTTCAGGTCAGCGACGCCAGCGAATACCATGACGACCTTTCCTATAAGGTCATGGGCAAGGATATTTCCTGCAATCTTGGCTCGCTGAACATTGCTGCAACGATGGACAGCTCCGATTTCGGCAAGACCATCGAGACATCGATCCGGGCGCTGACGGCCGTGTCGGACATGAGCCATATCTCTTCCGTGCCATCGGTCGAAAATGGCAATGACGACAGCCACGCCATTGGCCTTGGCCAGATGAACCTGCATGGCTATCTCGCCCGTGAGCGCATCTTCTATGGTTCGGAGGAAGGCATCGATTTCACCAATATCTATTTCTACACGGTGACCTACCACGCCATCCGCGCCTCGAACCGGATTGCCGCCGAGCGAGGCGTCAGCTTCAAGGGCTTCGAGAAGTCGAAATATGCCTCTGGGGAATACTTCGACAAATACACTGAGCAGGAATGGCTGCCCGCGACAGAGCGGGTTCGCGAGCTGTTCGTGACGGCAGGCATCGCAATCCCCACACAGGCGGACTGGCTTGCGCTGAAGCAGGCCGTCATGACCTCTGGCCTCTATAACCAGAACCTGCAGGCCGTGCCACCAACCGGTTCGATCTCCTACATCAATCACTCGACATCTTCGATCCACCCTATCGTGTCAAAGATCGAAATCCGCAAGGAGGGAAAGATCGGGCGCGTTTATTACCCCGCCGCCTTCATGAGCGACGACAATCTCGAGTACTATCAGGATGCCTACGAAATCGGTCCTGAGAAGATCATCGATACCTATGCGGCGGCCACCCAGCATGTCGATCAGGGTCTGTCGCTGACGCTGTTCTTCCGCGACACGGCCACCACCCGCGACATCAACCGGGCGCAAATCTACGCGTGGAAGAAGGGTATCAAGACCATCTACTACATTCGCCTGCGTCAGATGGCTCTGGAAGGCACGGAAGTGCAGGGTTGCGTGTCATGCGCGCTGTGAACAAGAACGCTTCGAAAGATCAACTAATGAACATCGCCGTAAAGCCCGCCAGCCGCGTTCGCGCCATCAACTGGAATCGCATCGAAGACGACAAGGACCTGGAGGTCTGGAACCGTTTGACAGGAAATTTCTGGCTGCCGGAAAAGGTGCCGCTCTCCAACGACATCCCATCCTGGGGAACGCTCAAGCCGGAAGAGCAGCAACTCACCATCCGCGTCTTCACAGGGTTGACCCTTCTGGACACGATCCAGAACGGTGTCGGCTCGGTCAAGCTGATGGCAGATGCCGCAACGCCACATGAGGAAGCGGTGCTGTCCAATATCTCCTTCATGGAGGCGGTGCACGCACGTTCATACTCCTCGATCTTTTCCACTCTTTGCTCGACGCAGGATGTGGACGACGCCTATCGCTGGTCGGAGGAAAACGAATTCCTGCAACGGAAATCGGCGCTCATCATGCGCGAATATGACAGCGGCGATACGTTGAAGAAGAAGGTTGCCTCCGTTTTCCTCGAAAGCTTCCTGTTCTACTCCGGCTTCTATCTTCCGATGTACTGGTCAAGCCGCGCCAAACTCACCAACACCGCCGACATGATCCGTCTCATAATCCGCGACGAGGCTGTGCACGGATATTACATCGGCTACAAGTTCCAGCGTGCGGTGGAACGTCTGCCGGAACAGAAGCGCCAGGACATCAAGGACTTCGCCTTCGATCTCCTGCTCGAACTCTACGACAACGACGCAAAGTACACCGAAGCTCTCTATGATGGCGTCGGCTTGACGGAAGACGTCAAACAATTCCTACACTACAACGCTAACAAGGCGCTGATGAACCTCGGCTATGAAGCCCTGTTTCCGGCTGAGGCCTGCAAGGTCAATCCGGCGATCCTTGCGGCGCTTTCACCGAACGCCGACGAAAACCATGACTTCTTCTCCGGGTCCGGCTCGTCCTATGTGATCGGCAAAGCGGTGGCGACGGAAGATGAAGACTGGGATTTCTGAGCTTATGTAGAAGCTGACTATTCAGTGATCGAACGTAATGCAAAGGAGGGGTCGTGGGTTCGGCTCAGTTCAAAGCGGAGACACTGTAAGTTCACGTGTTCTCCGTGTTCAAAGAACCTCAAGCGATTTTACATGATCAGCGCTTTGATGTGCGTGCACGCGAGTGTATCGGATTAGCTCATCGAAGTGGCGTTGCATTTTACGTATGGAGTCGGCGTTATTGAGAACGAGATACATGCCGCCCACGAAGATAGCCGCGCGTTGCGATCCGAAGATCGTGTAGGGGACCGAGAATTTTTCCTTTTCGTTGAACAGGAATAGGCGGAATGAAGGGTAAAGTTCGTCGATGAGGTTGGACATGTATTGCAACTGTGTTGCTCTGACCTCCTTCTTCAGCCCACTCCACATGCCACGCCCCTGGGCAAAAGCTTCTAGTGTTTCGCAGGGCATGCAGACTTCCATATCCGTGCCCGGCTGGCGGTTGTAGTCCAGCCGGAAGGCGGATTCGCTCGCTTGCGCTTTCACACTTTGGTGCGCGCTTTCGGCTTCGAAGGCGATGATTTGCGGGGTGCGTAGAAGGTCCGGGATGCGGGCCGGCACGTAGCGGATCTTCGACCCAGTCGCCTCGGCATGCCATTTCATCAGCAGCGTGTCGGTATAGTCCTCACCGCCTTCCTCGATCTCGAAGCTCGGGCGCAGTTCCCCCGTCAGGCCTGGATCGTGCGAGATGCCGAGCAGCCAATCGAGCGATACGGCGTGGCGTTCGGCAATGTTGAGAAGAGTTTCTACGCGCGGTAGACGCGCCGAATCACCCGACAAAAGCTGTGATAGCGCCGAGCGGTCGATGCCGATCCCGGCCGCAAAAGCCGAATGGCTGTCACCGGACCGCGTGACCAGCTCCAGCAAGCGTAGACGAAAGAGCTCCGCCAGAGCGCGTTTGTCCATAATCAACCTCAATGTTTACTATTATCAACATTGTATAGTTTCTGTTATCAAAATCAACGGTCGGTCACCAAACTCTCATTGTGCGCGTTGTGGCTCGGTGAAACTCTGTCCCGGGGCAAAGCATCAGGGGATATGATGAGCGACACGTCATTCGATAGGCAACACCAAGGAATCCATCAACGCCGAACAAGGGCGCCTAGAATAGAGTGGCCGACAGTCGCTCTACTTCTTGCATGCTACGGCCTGTGGGGGATGGCCGGCTATAGTATTTATCCGGCCTATCCCATCGTCGCGCTCGTGCTGATGGGCGTGGCGGTCGCGCTTCACTCTTCGCTTCAACATGAGGTTCTGCACGGGCATCCGACGAGGAGTGCCAAGGTGAACGAGGCGCTGGTCTTCGCTCCGCTCGGGGTGTTTTACCCCTACCGCAGCTACAAGCGGACGCATCTTCAGCACCATGCGGATGAGCGTCTCACCGATCCCTTCGATGATCCCGAGAGCTACTACCGCGCCATGAGCGACTGGGAGACGATGCCAGCGTTACTGAAGCGTCTGCTTGCCTGGAACAACACGCTGATTGGACGTGTGCTGATCGGTCCGCCGCTGATGGTGGTTGGTTTCACCACTTCCGAATGGCGAAAGATTTTCAAGGGCGATCGCAAGGTCATCATGGCATGGACCCTCCACCTTGCCGGGCTCATTCCGACCTTGTTGGTAGTCTCGAATCTGTTCGGCATTCCTGTCTGGCTTTACATTGGGGTTTCCGCCTATCTCGGGGTTTCCATTATCGCCATTCGCTCCTACTGCGAGCATCAGTGGGCTGAGCAGCCGGATGGTCGCACGATCATCGTCGAGAACTCGCTTCTCGCGCCGCTCTTTCTCTATAACAACCTGCACTTCGTACACCACAAGCTGCCGACCGTCGCATGGTACAGATTGCCGTCGCTCTATCGTGCCGGACGCGCAGAATGGCAAAGGATGAACGAGGGATATGTATTCGCCAACTATTTCGAGGTTTTCCGTGCATTCGCTTTCAAGGCGAAGGAGCCGGTGGTGCACCCCGCCTGGCGAAAGGTGGAATCGGTCGTCGCGAACGATATCGTTGTAAAGCATCAGGGCCAGGTAGCCAGCTATCAAGCCGCGGGTGGTACCGCAATTCCGGATCTCCCTGCATGAGGTGGATTGCCGCTCTGCCGATGTATGACTGGCCGGAAGTGCGATCGGATGTGGATCGCAGTTGGGAAATAATGCGCGCCCGCTTGATCGCAAATGGCATTGATGCGCCTGAGCACCTCATTCGGCGCAATGCGGACATGCCACCGGTCCCGGGCGGCATTCGTGGCGGGGATGGTTCGGTCATCGCGCCGGACCCGGCGACGCTCGATCCGGATGCCCTCGATCTCGATGTTCTGTGGCGCCATCCGGCTCTTCTCGTCTCCGCTACCTGTTGGGGGCCGATGGAACTTGGCTTGCAGGATCATGTCCAGGTCATCGGGCAAAGCCCGTATGAAGATGTCGCGGGGGGCTCGGGGATATTCTATTCGAGCGCCATTATTGGTCGAAGAGGGGAGGGCGCCAGCGTGATGGCGCCTGAAACCGGCGAACCGGTCTTGCCGATCTCGTTATTTCGAGGAAGAAAACTTGCCTTTAACGAGCACCGCTCGATGTCCGGTCATCTGGCTTTGAAGCTCGATCTGGAGGCCATGGGCGAAAGCTTCAAGCTGTTTTCCGAAATGGTGGAAACCGGAGCGCATCGGGCGTCGGTGACGGCTGTCGCCCGGGGAGAAGCCGACTTCGCGGCAATCGACTGCCGATCCTGGATGCTGGCTGAGCGCTATGAGCCAGCGGCCAGCAATCTGCACGTAGTCGGCTGGACAGGGCGGCGCAAGGGCCTGCCCTTCATCCGTGCCAGAAACATCCATCTCGACTTCCTCATGTAGGCGCTTCGCGCACCTCAGATAGTTTGATGGGGAGGCAGCGTCTTCGCCAGGAGCGCTCTGGTCTTCTCCATGTCGGATGAGATCGGCCGATCGTCTGAGTAATGGCTGACGTGCGACCGGAGCAGGCTGTAGAGCGCGTCGGTACCCGGTGCTCTGCGCGCCACGGTTTCCAGAAAATCATGGGCCTGCGTAGCCGCCAGCCACTCGATCGCGAGGATATATTCGGCATTGTCGATCACGGCGAGAAGCTTGTTGGCCGCAGCGGTCGGATGGGCGAGGAAATCCTCCTGCAGCGCCGAGGTCAGGCCGCCATCGGTGGAGGCGGGCGCTGCAAGCCTGCGGTTTTCGTTCGCAAGCGCCGCTGCCGTGTATTGGGCGATCATGAAGCCGGAATGGCTGCCTGGGTCGGAGGCGAGGAAGGGCGGAAGGCCGCTCACCAGCGGATTGACCAGACGGTCGATCCGCCGTTCGCTCATGGCCGCAATTTGGGCAATGGCAATGGCAAGAGCGTCGGCGGCCTGACCGAGTGCTGGCGCCACCGCATGGGCTTCAGACCAGACAAGCGGCTCCTCCGGCGTTCCGGCGACAGCGGGGTTGTCGGTGACCGATGCGAGTTCACGGTCAACGATGGCGGCACAGTTTTCGAACAGATCGCGGGCCGCGCCGTGGGCATGGGGGATAGAGCGCAGGCTAAGCGCATCCTGTGTGCGCCGGCCCTTGGCAGCTTCGATCAGTCCGCTGCCGGCAAGACGTGTCCGCAGCACCTCGCCCACCTTGGTAATACCATCGGAAACGCGCAACGACAGGACGGCCTCGCTGAAGGCCGGCATCTGGCAGCCAGCCGCTTCAAGCGTCATGGCGGCAATGGAATCGGCCCAGTCGAGCAATTGCGCGGTCCGCTTCAGCGCAATGCTGGAGAGACCTGTGGCGCAAGCGGTGCCATTGACGAGGCTCAAACCCTCCTTGGCGCCGAGAGTGAGTGGCTCAAGTCCGAGCTCCGCCAAGGCCTCACGCCCGCTCAAGGCACGTCCGGCGATATGGGCGGAGCCTTCTCCAATAAGCACCAACGCCGTATGCGCGTTATGCGTCAGGTAGCCCGCCGATCCGCGGGAAGGGACATCCGGAATGCAGTCGCGTTCGAGAAAGGTGGTGAGATGGCGAACGATCTCCAGGCTGATGCCGGAATACCCATGGGCGAAGTTGGCGATCTGCGCGGCGATGATGGCGCGCACCTCACGGGGTGCGAGAAGCGGACCGACGCCGCAGGCATGGCTCAGGATTATGCTGCGCGAGAGCTTGCCCTGTGCTGTGCGATCAACCACGGTGTCCGAAAGAGCGCCAACGCCGGTATTGATGCCATAGGCGCGGATGCCCCGCTCGACGATGCTTTCCACGATCCGTTGAGCATTTTCGATCCGCTGCATTGCAGCGTCTGAGAGCGCAAGTGTTTCCCCCTGGCCGACATTTGCAACGTCCTGCCAAGTCAGCCTGCCATCGAGCAACACGGTCATTCGGTTTTCCTGATAATGTTCAATGGAATGAAAGGGTTCGTCTGGATTGTACGGTTTCAGCTTTCCCAGACGCTGGATCAGGTGCTGTAGAGGCGATAGCGGCTGCCGGGGTAAAGCAAGCGGACGGAAGAGATGACGCCGGCGTCAGACCATGTACGGCGGCGCACCAGAAGGCAGGGCTCCGTCTTGGAAATGGCAAGCAGCTTGCACTCCCACGGCTGCGCCGTCACCGCTTCGATATGCTGCTCAGCCCTCACGATCGGCGCGATGGCGGTGAGATAGCCGTTCGGCGTTGCCTCGCCGAAATCCTGATCGATATAGTGCGGAACGATGGCGTGGTTGACGAAACGATCCTCGATCTGCATCGGCACGGAATCTTCCGCATGCACCATGATCGAATGCGACACCGGGCTGCCGATCTCGATCGACAGTGCCTCTGCCAGTTCGGCATCGCAGCTCTCCATCCGCAGTACGATGACATTGGCTGTATGGACACCGCCATTGCGGGTGATTTCGTCGGCAATATTGGGAACGCTCTGAAACTGCGACGTGCGCTTCTTGCTGGCAACGAAAGACCCCTTGCCCTGGACTCGAACGACAAAGCCTTCATCGGCCAGTTCGCGCAACGCGCGGTTCGCCGTCATGCGGCTAACGCCAAGCAGCTCGACAAGTTCGTTTTCGGATGGCACGCGGTGGCCGACAGCCCACTCGCCGGTTTCGACGCGGCTTCGGACATAATCCTTGAGCGTGACGTAAAGCGGCTTGTCGGAAGCCTGCTCGTGCTGCCCTTTTTCGATCTGTTTCTCTACCGTTTGCATAGGACTCCAAAAGGCGAACGATGACGGTCCGGCATCCAACGCTTCCGGGGCGTGAGTGCGGGTATGGTGCGTGCCATACCCGCAAACATCCGTCAGTTCAACTTTTGCGTCGTCAGCCACTCGTCGGCAACCACGTCGAAGCTGTCATGGTTGGCAAGGCGACCGTTCATGACAATCAGATCTTTGGTCGTCAGAGCGGCCGAAACCGCATCCAGCGTCTTGGTGACCGTGTCGTTAACCTTGGCCTTGGCCACGACCGGCACGATGTTCTGCGCGGGGAACAGGTTCTTGACGTCTTCGAGAATGATCAGATCGTTTGCAGCAATCGCCGGGTCCGTCGAGAACAGGTTCGCTGCCTGAACCTGATTGTTCAGGAGTGCCGACAGCGTCAAAGGACCACCGACATCGAGAGACTTGAATGATTTGAATTCAAGACCATAGAGTTCCTTCAGACCAATGATACCTTCTTTGCGGGTCTTCCACTCCGGCGGGCCACCAAGCACCAGTTCGGACGCCACGGGCTTGAGATCAGCAATGGTCTTCAGCTTGTATTTCTCGGCAGTGGCACGGGTGACTGCCACACCATCGGAATCCTGAGCCGCGGATGGCGTCAGCATGACGACACCCTCTGGCAGCGCCTTTGTCAGTGCTGCAGCGACGTCCGCCGGCGAATGGGCGGTGGCGTTCTTGTCGAGATAGCTCAAGGTCGCGCCGGCATATTCCGGCAGGAGATCGATGGAGCCGTCGAGAAGTGCCGGCATATAGACTTCGCGGCTGCCGATGCTGAGCTTGGTTTCCGTCTTGATGCCCTTGGCAGCCAGAGCCTTGGCATAGATGGTGGCCAGAAGCTGGCTTTCAGGGAAGTCGGCCGAACCGACGATGATGGTGGACGTGTCCGAACGCTGAGCCGGAGCATTCCCGAGAGGATCGGTCTGGGCAAGCGTCGTGGTGGCGGAAAGCGCAATCAGCGCAAATGCGCCGGCGGCTTTTAAGATATTGAATGCCATGCAAGTTGCTCCTTTTGTGTCAACGTCTTCAGAATGAAAATGCAGTTTTGGTTGATGCCCGCCCTATGCCCGGCGGGTTAGTCCTGGTGAGACCGTGAGCCTCGATATGATGCCGATCACCAGATCGACCATAAGGGCGAGCGCACCGACGAGAACCGCACCGGCCGCCATCTGGTAGTAGTCGTTCTGCGCACGGCCATCGATGATGAGGCGCCCTAGACCGCCAAGCGATACGTAAGCCGCAATGGTTGCCGTCGAGATGATCTGCAATGCCGCGCTCCGAAGTCCAGAGAAGATCAGCGGCAGGGCGCAAGGAAGTTCGACATCGAAGAGAATATCGAGAGGGCGCTTGCCCATGCCGCGCGCCGCATCCACCGCTGCCGGATCCACCGCCGCAACGCCGGCATAGGTCGCGCTCATGATGGGTGGCACGGCCAGCAGCACGAGAACGATGATACTTGGCACGATGAACGCCATGTCGGAGGCAAAGACCGGACCGAAAAGAATGACGAGCAACACGATCAAACCCAGGCTCGGCAGTGCACGCAGTGCGTTGGCAAGGCCGGCGATGACAACCACGCCGCGGCCGGTGTGGCCGACATAAAGACCGATCGGCAGGCCGATCAGGCAGGAGAAGAAGAGGGCAACGCCGCTATAGATCAGGTGCTGGATGACGAGCGCGAAGACGCCATCGGTGCCTGTCCAGTGGGCCGTATCGGAAAACCACGCGATCATCGTTCTGCACCTCCGGGCTGCCATGGTGTCAGGCGTTTCGTGGCAAAGAGCACAATCCCGTCGAGCAGAGCTGCCAACAGCACGCACAGAACGATACCGGCGATGATCGGCGTCAGGAAGCGCAGTTGAAGCCCTTGTGTAAACAGAAGACCGAGCTGCGGCGTGCCGACGAGTGCTGCGACGGAAACGATACTGACATTGGATACCACCGCGACGCGCAGGCCCGCGGCAATCACCGGCACGGCGAGCGGAAGCTCAACGAAGAGAAGGCGCGGCAAGGTGCGATAACCCATGGCATTTGCAGCCTGAATGACATCGGGCTGTACGGAATCGAGGCCATCGGTGACAGTGCGGATAAGAAGCGCCAGCGCATAGATCGTCAGCGCGACAACCACGTTGAGCGGATCGAGAATGCGCGTGCCGAGAGCGAGCGGTAGCAGAACGAAGAGGGCAAGTGACGGGATCGTGTAGAGCAAACCAGCCGCACCAAGCATCGTGGAGCGGAAGAAGCCGGCCCGGTGCGCAAGCCAGCCAAGCGGCAGCGCGAGGAGGAGACCAATGACGACGGGGATGACAGAAAGCCAGAGGTGCCAGAGGAAGAGTTCGGCGATACGGCCGGACTCGCGGTACAGCCAATCGAACCTCATGCTTGCGCCCTCGCGCGACCGGTGCGTGCCGCCTCGATCGCGGTGACAACATGAGACAATGTGACGGTGCCTGCCAATGTGCCTGACGGACCGACGATCACGCCTCGGCCTGAGGGTGAACTGAGGGCGGCGTCAAGAACGATGCGCAGACTGCTGCCCTCTACCGCAAGCGTGCCGCTGAGATTGAGATCGCCCTCTCTCAAAGGAGCCTTGATGCTTTCCACATCGGCCCAACCCAACGGGCGGTTCTCGGCGTCGGCGACGAGCACCCATCTGTCGGTCGCAATCTGGCGAAGGGATTCCGGCGTCGCGCCGAGTGTGCCTGTCGGTTCCCGGCCAAGTTGCACGCCATCATCGTTGAAGTCGGCAAAACCCAGGATGCGGTACCCCCTGTCGCGCCCGATGAAATCGGCGACGAATTCGTCTGCGGGTCGTGCCAGCAATTCCTGTGGAGTGGCGATCTGCGCCAGCGTTCCGCCAGTGCGCAGAACCGCGACCTGATCGCCAAGCTTCAGAGCCTCGTCGATATCATGCGTAACCATAATGATGGTCTTGCCGATTTCACGCTGGAGGCGGAGGAACTCATCCTGCAATTGACCACGGACCACCGGATCGACGGCGCTGAAAGGCTCGTCCATCAGCATGAATTTCGGATCTGACGCGAGTGCACGCGCAACGCCGACGCGCTGCTGCTGGCCGCCGGAAAGCTGCCAGGGATAGCGATTGGCGAAAGCGGAAGAGAGGCCGACGCGCTCCAGAAGATCATGGGCAGTCAGAAGCGCCTGCTCCTTGGGCGTTCCGTTCAGCCGCGCGGTCGTTGCAATGTTCTGCACGACGGTGCGGTGGGGAAAGAGGCCGGCATTTTGAATGACGTAACCGATCTTGCGGCGCAGCAGCGCCACATCCATGGCGTCCGTCGGTTCGCCGTCGAGAAGAATTCTGCCCGAAGAGGGCGCAATCAGCCGGTTGACCATGCGAAGCGACGTCGTCTTGCCGCAGCCCGAGGGCCCGACGAAGATGGTGAGCTTGCCAGTGGGGGCAGTCAGCGACAGATTGTCGACAGCCGTCGTCGGGCCTCGATAGTGCTTGCTGACATGATCGAATGTTATCATAGGCGCGTTCCCTCTTGTCGACAATCGGACTTAGCCCCTGATCCCGATGCCCCTTGGTTGTCTATACAAGCACGAAGATAAGGCCCCCGCAAGCTGGGTGATCAAAGAATCTACGCAAATAAACATTGCTTAAATTTATGCGGGACGGTTGTGGCAAAGTAGCTTAGGGTTCGGTCTCTTCGCGGACCTCTTTCGCGCGCGTCGCTACGATGAACTCTTCCGAAAGTTTTTCTGATCGCGCGTTGGTGGCTAGAGTATTGCTAGCGCAATACATTCTAGACTAATCGCTCACAAGAACTGCCGCGGGGTCCCTAGTTCGACCCCACTCAAGAGCAAAAACCTGACCAAGAACCCAATTTCCCACGAGGGCGTTCCTTATTGAGGAGAGAAACCTCGTATATGTAGGTACGTTTCTACATGGAGCTTCATATGGGTACCTTCAGTTTGACCAGCCGAGAATTGAACCACGATGTTGGCAGAGCAAAGAAGGCTGCTGAGGCTGGACCTGTCGTTATAACTGATCGGGGCAGGCCATCGCACGTCTTGATGACATACAGTGAGTTTGAGCGTCTGACTGGAAAAGGTCGTAATCTTCTTGATGCGCTGTCAATGCCGGGTTTGTCGGCCGTCGATTTCGATCCTCCTCGATCGATTATAGCAGCCCGCTAAGTTGATCTGTCTTGAGATATTTACTCGATACAAACGTTATCTTCGAACTTCGAAAGGTCGGCGACGGTAAAGCCGATCCGAATGTAACGGCTTGGATAGGTGCGCACGATGCCCGGGATTTGTACATTTCTGCGATAACAATTCTGGAGCTTGAGCGCGGGATACTTAGCATGCAGCCGCGACATTGCGCAGGGCTCTCGTTTACGCGCATGGATGGATGGCTGGGTTCGCCCGGAGTTTGCTGAGCGCACAATTGTAATTGAT
Organism: Rhizobium sp. 22-785-1; assembly: GCF_053521965.1. NCBI lineage: Bacteria > Pseudomonadati > Pseudomonadota > Alphaproteobacteria > Hyphomicrobiales > Rhizobiaceae > Rhizobium > Rhizobium sp. 22-785-1. The sequence continues at coordinate 257,277 of NZ_JBNWDI010000006.1, read as the reverse complement.
GATGCGGTTGCTACTCGTTGCGCCCATTTGCATGTACCATATCGCCGTAATGAAGCTGATGCTATCATTGCCGCCACGGCGCTTGTCCACGGGCTTGCGGTGGTGACGCGGAATATTCAGGATTTCCACGGAATAGGGGTAGTCCTTGGGAACCCTTGGAGCATCTGAGGCTAGGACCGTAGGGGCCTTGATCGCCCCTGCGAGGTCGGCAGTAATCGACGTGTCGCCGGTTCATATCCCTTCAAGGTGGTGGCTACGGCAGCGTTGTTGCCAATAGCAGTCGTCGCCACCCTTTCAAACATCGCGTTTGGCACGGTGGCGACGCAGGGTGGTTACGCCGTAACTTGATCATTCCGGGTTTTGTGTGTTTTACGTCTGCTCGATACGGTCAAGATGACAGACCCTGCAACGCCTGATACCAGCGAGCCCATGAGTATGCCGATCTTGACGCGATCTTGAACTGCAGGATCACTGAAGGCCAGCAAACCGATGAACAGCGACATTGTGAAGCCAATACCGCACAGAAGTGCTGTACCGGTCACTTGGCTCCAGCTTGCCTGTGCTGGAAGTTGAGCCCATCCGAGCTTGACCAGCAATGTGACGACGCCAAATACGCCGACCAGCTTGCCGATGACGAGGCCGCCTGCAACGCCCATTGTCAACGGTTCGCTGAAGACCGAAAGGCTTAAGTCAGAAAGCGAAACGCCTGCGTTGGCGAAGCTGAAGATCGGCACAATGATGAATGCAACAGGCTTGTGCAGCGCATGCTCTAGGCGATGAAGCGGAGACTCATCCTTCGTTGCTTCCGGTGCGCCGGGCGTCAACTTGAGCGGGATCGTCAGCGCCAGCATCACGCCAGCCAGTGTTGCGTGAACGCCGGACGCGAAGACCAGCACCCAGAGCACAGCACCGAGCACCAGATACGGCCACAGTACCTTCACCTTCATCTTGTTGAAGATGAAGAGGTTGCCCCACACGAGGATGGCTCCGATGAGGAGGGCAACGAGGTTTAGGTCCGCCGTGTAGAACAGGGCGATGACGATGACAGCTCCCAGGTCATCAATGATGGCAAGCGCCGCCAGAAAGATCTTCAGCTACATCGGAACGCGTGATCCGAACAGTGAGAGGACGCCAAGCGCGAATGCGATGTCGGTTGCAGTTGGTATGGCCCATCCTTGCGATGCAGCGGGATTGTCTCGGTTCAGCAGAGCATAGAAGAGTGCGGGGAACAGCATACCACCCGCAGCACCGCACCCGGCAAAACCCTGCGGCTCCAGGTGGAGAGTTGGCCATCCAGCATCTCGCGTTTATCTCCAGCCCAACTATCAGGAAAAACACCGCGATCAAAGCATCGTTGATTAGCGCTGAAGGCTGAGAGGTCCAATGTAGACGTGCAGGGTGTAGAAGTAGTCTTCAGCTAGAGGCGAGTTCGCCGTAATGATCGCCAGAAGGGCGGCCGCCATAAGCACAAGACCACCCGAGGCCTCGTTGTCGAGGAACTTGCGAAGTGTTGAATTAATGCGACCTGGATTTGACGTCGAAGACACAGGTTCACGCTCCCTGAGTTGGAAGTTGATCTAGTCTCCGTGGATTTCGGGGGAACCCGCAGCGCGCTATAGAAAGGCTTTGTACTAGACCTTTGACTGGTTTTCCAAAAAATCCGTCACCGTTTTTCAAAGATAGCGCGTACGTTTCGCCTTTTGCGCTCAATCATTACCATTCGGTGTGTTCAGCAAATGCCCGCAAGCTTTGCAGTGAACGGCGTCGACCGCCAAGACCTGGCACTGTCATTCGATGGTGGTTGCGGGATCCCGATGCTCGCTTACCGGACGGGTAAAGACATAGACCGCGTCAGGTCGATTGGCCCGGTCCAACATCCACTTTGTAGACTTCCCGTCTTTCCGTGTTGACGTCGAGTGCAGAGCTTCATCACATGGCTCAATCGACCCAGGCCCGAGGTCCGAACGCTCCGGACGGTCCGAGTTTGGCGAAAACCAGCTCGGCCGTCTCCAAACGATCACGCTACCAGCGCAAGAGGCGCGTGCCGAGCGCCATGCCGATCAGGCCGCACAGAACAATACCGAGCGAGTACCACAGCGCCACGAATGGAAGGCCGTTTTCGATACATGCCCAGGAATAGGTCCACGCCCCTGCGGCCCCTGCCATCATGCCAGCGGTAAATCCGGCGAGTCGATACCGCGTCGGTGCGCAACGTCGCAAGAACCAGATATTGGCGGCGAAGACGGGAGCGGCGGACGCGACAATGATCAGTGGGCAGAACCAGTAGGAGACGCCGAAAATCAAATTCGGATAGTCCATAGCTGGCGATGCATGCAACTGCCAGAGCCCCAGCATTGCTAGCAGCATATAGATGCCAATTGAGGCCAAGCCTGCCGATTTCGGCAGCCCACCGGGGCGCGAGACAATCAACACGGCGCAGATACCATTGATCGCCAGCGCCAGCGGATAGAATGATTTCACCCAGAAGGCGGGAAGAGACATTGCCGAGATTATGTCTGGACGCAAACCGTGCAGGAGCAGGATAAATGCACCAGACAGCAAGACGCCAGGCAGCAGCGCTTTGGAGAGTAAGCGGAGAAGAGCATGCGACCGTATAGGCTGCAGCCCTCTTGCCAGGCTATCGATCAGATCATCCGTTTTCGCCACGTTCGCCTCTCAATCTCGCAGCCAGCGCCTTGATGCCGCGATGAACGCTGACCTTGACCATTGCTTCCGTCTTGCCACTGGCAACTGCCGCCTCGGCGACCGAACGACCCTCCAACCTCACGCGCCGGATCAAGTCGCTTTGCCACGCCGGAATGCCAGAGAGCAATCGCTCCACATCCATGCTCGCGAGGATCGCGTCTTCGGAATAGCCGTCCGCGACGCCCTCGACCAGTTCCAGGCTGACAACCGATCGCCCGCCTCGTCGCCGGTGGTGATCGACCAGCTTGTGGCGTGCGATGGTAAAGAACCAGGCCGTGAACGGTCGCTCGCGATCGTAGGTGATCCGGCGCTGATGCAGCGCCAGAAGCGTATCCTGGATCAGATCGTCCGTGTCCTGCGCGCTCGACGTCAGCCGTCGTTTAAAATAGCTCTCCAGCAGATGCCGCAAAATACCGAGCAGACAGCGATAGGCATTCTCGTCCCCGTCAAGGGACAGAAGCATCAACGCCTTCAGCTCAAATTCGCTCATCGCCATCATGTCTTCCAGCTTCATACGGCCCTACGGCGAAACGGTTACACAGCATCGATGGTAAAATCGAGAAAAGTTCAGCCAGACCGAGTTTGCGATCACAAACGCGTGATGCCTGTTACCAACTCCCGCCTTCCGCGAATGAGCCTGATGTGAACCTTCGGCGCAACCACGCGGCGAGCACATCAAACGGGAGACGCATCATGACTATTCGTTCCTTCACTGTTGCCATCGGCGCCGTCATTCTTGGTCTTTCATTTGCGGCGGGCATCGCCGAGGCTCAGTCCTCCGACGCAATGAAAAAGACCGATACCATGAAGATGGATACGATGAAGAAGGACACCATAAAGACCGATAGCATGAAGATGGCCGGCAACAAGACAGACTGTATGCACAAGGCCGGCATGGAAAAGGACTCGATGAAAAAGTCCAACATGATGAAGAAATGCGACGCGATGAAATGATCCTGTCCGCCCCCTCGAAACGCAACTTTTGCGGGGGCGGTTTCGTATCGACGATAACGCTGGCGCTCGAGGGAAATTATGGATGCGACCGCACAACCCGTCACTGGAAAACGAATTCTCATCAGGCGACACAGTCTGACCGTACGCCTATCGCACTGGTTGAACGTTCTGTTCATGACTGTGCTGCTGTTTAGCGGACTGCAAATCTTCAACGCGCATCCGGCTCTCTATTGGGGTCAATATGGCGCCGATGACGACCCGGCCTTCATTGCCATGGACGCGGTGCAGGACGGCGACCGGGTCAAGGGCATGACACACATCGGCGACGTCTCCTTTGAGACGACCGGTTTCCTGGGCGTGTCCAATGTCGATGGGGAGCTTACGGCCCGCGGCTTTCCCGCCTGGCTGACGTTGCCGAGCTATCAGGATCTCGCCACCGGTCGGCGGTGGCACTTTTTCTTTGCCTGGCTCTTCGTCATCAACGGACTGATTTATATTGCCTATGGTTTCATTGCCCGTCATTTCCATCGGGACCTTTTGCCTAGGCGCGGTGAACTCGCGGTACCGCATCTCGTCCAAGAGGTGGTTGATCATGCTCGTTTGCGCTTTCCGAAGGGCGAAAAAGCGCGTCACTACAATGCTCTGCAGAAGCTCACCTATCTTCTGGTCATCTTTTTTCTGCTTCCCTTGATGATTGCGACTGGTTTGACAATGTCACCGGGCTTCAATGCCTTCGCGCCCTGGCTTCTGGATCTGTTCGGCGGTCGACAGTCGGCCCGGACACTGCATTTCATCACAGCCAGCGCACTGATCGCCTTTGTCGTCATTCACATCGTGATGGTTCTGGTCTCCGGCGTATTGAACAATATGCGCTCGATGATCACCGGACGTTATGTCATCATCGAAGAGCCGGAAGGGGAGTTCAAGCCATGAGCCGCCTCATTACCCGTCGCCGTTTCCTGATCGGATCAACGCTTACCGCATCCGCACTCGGTCTGAGTGGCTGCGATGCGCTTGTCCAAAACGATAAGGTCCAGAAAACCCTGAAACTCGCCGAGGGCCTGACGAAGCGTGCGCAGCGCTTGCTGATCGGCGACAACACCCTGGCGCGCGAGTATACGCTCGCGGACATCTCGCCAAGTTTTCGCGCCAACGGCACAAGCATGCCCGAGGGCGCGCAATATCAGCAATTGTTGTCGACGCAATTTTCGCAGTGGCAGTTGGAGGTCGGTGGCCTCGTCGAGCGCCCAACCAAATTCCCCCTTGCAACCCTGAAGGCAATGCCGGCACGCAGCCAGATCACACGCCACGACTGCGTCGAAGGCTGGAGCGCGATCGGTCAGTGGACAGGTGTGCCGCTCGCTGCCGTTCTGGACAAGGTCGGCCTCAAGCCGGAAGCGCGTTATATCGTCTTTCACTGTGCCGACGAATACGAAAAGACCCTGGATGGCAGCGGCTGGTTTTACGAGAGCATCGATCTTGTTGACGCTTTTCATCCTCAAACCATTCTCGCCCATTCCATGAACGGAAGAGATCTCGAAGTCGCGCATGGCGCGCCGCTACGGCTGAGGGTCGAGCGGCAGCTTGGTTACAAGCAAGCGAAATATCTGATGCGCATCGAGGCCGTCGCAGATTTCTCCAATCTCTACGGCGGAAATGGCGGCTTCTGGGAGGATCGCGGCTACGAGTGGTATGCCGGAATATAGGTCGAAATCCAGATTTCCATAGCTAGCGGATTTTTCAGCCCGCCTCCGCCGGTTGTTCAGCAGACAGGGTTTGAAACACAAAGGAAGCACAATGTTCTCAACCTCAAAAACAGGTTTTACCCTTTTCGCCGGCGCGCTGGTTGCGTTGACGCTCGGCGGAGGCGCCAAGGCCGCCGATCAGGTTCGTGTCCGTGGCACCGTCGAAAGCCTTCAGGGCAACATCTTGTCCGTTAAAACGCGTGAAGGCAGCAGCGCAAAGATCATGCTGAAGGATGGCTGGAAGGTCTCCGGCGTCGCCAAGGCATCGGTTGACGATATCAAGCCAGGTGACTTCGTCGGTATCGCATCACTGCCAACGGCGAGCGGCGGCGATGGCGCTTTGGAAGTGCTGATCTTTCCTGCAGCGATGAAAGGCACAGGCGAGGGGAGCTACGCCTGGGACCTGAAGCCAAACAGCTCGATGACCAATGCGACTGTTGCCGACGCCGTAAAGTCGGTTGACGGTCATGCGGTGACCGTGAGCTACAAGGGGAAGGAAAAGAAGATCACCATTCCGGATGGCACGCCGGTTGTCACTTTTGCCAATGCTGTGGAAACCGACATCAAGCCTGGCGCAACCGTTTTCGTATCCTCCGAAAAGGCAGACGACGGTTCGATGTCGAGCGGTCGTGTGGTTGTCGGCACGAATGGTGTCGTTCCGCCGATGTGAGCGGAGGAAACCGCCTCAGGTAGACAGAGACCGTCGGGCGATAAAGGCCGGCGGTCGAAACATGCCAAAAGGGCGGAGCACTTGGCTCGATATTCACGTAAGCTTGGCAAGCTTCGCCGTCCGGAGAGCGATGAAGGCTCACGGGACTGGTCCTCGCCGAGCCGCCGTCGGCGAAGCGCGCGCAGAAGCGATCGCCTGACCCGACCATAAGCGGCCGTATATCGCCTCGCTTCGGCCATGCGAAAGACCGTCTATCGGCGAGTCCGGTGCGGGCCGTGGAAGAATTTACAGAAACCAAAGGGAAAATTGAGGAAGGCGAGCGGTCGCTGAAACTAATGGTTCGCCGCGTTCGTAACTGGTCGGAAAGCAAGGCCTTAACGTGGGCGCGAAAGGTCGCGCAAGGCGCTCAGGATGAAAACGCGCTGCTGAACTGTCGCGTGATTGCTCTGCTTCGGAATCGCATGGGGCAGTATCGGCTGGAGGCCATGGCAATGTCGGAGTTGACCACATGAGGACCTGTCCCATTGACCATCTTGCCACGCTCATGGTGGTCGTCGCGATCGGCTTCTTCCGGTTAAGCAGCATGGAGAGCCGCTTTCGCTCCTTGCCATTTGATCGATCGCGCAACACTCAGGAGCCTTTCGACGATGCTGACGCGCGGGGGCTGATCGGGAGAACTCTTCTCTCGACAGTTACGGCAGGATCCCGTCTCTGGCTCATCCGACGCCAGTTGAGAACCTTGGATGCGTCGCGATGAGCAATATTCGCGCCAATAGTCGATCGTGGACTGACAGAAGCAGCGTCTTTGTCGGGTTTACCGCCCGTCGCTCCTTGTTTTTTCCAGAAGCCAACCGCTATAAGGTTGGGGTGGCAAGGTTTTCTTCAATGCAAAGCAACGACATCGAAGTTTTGATCAATCGTGTCGCGATGGGAGACCGCGCCGCCTTTGTTACACTTTACAAGGCGACTAGCCCAAAATTGATGGGCGTATGTTTGCGCATCCTCAAAAATCGCAGCGATGCTGAAGAGGCGCTGCAAGAAATATACGTCAAGATCTGGCAACGCGCGAAAACCTTCGCGACTGGACATAGCGGTCCGTTTGCATGGCTTGCGACAATCGCGCGCAACCACGCGATCGATACGATCCGCGCCCGCAAACCTGTTTCCGATGATCTCGACGCAGCATATGATCTTGCCGATGACACAACCCCGAACCCAGAGCAGCGCATGGGTATCGTCGATGATGGCCGCAGGATCGACAGATGCATGGCAGAGCTCGATCCGGCACATGCCAACGCAGTTCGTCGCGCCTATGTCGAGGGCCTGAGCTATATCGAACTTGCAGACGATCTGCGGGTCCCGCTGAATACGGTGCGCACGTGGCTGCGCCGTAGTCTCCTGAAGCTTAAGGAGTGCATCCAGCGATGACGCGTGATCCTGGCTCAAGCGAGCACTCAAAAGACGAAATCCTGGCAGGCGAATATGTCTTGGGTGTTCTGTCCATCGAAGAAAGAAGGATGGTCGAGCGCCGCATGGCCGGCGATGAGGCGTTTTCGCAAATCGTTGCGCGCTGGCAGGCCGACATGGAGTCCTTCAATCAGGACTACGACGAAGTAACGCCTCGCGCCGCCGTGCTGGAACAGCTTGAACAGCGCCTCTTCGCAGCACCGCTGACGAGTAACGCCAGCCTTTGGAATTCAATGGCTTTCTGGCGTTGGCTTTCGCTCGGCACCTCCATAGCCGCTGCTGCCGCCCTGATCTATGCATCGGGTATCGCGTCGCCACCTTCTCGGGATGGTAAGCTGGTTGCGGAACTCTCGGCACCCAGTAATTCCGTCAACATGCTGGCGTCCTACGATGCCGAAAGCGGGCGAATGCGCATCGTACCTGTCGCCGCAGGGCGCCCGCAGGAGAAATCGCTGGAGCTCTGGCTTGTTCCTGGGCAAGGAGATCCCTTCTCGCTAGGCATATTGCCGGCAGATACCGGCGGAGAACTGGTCATTCCATCGGACCTGCGTGATCGTCTGGGTGGGGGCGCAACGCTTGCAGTATCGCTGGAACCGTTCGGCGGCTCGCCCACAGGCAAGCCGACCGGAGCGATCGTGGCGAGCGGCACGGCAAGAAGCCTCTAAGCTTTCGCTTTCCGGAGCGATGCGCTGCGCGATGGCCCAAGGCACTTATTTGGAGGGGAGATGGGATACTCCGTGGCTGCTTCTCTGAGGACGGAAGCTTGCCGGCGCAAATGCGCGACAGGGCTCGCCTGCTTGTATGGCTTCGTCGGCACGATGCACCTTCTGTGGCCGAAGCCATTTCTGAAAATCACGCCGGATTGGGTTCCGTCGCCGCATTTGGTGATTTTGCTGACAGGGCTTTGCGAAATCGCTGGTGCGTTGGGGATCGTAACCGCACGACTTCAGCGGGCCGCAGGCATTGGTCTGGCGCTTTATGCGGTCTGCGTTTTTCCGGCGAATATCAAACACGCCATCGATGCGCTTTCTAGTGACCCGTCGGTGTGGGAGTGGATCTACCACCTTTTGCGCTTACCCCTCCAGCCCGTCCTGATATGGTTGCCTTTGTTTGCTGGCCGCGTGGTGAGGTGGCCACAGCAAGAGAGATGATCGTGTAAAATAATTCGACGGCCCTGAAACTTCTTCTCAAGCCTTTCCGTAACCTCCTTGTCCCGGAAGAGGGAAGCCGACCCTTAGGAGATGCAGCCTTGCATCTGGGTGATCGGCCAGGAGGAATCACCATGTTCAAGCTCGCAATCCGTTTCGCAGCCTGTGCCACCGCAATCGCGATCGCTGCTGGCAGCGCATACGCAGCCAATCCCAAGGTCGGCGGCGCCGCGATGTACGAAGACAAAAACATCGTGGAAAACGCGATGAATTCGAAGGACCACACGACGCTTGTCGCCGCCGTCAAGGCAGCCGGCCTGGTCGAGACGCTGCAAGGGAAGGGGCCATTTACCGTGTTCGCCCCGACAAATGAAGCGTTTGCAGCTCTTCCCAAGGGAACCGTCGACACACTCCTGAAGCCTGAGAACAAGGCACAGTTGACCAAGGTCCTGACCTGCCACGTCGTCGCAGCCAATACCATGTCAACGGCGATCGAGAAGATGATCAAGGACGACAAGGGCACGCATGATGTCAAGACCGTCGGCGGCTGCGTTTTGAAGGCCAAGGAAAGCATGGGCAAGATTACGCTGACCGATGAAAACGGCAATGTCGCGCATGTCACGATCGCCGACGTGAAGCAGTCGAACGGCGTCATTCACGTCATCGATAAGGTGCTTCTGCCAAAGATGTAATTTGCGTCTTTCAATTGAGATAAAGCCGGACAAGAAACCGGCTTTATTTTCATTGAGGCAGGCCTGGAGCAGGCTTGCGTTAATTAGCTAAACAGCAAACCGTCCAGCAATGCGTCAAGTTTTCCTCGGCACGATCGACTTGTCCGATTTCGCTTATCTTTTGTCGACGGGGGCAACAAGATGGTCGGTGGTTCGATTCGGTTCAAGAGCATAAAGCTGCTGGTCGTTTTATATTCCGGTGTGCCGGAGAGGATTGATAATTTCGACCCCGTGAAAAACTCGCTCATTGTCGGTCACGACAATACAGCCATTGGACAGGGCAATAGCTGCGACAATCGTGTCTAAAGCAGCTTTTGTTTACGCCCTCCTATGATGGTCCTATGTCGCTCGACCTAGCTAACATTCTTCAGGCAACATAACGGTCAGTTCGATCTTCCAGAGTGCCTTGTGCCCGTCGACGTTAAACAGAACGATCGGCTTGCGCGCTTGATCGGTGTGAGTCGCAGTCCACGCTTCTGATCAAGCCCGACCTTTTGTCGCGATCTACGTCCCGTCTCAAAACAAAGTAGGTAGTGATATCATCGACGTATTCGTCGACCGCTATTAAATCGCGCACACGATTCATACCGTCGATGGTGCTAGCTTCGATCTCGACGATCATGTCCAAGTCGCCGCTGACCGAAGATACTCGTCGCACCTCGATGCACCGAGCCAGTGCATCTAGAAATTTTAAGGCAGGTGTCCTTTTCAGCTTTAATAAGAGAACCGCTCGTATGACATTCGCGTCAACTTCGCCTATGTCCGCCCTGTACCCGCGAATAACGCCAGACCTCTCTAGATGCTTATCCTCTCGCTGGTGGCACTACGCGACAGTCCTACACGCCCTGCAAGTGCCTTTACCGCAATGCGGGCTTCTCTCGACAAGATGGTAAGTATCTGACGGTCTATCGAATCCAAATCTTTCATTACCTGTCCCCTTGCTACCGGACAAATGCCGGTAGGTGCCGACACTTTGTTGGCGAGGCCGACCGCATGCTTGGTGCCCTATTTTTATGTTCGTGCCAAGCTGCGTCACATCCTCCAATTGGCCGCGTTGGTTACATTGACGCAGACGACATTGCAGAGCGGCTGCTAGCGCCATGCTTGAAGATAAATCCTGGAGCCGTGATTTTACCCTAACCGGCCCCGAAACCCGCTCCTACACAGAAACTGCGTCCAAGCTCAGTAGTATTCTTGATCGCCCCATTCGATATGTGAAGCTCAGCGTTGAACAACTGGCCGAGCGACATCGCGCTGGTGGCTTGAATAGAGACTATGCGGAACTGCTTGCTTCTATGGACAAGTGGATCGAGGAGGGGCACGAAGACCGCCTTACCGATGGGGTGTTGACCCTGACGCAACAAGCGCCGACACCTGCAGATGCTTTTATACGAGCCAACATCAAGAGCTGGCTGTCTTGATCTCCTCACTTTGAGGCGGTCGTTGTCGACCATTTGCCAAAAACAAAGCCCAGCGCAAAAAGGTGAAGACGCGAAGAATGGCGACGTCCGCTCTCGCCCTTCGATCTTCAGCGGTGGACAGTCCTTATTGCTGGCGTCCAAATATTTCCGTCGGAACAGATGCTTAATCTGCCCCCGACGGCTCGGATCCCCTTCAAGGCGTTAAGTACGGTTCTCAATTCGGGGCTCGAGTTCATCTCTGACGACATTTGTTACCGGGCATATGATTTTTGTTGTGCACCAAAATATTAAGGGGGAGATAGATGATCTTTAGCGCGGGACCGAATTCCGTGTTCGTTGCAATCGGATCCAAAGCCTTGCTGGTTGATCGACGAAAAGCAAAATCAATTCCCCAATCGATTTTGCCCGCTTGCCAGAAATTACACGACACCCTTACTGAAAATGAAGCAGCCATATGGACCCGGATCAGAGGTGCGCACGATGGCGAATGAGGCTTTCGCTTCATCGTAGAAAGCGAAACGCTCCAGCGCTTCAATTCTCACCGGTCGCCCTTCCGCATTGTCGACAACCGACTGCATCACCGCGAAAATTGGAACTTGCCCGTCTGGGTCGCCAACGACCTGCATCCGTTTCACAGGAGAGTCGACGAATGTGTCGAGCGGGAAAAGCTTCAGGATGGCTTGCGCCGCATGCTCAAGGCCGCAGCCGGAAACATCGATCAGACGCCCATACGTCGTTTGGTGCGCGATGGTTTGTGCAGGATGGTTGATGTCGCATAAGACCAACTGATCGCCATGGCCCATGAGCATCAGGGCATGGATCAGCTCAGCGTTAATTATAGGGTCAATCCCTTTGAGCACTGCTTTCTCCTCCCAGAAACTGCAGAGTTATTCTTCACGAAATACAACATATTTGTAATGTCCGCAATTAGCCGGTGACCAAAGTGATACGAGTAGCGGTACAGAAACAAACCACAGAACGCGCTCTTCCGCCAGAGGGTGACTTATTGAAGTCAGTTTTTGCCGTAGCCATGAAAATCGGAAAAATTTACGGCGGCCTAATTTACAAAAATATTTATATGTGTGAAGTTCACGGGACGGATGTGTCCTCCCAAGGATAGCATATCGATGGCAGGTACGGCTGACAGGCTGTACTCGCCCATTGGCTGGGAGGCGCAGAGTCGCGGGGAGTGCGACGCCGGTGGAGGAGAACAGCTATTGGCATCGATGAACATCGTCAATGTCGGGAAAGCCTATGGAAGCCTGACAGTGATCCATGGCGTTACCGTTGAAATACCTGACGGCGAATTTGTCGTTTTGGTGGGGCCGTCCGGCTGCGGAAAATCGACCCTGCTGCGGATGGTCGCTGGGCTTGAGCCGATCACTTTTGGGGATATCCAGATCGACGGAAAAGTGGTCAACGACCTGCCTCCGAAGGATCGCGATATTGCCATGGTGTTTCAGAGCTATGCGCTCTATCCGCACAAGACAGTCGCGGAGAACATGGGCTTCGCGCTAAAAATGCGTGGAGAGGCCAAGGCGAGTATCGATTCCCGCGTCCGTACGGCGGCAGAGATACTCGATCTTACACCTTATCTGGCCCGTTACCCCCGCCAGCTTTCCGGTGGCCAGCGCCAGCGTGTGGCTATGGGGCGAGCGATTGTTCGCGATCCCAAAGTTTTTCTCTTCGATGAGCCATTATCCAACCTCGATGCCAAGCTGCGCGTGCAGATGCGGGCTGAAATCAAGGAATTGCAGCGACGTTTGGCAACGACCATGATCTATGTGACGCATGATCAAGTGGAGGCCATGACCATGGCCGACCGTATTGTCGTGCTGCGAGACGGGCGCGTGGAACAGATCGGTTCGCCGCTGACGCTTTATGATAAGCCCGCAAATACCTTCGTTGCCGGTTTCATCGGTTCTCCATCCATGAACCTCATCAAAGGCCATATTCGCAATGCCGCTGAACCCTATTTCGAAACGGATGATGGCATTCGCTTGCCCCTATCAAGCGCGCCTGCCGGCTCTGATGGAAGGCCTGCCTTTTATGGTATCCGGCCAGAGCATTTCACCCTTGGCGGAACTGTCAGCGCGCAGGTGACGGTAGTGGAATCGACTGGCTCGGAAACGCAAGTCTTTGCCAAGCTTGGTCAGCAGAAGATCATCGGCGTGTTTCGCGAGCGCGTTGAAGAGCCCGCGGGCGGCACGATTGCAATGACGCCGAATGTCGCGCTGGTCCATCTTTTCGATGGGGAAAGCGGATTGAGGCTGGAGTGAATCTGGTCGTCGCCGTCAGGAGAAAAGCGACGATAGCAAATCAACGGGAGGAGAACCGCATGAAAGTCAGTGATTTCGAGAGAATGATGGCTATCGGCCTGAGCCGCCGTGCCATCTTGAAGACCGGTGCGAGCCTGGGTGCCGTGGCAGCTGCGAGCAGTGTGATGGGTCCGTTTGGAGCAGCTTATGCGCAGGACGCATCCTTGCGCAGTCAGATATTGCAGGTGCCGGGCGTCGGCAAGGGGTCTCCAACTGATGCTGACTGGCAGAAGGTCGGCGAAATGTGTCTGGAGGCGACGAAGAAAAACGTCAAACAGGGCGAATTTGCCGGTGTCGAGCTTTCCTTCATGGGCCTCAACAACCAGAACCTTCACAATGTTCTGTTTCGCGGCTTTCTGAAGCCTTGGGAAGAGTACACAGGTGCCAAGATTACCTGGATCGATCTGGCGCAGGCGGATTATAATCCGCGTCTGCAACAGGCCATCGCCACCGGCACAGTCGATTTCGACATCCTCGAGATGGGTGCGCCGTTCGAGGGTGATGTTTGCGGCAAGGGGCTGGCCTCCGAGATGCCGGATTGGGTCAAGGCCCAGATCGATATGGACGACTATGTCGATTATCTGAAAGCGCCCGTAGGCACATGGGATGGCAAGACCTACCGCGTGTCTGTCGATGGCGACTGCCACAACTTCAATTATCGCACCGATTACTTCACCGATGCTGATCTTGCCAAAGCCTGGAAGGACGAGGGCCACGAGGGCGAGTGGGGCGTGCCGAAAACATGGCAGAAGGTGCAGGAAGTCACCAAATTCCTCAAGGGCAAGACCGTCGCTGGCGGTGATGCTCTTGGCTATCTCGATGCGCCAAAGGCCTGGGGTGGTTTCGGCTTCTACTTCCTCAGCAGCCGTGCGACGGCATATGCCAAGCATCCGGATGACAAGGCTTGGCTGTTTGACGCTGACACGATGAAACCGCGCATCAACAATCCTGCCTGGGTTCGTGCCATTCAGGACGTTATCGATGCTCTGCCATCTGAAGCGGGCGACCAGCTAAATGCCGATCCCGGCACCACGGCCTTCCAGCAGTTTCTTGCTGGAACCGGCTCGATGGTCTCGTGGTGGGGTGATGTCGGTGCTGCCGCACGCACCAGCGATAGTTCTGTTGTGGGCGACACCATTGGTTTCGATATCCTGCCGGGTTCTGACGATGTCTATAATTCGAAAACCGGCAAATGGGAGAAGTTGGCGAGCGGTCCGAACCACGCCCCGAACATGGCCTATCTCGGGTGGGGCGTTTACGTCATGTCGCGGGTCGACAGCGATGAGAAAAAGAAAAAGGCGGCCTGGAGCGCGGCAGCCCATCTGGGTGGCAAGGACATCGCGCTTTGGACGGCGGCCTATCCATCCGGCTTCCAGTGCTATCGCAAGAGCCAGTTCGACATCAAGGAATGGGTGACGGCGGGTTATGACGAGGCGTTCATCTCGAACTACCTCGCCTCGCAGTCCAACTCCTACAATCACCCCAACGCTGCCATCGAGCCGCGTATTCCCGGTATCTTCCAATATTACAGCATCGCGGAAGATGAGCTTGCCAAGGTGTTTGCCGGACAGGCCAGCGCTCAGGCCGGAGCGGACGCCATCGCTGCGGCGTGGGAAAAGCTGACGGATCAGCTCGGGCGCGACAAGCAGATTGCACTTTACAAGGCCTCGCTCGGGGCATGATGCGTGGTGCAAATCTTTAGTTTGCAATTGCTCAGGCGGTTGGTTTTGCCGCCTGAGTCGCCAAGTCTTCCGTTCGGCTTACCAGCCCAGAGGTCTGCTCATGTCGCATACGATCACGCAAACCATCAGCCCTGTGCAGCGGACCGTCGTTCCACCAAGCTCCGCGCGGCGTGGAAAGCTGTTGCTCATGGCCGCGACGGTGCTGCTCTTTGGCGCCCTTCTTGCGCAGATAGCTGACGCAGCCGGCATCACGACGTTTGGTTTCGTCAGCTGGCAACCATTGCTGTTTGCCTACATCATATGGGCTGCAGCGCTTTGCGCGGCGCAAGTCATGATCCGCGGGGAGGCGGGGCAGCGCGCAGCTTTCGTTTTGCCAGCCGTTCTCTTCACTGTGGCCATGGTGGTTTTTCCCACGGTCTTCGGCCTCTATATCGCTTTTACCGACTGGAATCTGAGCGCTGTGGCGGGCCGCCGTTTCAACGGGCTTGATAATCTGAGAACACTGTTTGCAGATCGCTACTTCTGGAACGCGCTGCTGAACATGGTCTATTATGTTCTGTCGGTTCTGGTGCAATATGCCATCGCCTTCGGGCTCGCATTGTTGCTGAACGCGGAGATCAAAGCGCGTAAATTCTTTCGTGTCGCGTTCCTGCTGCCGTTGATGTTGAGCCCCGTTGCCGTGAGCTGGATGATCGGCAAATCGTTGATGGAGTATCGTTTCGGCCCAGCGGCGACGCTTGCGCGCAACCTCGGTTGGGACAATCCGGCATTCTTCTCGACGCCATGGTTGGCGCGGACTTCGATCATGGCCATGGATGCCTGGGTCTCCATCCCCTTCATGATGATCCTGCTGCTTGCGGGGCTTCAGGCCTTGCCCTCCGAAATCAAGGAAGCGGCGAAGGTGGATGGAGCGTCCGGTTGGCAGAGCTTCAAGGAAATCACCTTTCCGCTGATGCTGCCTGTGAGCATAACGGTCATTATTCTGCGTATCATTTTTCAGCTGAAGCTGGCCGATATCGTCATCAACGTAACTGCAGGTGGACCGGGCGGAGCGACAGATACCGTTTCCAGTTTCATCTTCCGTGAATACCGAGACCGCTCCAATGTCGGCTACGGCACCATGCTTGCGGAATTCTATCTCGTCATCATCATCATTTTCGTCGCGCTTATCCTGAAAGGGGCGAGCCGCTGGATGCAACGGGACAATCGAGGCTGAAGCCCATGGCACCACATGTTGAAACGTCCACCCCGCGATTAAGCTTTTGGTCCCGCCGACCGCAGTTCATGACCAGCAGTCTGCTGATTTATGCTGCTTTGGTGTTCTGGGCTTTCGTGTCGCTATTTCCAATATACTGGACCATCACAACGTCCTTCAAGACGGCAGTCAATGTGACGCAAGGGCATCTCATTCCTTTCGTTGACTTTACGCCGGATTGGAAAGGCTGGCGCTCACTGGGTCTTTCTCCCGATACGATCTTCGCGCAATCGACGGTTCGTGACGAATTTATTCGCCGCTTTCTTAACAGTATCGTAGCCTCGGCCGGCGCATCGTTTCTGGCGGTATTGATCGGCTCGCTGGCGGCCTACGGCCTCAGCCGCTTTTCCTACAAATTTCTCTGGATGAAGAATAAGGATATTTCCTTCTTCTTCTTGTCTCAACTCATACTGCCGCCTGTCGTTTTGGCGATGCCATTTCTGGTTCTCTACAAACATCTGATGCTGCTCGACACGCTGGTCGGCCTTATCCTCGTCTATACGCTGATGGTGCTGCCCATCGTCATATGGATCATGCGCGATCAGTTCGACACGATACCTGTCGAACTTGAGCAGGCAGCACTGGTGGATGGTTGTTCGATCTGGGGTGCATTTCTGCGCATCGTTCTGCCCATCGCCTTGCCCGGCATGGTTGCGGCCTTCATCCTTTCCGTAATTCTGTGCTGGAACGAGTATTTCTTCGCCGCGCTGCTAACGAGCTCGAACGCCAAGACCCTACCGGTGATGGTGGCCAGCCAAACAGGGTCACAGGGCATCAACTGGTGGTCGATGGCGGCGATTGCTACGGCGGCCATAATGCCGCTCGTTCTCGTCGGCATCTTCCTTGAGCGCTACATCGTGAAGGGCCTCACCGCAGGCGCCGTAAAATGAGGTCTGGAATGAAGTCAGGCGTTTCCATTCTCGGTATTTTCGTTGCTGATACCGCCTATCTTGCGCCCCGCATGCCTGCTGTGGGCGAAACCATTACTGGCAGCGGCTTTGCAGTCGGTCCGGGCGGCAAAGGTTCCAACCAGGCCGTTGCCGCGGCGCGTGCCGGTGCGCAGGTGTCTTTCATTTCCAAGATTGGCCGCGACACATTTGGCGATCTGGCCCTGAAGACATATGAAGAGGCCGGCGTGACGGCAAAGCTGACGGTTATGGACGATCAGCCGACCGGTGCCGCTTTCATCTACGTCAACGACAGCACCGGCGACAATGCCATTATCGTTTATGCGGGAGCAGCAGGAACGATCGGTGTTGGCGATGTGGAAGCGGCACGCGACACAATTGCGCAATCCAACGTTTTCGTCACCCAGCTAGAACAGCCTGTGGAGGCCGCGCGGCATGCCTTGGAAATTGCGCGCAACGCCAGTGTCACAACGATTTTCAACCCCGCACCAGCGGAGGCCTTCCCGGAGGACGTCTACCGCCTTTGTGACTTCATTATTCCGAACGAGACGGAAGCTGCCGCGCTTGTCGGCTTTCCAATCGATACGCTTGATGATGCCAAGCGCGCTGGTGAAATTTTTCTGTCTCGCGGCGTTGGCGCGGCCATCATCACGCTTGGCGCGCGGGGCGTGTTGTTTCATGCGCCGGGCCAATCCGTTCATGTGCCTGCCGTCTCCTGCGGTCCGGCCATCGATACGACCGGCGCGGGGGATGCATTCGTGGGTGGATTTGCGGCTTCCCTTTCGCGTGGTGCAGAGCCGCTCTGGGCGGTGCGGCTCGGTTGCGCGACCGCCGGTATTGCCGTGACCCGGCGTGGGACGGCCCCAGCAATGCCGATGCTTGCCGAAATCGAAGCAGTGATGGCGCGCTGACGCCATCAGATTTGGCCGCGCACCCCGCGGCCTTTCTTATCATGTCGGGCCACCATAGTTGCAAAAAGCTTCGCGGCTGATTTCGCGCGTCCTGACGCACGGATTAACGTCAAAAAACGCGACCTCCGACACGAATTGATGCTATGCACAACATATATAGCTTTACAAAATAGAATTAATTTGTGAAGTTGCGTCAACAACGACTGAAGTGAGCAAGACCAGTGACCCAATTGAAATTCGCCACCCGATTGAATTCCTTCGCCTCGAAGCCTGCTGCCGAGTGGCCTGATATTTCCGGCAAGCCGACCATGTTGCAGATGGCAAAGCGTGCTGCGAAGGTAGATGGTTTGACGGATCTAGATCTGAATTATCCCGACCATGTTGCGGATGATCCAGCGCTTCTTGCGCGCCAGATAGGCGATCTGGGGCTTGCGATTAATGGCTTTGCCATGCGCTACTATACCAATCCGGCGTTCAAGATCGGTGCCTTCACCAACCCGGACGCAGCTGTGCGCCGGGAAGCGATCGATCTCACGAAGAAGGGTATCGACGCTGCGCGTGCCGCTGGCAGCAACCTGATGACGCTGTGGCTGGGGCAGGATGGCTTCGATTACGCCTTCCAGGCTGACTACCACACTCTGTGGCAACACGAGATTGACGGAATCCGTGAAGTTTGCGCTCATGATCCGGATTGCCTCATCAGCATCGAATACAAGCCCAACGAGCCTCGTTCCTACAGCCTTATGCCAGATTGCGCGACCACGCTGCTGGCCATCAAGGATGTTGACATGCCCAACCTGGGTGTGACGCTCGACTTTGCTCATGTGCTTTATGCCGACGAGCAGCCTGCTTTCGCTGCAGCCCTGATTGCCCGCTACAGCCGCGTTCTCGGCGTTCACCTCAATGACGGTTACGCCAAGCGTGACGACGGCCTGATGGTGGGTGCCGTGCATACCCAGCAGACGATCGAGCTTCTGCGCCAGATCCGCAAGGACGGTTATGATGGCGCGATCTATTTCGACACCTTCCCTGACATGACCGGCCTCGACCCGGTTCACGAATGCGAAGTCAACATTCAGACCGTCAAGCGGATGCTGAAAGTGGTGGATCGTATCGAGCAGGACAATCGCCTGTCCGGTGCCGTTGAGCGTCAGGATGCCGTTTCCGCGCAGGCCGTCATTCAGGAACTGATGCTCGGCTGATCTGCACACGAAAATCCAAAACCCCGTCACAACGCATGCCGAAGGCATGCGGACACATTCCATCTGGGAGGAAACCGATGAAGACCTTTTTGAAGACAACACTCGCTGCCGGGCTTGCCGCCAGCTTCCTGTTCAGCGCAGCCTTTGCGCAGGAACTTGCGCCGCTGAATTCCGATACGGAAAAGGATCGCATGGACTGGTCTCAATTGGAAGCCAAGCTCGGGCCTTTCCCGAAACTACCTGAGGGCACCAAGGCAGGTGCAGTGTCCAAGACGCTGACCAATGAATATTGGCGCTCGCTGGGTCTGGGATATGAAGCTTTCGGCAAGAAGGTCGGCGTTCCCGTCGCCTATCAGGCCGCACAGAGCGAAGGCGACCAACTGGGTCAGCTCACCATTGCCGAAGGCATGATCACGCAGGGCTACAATGTTTTGCTCGTTTCGCCGCAGACGGATGCCAATCTCCAGCCGGTTATAGAGCAGGCCAAGGCCGCCAATATTCCTGTCGTCAACGTCAACGATGCCGTCATTCCGCAGGCTGAACATTATGTTGGCAACGTCCAGCGTGACAACGGTGTGCGCGTGGCCAAATGGTTTATCGAGAACCGTCCGCAGGGCGGCAAGGTTGCCATTGTCGAAGGTCAGGCCGGTGTTTACGCTGCCGTGCAGCGCACGGACGGTTTCAAATCCACAATTACGAAAAACGACAAGTTCCAGGTCGTTGCCAGCGTTCCCGGCAACTGGGATCGCCAGACATCTTATGATGCTGCCACCAACATCCTCAACCAGCATCCTGATCTGATTGGTTTCTACGCCAACAACGACGGCATGGCGCTTGGCATCGTTGAAGCTGTCAAGGCTGCGGGCCTTGCTGGCAAGGTCGCAGTCTTCGGCACGGATGGCATTTCCGATGCCTATGCCTCCATCAAGGCGGGTGAACTGACGGGTACCGTTGACAGCTTCCCAGTTCTGACCGGCGAAGTTGCGCTTGAGACAGCGCTTCGTCTGGTGGCCGGACAGAAACTGCCCCGCGTTGTCTCCACGCCGCAGGCTCTCATCACCAAAGACAATCTTAGCCGCTATCAGGGCCAGGGCATCGATGTGCGCGCCGTGCTGATGGAAGACGCCAAGCCTGCCAAGTGATCAATGCTCAAGGAGGTGCCGACCATACCCGGCATCTCCCCATCCAGCCTGAGAGGTGGAACATGACGCCACGACTGAGATTCGAGACGATTTCCAAGAGCTTTCCCGGCGTCAACGCGCTGACGGACGTTTCGTTTGACGTCGCTCCCGGCGAAATCCATGGACTTCTCGGTGAAAACGGCGCCGGCAAATCCACGCTTTTGCGCATTCTGTCGGGTGTGTTTCGCCCGACATCAGGCACCGTCTTCGTTGATGGGGAGGCTGTCGCCTTCAAGAAGCCGATGGATGCGCGTGCCGCCGGCATCGCCATGATACACCAGGAACTTCAGCAGGTGCCGCACCTGAGTGTTGCCCAGAATATGTTTCTCGGACATTCGCTGACGCATATGGGCGGCATGTTCGTGTCCCGCCGCGAACAGGAAGCCCGCGCAGCCGAAGCTCTTGCGAAGATCGATAAAACAATCGACCCCTCGGCACCAATATCGTCGCTGAAGGTCGCTCAGCGCCAGATCGTTGAAATTGGTCGCGCGCTTCTCGACAAGGCGAAGGTCATCGCCATGGACGAGCCGACATCGAGCCTGACCCCCAGCGAGTTCGATCGTCTGGCCGAGGTCATCGCCAGCCTGTCGCAAAGCGGCGTTTCTATTATTTATGTGTCGCACAAGATGGATGAGGTATTCCGCATCTGCCAGCGCTCCAGCATTATGCGCGATGGCAAGTTGGTGGACATTGTCGATCTTGCCAAGGTTTCGGAAACCGACGTGATCGCGAAGATGGTCGGTCGCGAATTGATGCAGGAAGAGCATAATTCCTTCGTCAAGGATACCGTCAAGCTAGAGGCTAGAAACCTCTCTTCGGCCACAAGAATTCGCGATGTGTCCTTCACCTTGCGTAAGGGCGAAGTTCTCGGCATTGCCGGGCTAGTCGGCTCTGGCCGCACGGAGCTTTTGCGTCTGCTGGCGGGTGTAGACCGCCTGAGCGCAGGATCGATCAGCATCGACGGCAAGGAGCAGAGCTTCGCCAACCCGCGCGACGCGATCGCTGCCGGTATCGGGCTGGTGCCGGAAGAGCGCAAGCGTGAGGGCATCATTCCCTTGCGTCCCGTATCCAGCAATATGGCGCTGGCCTCCCTCAGTCGTTTTTCGTCCGGCGGTATGATCAACAATGCCAAGCTTCGCACGACCGCGAAGGATTTGCTGAAGCGTGTCAATCTTCGCCCCTTCCAGTTGGATCGCCCGATCCGCTTGTTTAGCGGTGGCAATCAGCAAAAGGCGATTATCGCGCGCTGGCTGGCGGCCAAGTCGCAAATCCTGCTGTTTGATGAACCGACCCGCGGGATCGATGTCGGCGCCAAGTCGGAAATCTATCATCTGATCGAAGACCTCGCCCGCGAGGGGCGTTCCATCATCGTCGTCTCTTCCGAACTCCCGGAAGTCATCCGTCTGTCTGATCGTGTACTGGTGATGCGCGAGGGGCGGATCGCCGCGACCATTGAACGTGATCAACTAAGCGAAAGCGCGATTGTCGCGCATGCCATTCCAGGGGCGAATGCCGATGCGGATGAGGCGCGCGTTGCGCGACCCGTGTGAACCTACAGGACAAGTCATGACCAGCACTTCCAATGCTCCCGCAACCTCCGCTCCGGCTTTCCGCCGCTTCTCGTTTTCTCTGCGCGATGCGGGGACGCTGATCGGCCTCATCGTCATTATGGCGGTGTTTGCCGCACTGGTTCCGGGCTTCATTTCCGAGAGAAACCTCGTCAACATTCTCCAGCAGTCCAGCATCAATGCCTGCCTGGCGCTTGGAATGACGCTCGTCATCATCTCCGGTGGCATCGACCTCTCGGTTGGCCCAACGGCTGCGATCTCGGCGGTTATCACCGCCAGCCTGCTCGTCGCGGGCACACCGATACCGTTGGCGATCCTCGCGGGCCTCGGCGTGGGCTTGCTTTGCGGCTTTATCAACGGCGCGCTCGTTGCCTATGTCGGCCTGCAACCCTTTATCGTCACACTCGGCACGCTCAGCACCTACCGCGCTATCGCCCTGATCTACACGGGCGGCAATCCCGTTCTCGGTATTCCCGCAGGGTTCCGCTCCCTGTTTAATGGTACTCTCTTCGGCATTCCAACCCCTATTTTGATCGTCGCTGTCGTGGCTATTGCTGCATGGATTCTGCTCAAGAAGACACCGATTGGCGAATATCTGATGGCAGTTGGCGGCAATGAAGAGGCGGCTTATGTCGCCGGTGTTCCCATCGCGCGCACCAAAATCACGGCCTATGTGATTTCCGGTGTCTTGGCTTCACTTGCCTCGCTCATCCTCATCGGTCGCCTTGGCGCAGCTGAACCCATTCTTGGTAATCTGTGGGAGCTGGATGCCATCGCGGCAGCGGCTATCGGCGGCGCATCGCTTATGGGCGGCAAGGGCAGCATTCTCGGTACTATTCTGGGCGCGATCATCTTGGGGGCAATGCGCAATGGTTTGACGTTGATGAATGTTCAGGCCTTCTACCAACTGCTCGCCACTGGTCTTATAATCCTCGTTGCCATGATGATTGATCGTGCGACAAGGGGAAGAGAATGAATTCCGAAAGCTTCGACACTAAGGCCGTCGGCCCACGCATCCGCATGATGATGCCATTGCTGACGCCACTCGAAGCGAAGGTTGTCGACACCGTGTTCGCCATGCGTGATTTCAGCGACGATACGTCGCTGAAACAGATTGCAGACGATGCCGGTGTTTCTGAAGCGATGGTGGTCAAGATCACTAAGAAACTCGGCTTTGCCGGTTATCGTGATTTTCGCACGGCAGTCAGCCAGTATAACCGCCAGCCGACCGCGGAAATGCATCAGGAACTTTCTGTAGATGATACGTCCATGGAGATTGTGCAGAAGGTTTTCCGCACTTCCATCAATGCACTGGAGGAAACACTTTCCATTCTGGATATGGTTGCCTTCGATAAGGCCGCCGACCTTATACACAGTGCAAAGCATAGGGACTTTTACGGTGTGGGCGGTTCGGCGCAGATCGCACGGGACGTCGCGCATAAATTTCTGCGTATTGGCGTGCGTGCCAGCGTGGTTGACGACGTGCACATGATGCTGATGTCGGCAGCCCTGTTGTCTGAGGGCGATATCGCCGTTGGCTTTTCTCATTCTGGCAACACGACGGCGATTATCGAAGGACTTCAAGTCGCCAAGCGAAATGGCGCGAAAACCATCGCAGTCACCAACTACAACTCATCTGCCTTGGCGCAAGCCGCAGATGTCGTCCTCTGTTCTACAGCGCAGGGTTCTCCACTGATGGGCGAAAATGCAGCTGCCCGAATTGCACAGTTGAATATCCTCGATGCCGTGTTCATGGCGGTTGCGCAACGCGACTACCAATCGGCTGAACGAAATCTTGACCGGACCATGTCTGCCGTCAAATCCAAACGGAAAGATAAACCTTCATGACATCCTTGCCTCTCGTCACCGTTTTCGGCAGTCTGCACTACGATATTGCCGTCATGGGGCCATCACGGCCACGGAAAGGCGAGACGGTGACCGGAACGTCATGGCATCCCAAAAGCGGCGGCAAGGGCGGCAATCAGGCAGTTTCGGCAGCCCGCACAGGCGTGGCCACTTCGATGATCGGAGCCGTCGCTGATGATGATTTCGGGCATTTCCTGCTTGCCAATCTGAAACGCAAAGGTGTCGATCATCGCTTCGTTCGGCGCGACGCCTCCCGATCAACGGGAATGAGTGTTGCAATCTTTGACGAGGAGGGCGATTACGGTGCCGTTATTGTCTCGGGTAGCAATCTAACCCTCGGTGAAGCCGATGTAACTGCGGCACATGAACTGCTGTCCAGGACGACGCTGCTCGTCCTTCAGAACGAAATTCCTGATGCGGCCAATGTCGTTGGTGCAAGGGCCGTTAAGCAGGCCGGTGGGCGTGTTCTGATCAATGCTGCCCCCGCCAGAGCTCTCTCCATCGACATTCAGCCGCTCATCGATATACTCGTCGTCAACGCTATCGAGGCAGAAATGCTGGCGGGTGTTCCTGTAGTTGAGACACTCGAAGGCGCTTTGGAGGCTGCACGAAAGCTGGCGAAAATCTACCCAGAAGTAGTCGTCACTGCTGGTGGTTCAGGCGTCGCCTATGTCAGTCAAGATGGGAACGAAATTGCCATCGAAGCTGTGAAGGTGGATGTCGAAAGCACACATGGTGCAGGCGATGAATTCATAGGTGTTCTGGCCGCAAAAATTGCATCAGGTGAAACTATGAACGACGCTCTTCACAGTGCAAATGCCGCCGCGGCAACGCTTGTCGCTACCCCTGAATCCCAAAGAGTCTAGGCGAGTCCATAGCCGGCTTAGACAACGCGTTTCATACCGATGACGACCATGTTGAGATTAGAATAAAGATGAGTTGCTATCAAGGAAACGCTAGATAATCGAGCAGTCGCGGCTCAAAACTCACCATTCACATGCTGGATCGCAGATGTTCCGGTTTGTTGTTCTCCTCGTCGTCTTGCGACCGGTTGCGGCCGGCGGCCTTGGCCGCATAAAGCGCGCGGTCTGCCTGAGTGATTAAGTCGTTTTCGGAAAAAGCTTGCGAGGGCAGTGCCGTCGCATAGCCGGAGGAGGCGGTCACATGGCCCCAGGGCAAATTTCCAGCATGCTCGATTTTTAGCGCCGCGATCGCCTTGCGAATGTTCTCGGCAATCCTCATTGTTTCTTCGGCATCTGTATTTGGCAGAAGAACAACCAGCTCCTCGCCGCCATAACGGGCCGCGAGGCCACCGGTCCCGGTGAGCTGAGGAGGGATGACGGCAGCCACATCGCGTAGTGCGCAATCGCCTGCCAGATGTCCGTAGGTATCGTTGTAGGCCTTGAAGCGGTCGAGATCGAGCAGGATAAGCGAAACCGACTGCTGATTTGCGCGTGCTGCTGCCAGCGTGCTGCTCAGCTGGGTATTGAAGTAACGCTTGTTGAACAGGCGCGTCAGTTCGTCCGTCGTTGCCAGTGCGTTCAGTTCCTGCTTCATCATCTGCTGACGGGTGACATCGCGGGTAATAACGACAATACCATCCGGCTCGTTGTTATCATCGCTTCGAAAGCAGGAGATGACGCTCTCCAGCCAGATCATGGTTCCATCCATGCGCTGGTGTCGATAAAGAATACATTCCGTTGATGATCCCGACTGCACCTTGGCCAGAGCGTCTTGCCAGGCGGACTTCGTCTGGTCATCCCGGTCATCCAGTACGCTGGTGCCGATCACGCTTTCTGTATCTTGTTCGAATATTCTCGCTGCAGCGGGCGATACATATTGCCGGACGCCCGCCAAGGAGATCTTTTCAATGACGTCGGGTGAAGCATTGGCAATAAGGCGGAATTCCGCTTCTCGGGCGGCGACTTTCTGATCCCCGATCTCCCTGAGTTCGATCTGCCTGATCCACCTTATGGCCATGGCGGTGCCGATCAAGTAGGCGAGAATGATGCTAAGCCAGGGATATTTCGACTGCTTCAGCCAGTCGTCAAAGATCGATGCCTTGGTTTGCGTGGCGATCGCTGTCACGCCCGTGTCCGTGCTACGATAGAACCCGCTGATGCGCTTTGTGCCATCGAAACGCGAAACATATTCGTAATTGCCGCGCAGCTTCTTCATGATCTGATCACGATAAAGCGCGCTGTCAGCAACATTTGCACCCATCGCCTTTAGATCTATCGGCAGGCGAAGCAGAATGGCGCCGTCCTTGCGCAGCAGGGCAAAGGCATTCTCCTCGTTCACCTCGAAGGTTTCAATGAAGCGGGAGAAATGATCCATGTCGATGGTTGCGATCATAATGCCGGCCAAGCTTCCGTCGGGATTGTCAATCCGCTGGCTTATCGGCAGGAACCAGTGGCCATTTGTCTGGCTTTGAGACGGAAGGCCGAAACGCGGTTGCGTCGACGCATTCGATTTGTGGAACAGAAAATATTCGCGGTCGGACAGATCCATGCCTGCGGAATTCGCAGCAAACGTCGACCCGATCAGACGGCCTTGCGCATCGGCATAGGCAAGGCTTCGCAACAATGGGGATGTCTTGACCACGCGCAACATCTCCTCAAGCAGATGTTGCATTTTGGCTTTGTCGCCCAGCGCATCTCTAGCATGAGCGGAAAGGTTGTTCAGAGGCTGTTGAGCGAGCGCCAGTATGTCGTCGGTATGAAGCGCCATGGCGCGCGCCGTTTCCATCTGACGGGTGTTTGCGCTTTGCAGCAGCCGCTGCCAGTTGGTGTACTCGGCCCAGATGCCAAGACAGGCAAACACGGCCCCGACGGCAAGAACGACGGCGAGACGGAGGCGGGACCTTTTCTTCATACTTTGGGAAGACATGCAATCTAGCTGTTGAGGTTCAGATTCGCTAATCTTCTGCCAAATAAATGAAATAAATTCTAATCTTCATTCGAATGTGCGAAAGACATAATGCCCGGATTTGGTGGAAATATAACGGCGTGAACTAGGCCTTAACGCGGCAGGGTGCCCGCTTAGTTTTTTTGAACTGTCCGCATTTCGGCAGGACAGGTTGGCACAACCAAAAGGCTCGAGCACAGACTTGACGTCGATCTCAGCGCAAAATTAGGGTCTTTAGTAAGTGCGCGTCTCGTCGGAATTGGGTCTGCCGATTACACCCAGCCTGCTTTCTTGAAACGGTAATAAAGAATGGCGCATAGAACCACAATGACCGCTATCACGACGTAATATCCGTACTCGGTCTTCAGCTCAGGCATGTTTTCGAAGTTCATCCCATATATGCCAGCGATAGCGGTTGGTACCGCCAGGATCGCCGCCCACGCAGCAAGCTGTCGAGTGATCGCGCCTTGTCGTTGTTGCTCGAGAAGATTTGCGGCTTCGAACACGGATGTGACGATGTCGCGCAGGCCGATCACCATGTTTTCCACGCGGCGGACATGATCATGAACATCCCTGAAGAACGGCCGTGCATTGTTGTCGACGCAGGGCAGTTCAAGATGGGCGAGTTTGCTGGCGACTTCCGCCATTGGGCCGATCACCCTCTGAAACTTGATGACCTGCCTGCGCATCCGGAAAATCCTGCGAATCTGCTCCGGTTCGAGGAAGGAAATGAGGACGTGCTTTTCGATCTCAAGCACCCGGTCTTCGATCGTTTCGACGAGTGGCAGATAACCATCGACGATGAAATCGAGAATGCCGTGGAGAACATAGTCGGGACCGTGGGAGAGAAGCTGCGGTGCCTGCTCGAGTTGCTCACGTAATTTCTGGTGGGATCGTGCCGATCCGTGCCGGACTGTTATGACGTGCTGTTGGCCGACAAAGATACAGGTCTCACCATAGATGATCTTGTCGTTCTCCAAGTGTGCGGTCTTGGCGACGACGAATAGCTGATCTCCATAAATGTCGACTTTGGGCACCTGCCGTCCATTGAGCGCGTCTTCGACCGCAAGGGAATGAAGCCCGAACATTGCCTTGAGGTGCGCCATTTCTTCGACCGTCGGATCGGTCAGTCCGATCCACACAAAGTCGCCCGCGGTGGTTTCGAAGGGTTGCGAAGTGAGTGCGACCGCGTCGGCGCGCTTACCGTTGCGGTAGAGATAGGATGCGACGACTGTCATCTGAATCCGTTGAAGCTGCTAGATCGAGAGGTGGGATAGATAAAGTGATCGAGGACTTGATAAGTGCAAAGCCGACGGGGAAGTAGGGCTTAACGATCGTCGGACGAGTAAGCAATCGGCACTAGTCGAGTTTGCAAGCGTCGAGATCATCAGCCCCGCATTCGACGTTTTCGCTTCTCGACGGTGTACGGCTGGTTTCTAAGCGTCTAGGTGCATTCTCCTTACGACCTCACATGCATGTGGTGGAACAGTTTTACATACATGGCAAGCGCTGTCATCAAAGGTAATAGCTACACTCTAAAAACAAGAAGGCCGGGGCGAACCGCACCGGCCTTCCGGCTGTTTGCAGCAAAGAGGCCCTCTTCGAAGAGCCTCACTGCGTTTAGTTACTTGCGATACGCAAGGCCGCCCCACACGCGACCTTCGTCGCGGTGACGTCCGCCGTGCACGCCGCCGATATAAGCAGCAACTGCCGCCACAAGTGACGAAGCTGCCAGGAGGAATGCTGTGAGGATGCCTGTGATGCGAGCCTTTTCTGCGGCGTCTGCCGCTGCTGTCTTAGCGTCCTCGGCCGCCTTCACAGCTTGTGCCTTAAGTTCTTCGAGCTTCTTTTGTGCCTCATCAACCTTTTGCTGTGCTGCCGTACGCACAGCCTGCACACGCTCGACCGTTTGATTCACCCGCGTCTGTGCGTCAGCTTGCGGGATACCGGTGCGGGCAACAATCTGGTTGGCCAACCACGCCTTATCGCCATCTGATATTTCGCCCGTGGAAAGCAGATTGCTCAGGATCCCGCCAGCTTGACGCTGAAAGTCAGCCGCGTTCGGATCGGTCCCAGGAGCAGGCGTGTCAGTGCGCAGCATTGTATCGGTGAAATAGTCGATTGGGTTCGTCTTAAGTCCCTGTGGCAGAGACTGTTCGATGCTTGGAGCGGCAGCTTGTCCCGCGCCCTGAGCAACACCACCTAGGGCGTTACCAGCGCCAGATACGACGCCGCCCGCCAACTGACCTACACCTTGCGCTGCGCCGCCCACGGCAGAGCCGGTTGCCTCAACCGCTGTCTGTGCGACACTGCCGACAGCCTTAGCGCCGCCCGAAATGACGCCGAGCGCCAGAAACGCTGAAACGACGGTGCCGATGCCCCATACAACAAGGCCATTCACACCGTCTCGGGTAGTCCGTTCATCGCGTAATGTGGTATCCGAAACTGGGCGTCGCATGCGCCCCGCAATGTAACCGCCGAGCATGTAAGACGCGACCATCGAGACCACCACGAACAAGCCGGTGATGATGAGCCATGTTATGCTGATGTCTCCGCCGTTGTCGGCCGAGATTGCATTCAATCCCAATCCACCGGCGAAAGCCGTGAATACGGCCATCGTACCTGACGCGATAGCAGTTCCAGCAAAAATCGCTGGCCAGTCGACGTAGCTGCGATTTGGGTTCTCAACCAATTCAGATCCTACCATCAACGTAACCCCAACAGAGAGAGAACAAACAGGACAACTACGACTAGTCCCACCAAGTAAATGATCGAGTTCATGAGGGTCTCCTCTAAAGAAATCAGTCCCAAGTGTGCAGCTGATCTGAAGCTTATTATCGCCTCCTGCACGCAAAGAGCGGCGCAGCCTGACCGACTGCGTTTTAGCGAAATGTAAACACTTCAAACGAGACATCGTTCCGCCTACAAATGACCAGATATTTCATTGCTTCACCGAGCACACAAACAGCGCCAGTTCACGCCCGATAGGTTGGTCGCGCAGTTTCAGCGCGGAGCGCTCTCGGTTCCATAATTTGGCCTATCTCGCAAACATCCGGTTTCGGGCACCGTTGGAGCTAATTTGCGCAAGTCTCTGTGCAATCATCCTGCAAGCAAGGACTAGATCCGCTTAAGAAGCCCGTCGCTAACCGCCGCGGAGTCTCTGAGTTTACGGAGCATCAATTGCTTTTGGGGGCGCGCGTCGTCGGGAGGAGACATCATCAGCGGAAAATGCAAATCCACGGGGGATGGCGTGATAACGGCGGAGTCTTGTCGTGGTGTCTCAATGACGCTCATTCCTGAACGACGTCATTCACTAAAAATACGATAGCATCTCCGGGCAGCAGTAAGTCGTTGAGGAAATATAAAAATCCAATGTCGCATCGCGGGCTTTACTTCCAACCTCACACCTGATTGCGCACACTCCCGACGACAAACATCAAATTCTCAATCCGCGAAGTCCACGGAACAGTAGCCTCGGGACATCGCTGCAAACTTTTTGAAAGCGTGACCTCGGTGTCGTTGAACACACATGGCGTGTCGGAATCCAGAACGTTTAGCTCAGCCTCACGTGGTCTCCTGTCTGCACACTTCCCTCGGAGGTGAGGCTTGACGTCAAACAGGGTTTCAGGAACAAAAGTCTTATAGTAACGAAATCGGAAAGCGTCACTCGGGACACAGCGATATAGATACTTTCCGGAAATTTTCCGAGCGTGGGTGGTGGGCTCGTATGCTGGATTCAACTCGTTCCTTCATCAACGCAAGGACCCGCTTGCGTGCGGTTTTCAGATCGCGTGACAGGATGTTGGAGTATCGGGCATGAAACATCTCCGGAACCGTCAGAACAGCACGCCCAGCAAGCGATTAAAGGTTGGATTTGTTCTTTCGAAGTCCTTTACGCTATCGCCATTCGCGTTGTTCATCGATACGCTTCGGCTTGCAAGTGACGAGACAGACCATTCCGGACGCGTCTTTGCCGACTGGCATGTTCTCGGCAGCACGCGACATTTGATCACGTCAAGCTGCGGTGTTCAGATTGCGCCGACGAGTGACTTCATCGATCCCGTCAATTTCGATTATATCGTTGTCGTGGGTGGGCTCCTGAGCGTGCCGGAACCGGTCGATTACATGACCATGACGTTCCTCAAAAATGCCGCTGCGAAGGGCGTAAGGATGATCGGCGTCTGCACCGGATCATTCATTCTTGCTGAAGCCGGCCTGCTTGATGGTCATGAGGTTTGTGTCAGTTGGCTTCACTACCAGGCGTTTCAGGAGCGTTTTCCGCATCTTGTCGTGCGTCCCGATCGCCTGTTTCATCTCGAGGGGCGAAGGGGGTCTTGTGCGGGCGGCAGCAGTTCGGCGGATCTGGCCAACGTCATCGTGGAGCGCCATATCGGTCGGGACGCGGCCCGCAATGCGCTTGAGGTCCTCCAGATGGAGAGGGTCAGGAGTTCCAGCGCACCGCAATCGCGCCAGCCGCTCAGGATGCAAGTCAAGGAACCACGTGTTCTCGCTGCCCTGATCACGATGGAGCAGCATCTGTCGGGCGACATCACCACAGAACGGCTTGCAAAATCGGTGGGCCTCTGCCGTAGACAGCTGGAGCGTTTGTTCGAAACGACGATCGGTATGCCGCCTGCGGCAGCTTACAGGCAGCTTCGCCTCGAGCGTGCGTTCGAGTTGTTGACGAAAACAGACCGTGAAGTTACCGAAGTTGCCTTCGACGTGGGTTACGTGAACCCCTCTCACTTCACCAAGTCCTTCAAGCTGGCTTTTGGTGAAACGCCGTCGAGCGCCAGATCCAAGAGGTTGGCGGAAGGCACCTCTCAATAAAACATTGATCTTTTTCCGACGCGATTGCGGCTCTATCGCATTGCTATCGGGATAGTGCTTACCCGGTCAATGGTACCAGGTAGAAGGAGCGAGCGGCGTCACCGCCCAGTCTCGATCCTAGCCATCGAACGGCGAAACGATCTAACGATAGCGCGCAAGGCTAAGGCAGTCGTTCTGGATAAAATGCGCGGAGAAGTCGCTTGACCACTCTGCGTGTCGTGTCTTCGAAATAGGGCCTTAATCGATCACGATAAAGGCCCTACCTCATCGGTATCCTGCGAACTCAGCCTAGAACGAAGCGAGAGAATGCTAGCGAGTTTTTCGCATCCTCATCCATCTTTGCAGCATCAGCGCCGCCCGTCAGATCGCGCCAGACCTTGATATCGGAGCCGATCGTGCCGCCGGTTTTGACGAAGGGCTCCATGACGACTGCGCCGGTATAGTTGATTTCCCGTAGCGCTGCGCCAATCTCATGCCATGGCATTCTGCCCTTACCCGGTACACGGCGGTTGCTCTCACCGGTATGAAAATGACCGAGAAGAGGGCCAGCAGTGCGGATGGCATCGCCAAAGCTGTCTTCCTCGATGTTCATGTGGAACGTGTCGAGCATGACTTTGACGTTGGACTTGCCAACATCCTTCACGAATGCAACGCCTTCGGCAGCCGTGTTGAGAACGTGGTTCTCGAAGCGGTTCAGAACTTCGATACACAGATTGATGCCGAGATCGTTGGCGAAATCCGCAATGCCGTGAATACCTTCCACGCCGCGCGCACGGTCGCCTTCCTTGTCCACCGGCTGCGAGTAGTCGATCGGCCAGTAAGAATGCAGCGCGCCACCGATCGTGTGAATATCGAGCTTGGCGACATTGCTCAGCGTCTTCTCGAAGAACGCCTTGCCTGCCTCCCGCACAGCCTTATCGGGCGAGGACAGGTTCTTCGACTTGGATGGACCGATACCAGCCGTCAGAATGATGCCGTTGTCGCGGGCGCTTTGCTTGATGGTCGCGAGTTCGGCATCGCTGTAGTCATTGATATGATGAGCGGCAACTTCGATCACGTCGAAGCCGAGCTTGGCGACCTTCTCTACATAGGGGCCGAACTTGGCGCTCCACTCATGTTCCCAGTAGGAGTAATAGATTCCGTGTTTCATAGCAGGCTCTCGCTGTTGTCGTTTGATGTCTGTCTTGATTGCAAAAGTGGTGTTCGGGGCCGAGCAGGATGCGGCAGCGTTTCACTCTCTCCCTGGATTCTTCAGCCTGAGATCGGGCTCGGCGGCGGTTTTCATGATAAAGATTCCGTTTGGCAGATCGTTTTCCTCGACCTTGCGATCGATTTCGGCCTCATCGAGACCGAAACCGCTCCAACGCGCCCGTAGCCTCTCACGCAGGTCATCCTCCTCGACGTCGACGAAGACAGTGAAATCAAAGATCGGTTTCAGCCTGTCCCACGGAGATTGCTTCGCCAGCAGATAATTGCCCTCGCAGACGATGATTTCCACCGATTGCGGAATGAGCCGGCCGCCGGCGCGCGCGATCTCGATGGACCGATCAAAGACAGGGACGGCGATAACGTCGTCTTCGTTGGCCTTAAGGCGCTCCAGCATGTGCCGCAGGCCGTGAACGTCGAAGGTATCGATCGCACCCTTGAAGGCGCGTCTACCCATAGCCTCCAGAACTGCGTCGTCGTAGTGATAGCCGTCCATGGGAAATAGCGCTGCAGCGATACCGCTTTCGCTGATAATAAGGTCCACGACACGTTCGGCGATGGTGGATTTGCCCGATCCCGGCGCACCGGCAATCGCGATCATGAGCCTTTGCCGCTGATTGTCGGAGAAAGGTTTCATGGCTAGGCTGGCGATTTCACGGGCGTTGTCTTCAATGATAGTCAAGGCTTTGGCTCGCATGATGATTTTAAAGAGGGTTTTCTCGGGCCGTTAGCGGCTGGCAAAGAGGCCGTATTGAGCGGCCTTGTCGCGCAGGAACGGAATTCCCTTGTCAAGTACATCCTCTGCACTAGGGGCGACCGCTCGCCAGGTGGAGGTTGGGCCTGCCATGAAATCAGGCAACCCGCCGAAGCTTTCCAGAACCAGAAGTCCGTCGAAATCAATGGCCGCAAGCGCACCGAAAAGTTCGTCCCAGGCGATGTTGCCAAAACCGGGAGTGCCGCGGTCGCTTTCCGACATGTGCATGTATTTCAGGTGATCCCGCGCAGCGACAATTCCGCTCGCCAGACCTTTTTCCTCTAGGTTCATGTGGAACGTGTCGAGATGGACGAAGACGTTCTCCATGCCGATGCGCTCGACGAGATCAACCACTTGTTGCGCGGTATTGAGGAGATGGTTTTCGTAGCGATTGACCGCTTCGATACCAAACTGCAGGCCGAGCGATTTTGCGTGTTTTGCGACGGCACCCAAGGCACGGGTCAGATTGTCATATTCGCCGTGCGTCGGTGCAAAGCCCGTACGTTCGGTCGTTCCACCGAAGGTGACGCCGGTGAGTGCTTCGGCACCGATCTCGGCAGCCTTGTCGAGAGCAGCCGTCAGGTGATCGATTGCCGCGTCAGGGCGAGCCGAGGCCCAGGCATGTTCCGGCAAAACCAGCGAACATGTTGCCCGCAGCTCATGCTTTTCGAGAAGCGCGCGGCTATGGGCTGCATCGACCGAGGAAATGTCGAAAAACGGTATTTCGATATAGTCCTGATTGTAATTCGCGGCTCCCGCAATGGCGCGTTCGGCGCTTGCGTGGTCCCATACGCTCGTCCACATCATTGCGTGAACACCAAATCCTTGCATCTTATGCTTTCCTTCTGCGCGATGTGGCGAATCTCGACGCCAACGTCCTTGCCGCCATGACGACGATCATCAACACGCCCCATAGCGCCGTGGCAAGATGCTGGTTCGCGCCCATGAGGTTTAGACCAGAGGACAGAAGCTGGAGAACGATCAGCGCAACGAAGACCGGCAGTACACGACCGAAGCCGCCGAATGGATTGATACCACCCAGAAATGCGGCGAGTACCGTGATCAGAAGGTAGGACTCGCCATGTCCGACGCGCACGGAGTTGAAACGGGCCAGCATGATAAGGCCTGCAATCGCGCACATCACACCCGACAGTGTGTAGACAAGGATCAGGATACGCCGGGTATTAAGGCCTGAGTAGCGGGCAGATTCGATATTGGAACCGATCATCAAGAGCCCGAAGCCGAGCTTTGCTCTGGTCAGCAATACATGCCATAGCCCGACGCAAGCGATGAAAATGATGAGCGGGATGGGCAGGCCGAGAACCGAACCATGACCGATTGTGGACAGGTAATCAGGAAAGCCGGAAATATCGCCGCCGCGCGTTAGGAATTCACCAAGCCCGCGCAGGAAGATCATCATCGATAGGGTGACGAGGATGGGATGCGCCCGCGTGTAGGCAATGGCCGCACCTGTGAGCGCGCCAGCGGCTGCGCCGGTGAGGAGCGCGGCAAGACACGCCAGAAGAAAGGCGCTCGGCGGTGCGTTTACCCCGCCGTGGGCCTGCAACACCCATGCTGCGGCAAGGCCCGAAAGGTTGGCGGCGAATGTGATCGACAGGTTAATCCCACCGGTCAAAAGCGGAAGCAGCATGGCGAGCGTCAGAAGGCCGAGTTCGGGAAGCTGGAAAGCCACTGAACCGAAGGTCCCAGCCGACAGAAAATTATCCGCCAGCGTTCCGAAGACGACCATGACGGCGACAAAGGCAACGAGGGGTCCCGCCATGTCCGCGCCGAACGTCGCGTTGAACTTTTGTGTGAAGGATGTCATCGGCGCGCGCTTCCCTGTTTTGAACTCTTCATGGCGGACGGCAGAAGTTTATCGAAGCGGGTCGAAGAGAGCGTGATGGCGATGAGAATGATGGCGCCGACGACCATCTTGAAGGCGAAGGGCGATACGCCCATCAGGTTGAGACCGTTCTGAGTTATTGAAACAAGCAGAACGCCAAGCACGCAGCCGATGACCGACCCCTTGCCGCCGCCAAGCCGGGCACCGCCGAGAACGGTTGCGGCGAGAACATCGAGCTCGCGGCCATAAAGCGCGTTTGGCACAACCTCCTGCGCATAATGCGCCTGCATCAGTCCCGCAATTCCAGCCATGAGGCCGAGCCAGCCAAACGAAAGATAATGCATCGCGCCGATGTTGATGCCGAAGCGTCGAGCGCCTTCCGGATTGTCTCCGAATGCGTAGAGCTGACGACCGATGGTGGTGCGCGAGATCATGAACCAGGTGGCGATGCAGCAGAGGATCATCACGACGACCGGCAGCGTCAATTCAATCCAGGACCCGTCGCTCATCTCGTGTTCGTAGAAGACGACACGGGTGGAAAGCCACTCCGGCAGATCGTAGATCGAGACCCCCTTGGTGAAGAACATCAAGAGACCGAAGAAGATGTTGAAGGTGGAGATCGTCGCGACGATGGAGATGATCTTCAGCCGCCAGACGAGAAACGCATTGATGACGCCAAGGCCGATACCGACACCACCGGCGATGATGAGGCCCTCTGCCCAGTTGCCACCGCCGAGCGCGGAAAGAGCAAGCACAGTCACATATTGGACGACGGACGCCGCGACGGCGAAGGAGATGTCGATGCCACCTGAAATCAAAACGACCAGCAGGCCGACTGCGAAGATGATGTTGACGGCGGAAACATTCAGCACGTCGAAAGCGTTCGAAACGGTCAAAAAGCGATCGGTCCCGATCGACAGGCCTGCGCAGAGCAGGATCGTCACGACGACCAGCGCGAATTCGGTAGTATTTCCCAGGATCAGCCTACGCATAGATGGCAGTCTCCAGTTCGGTCATAGACATGGCACGTGGATCGTAGGTTGCGTGGAAGCGTCCTTCGACCATGTGAACGATCCGGTCTGAATTGAAATAGACCTCCGGTGCTTCATCGGAGATCAGGATGATGGAGAGGCCTTGAGCCGCAAGCTTGCGAACGATCTCGAAAATACCGGCGCGCGCGCCGACATCGACGCCAACGGTCGGTGCATCGAGTATGAGGATTTTCGGGCCGATCGCCAGCCATTTGGCAATGGCGACACGCTGCTGGTTGCCGCCGGACAGCGTGCGGATCGGGTCTTCCGGCTGGCCGATCTTGACGCCGAGCGAGCCGATCCAGTTCTTGACGACCGCGGCTTTTTTCGACGGCGAAATCAGCCCGCCGACAAGCAATTTATTGAGCGAAGCCATGATGAGATTGTCGGCAATCGATTGCGGCTGGTTGAGCCCGAGTGACAGACGGTCTTCGGAGAGATAGGCAATACCTGCCCGAATGGCGTCGCGGTTCGAGCCGAACTTCACCGGTTTGCCTTCGAGCCGAATTTCACCGGCATGCGGACGATGCATTCCAAACAGCGTCAAAGCGAGTTCTGTGCGGCCGGCGCCAAGCAGACCAGTAATGCCGAGCGTTTCCCCCCGGCGCAGTTCGAAGGAAACATCTTCGAATTCGCCATGCCGCGTCAGTCCGCGAACGGAGAGTACAACAGGCTGATCGTCATGGTCGGTAGCGATGACGGCGCTATCGAAGAGGCGGCCAGTCATGAGTTCTGTGACGCGCGACTGCGTCATGCCATCGACCGGATAGACGCCGACAAGCGAGCCGTCGCGCAGCACCGTGATCCGGTTCGATATTTCGAGCACTTCGGCCAGTCGATGGGAAACGAAAACGACGGCCACGCCCGACGCTGACAGATTGCGCACGATGTCGATCAGATAATCGGTTTCAGATTGCGTCAGTGAGGCTGTCGGCTCGTCCATGAACACCAGACGCGCCTCACCGACCAGAGCGCGTGCGATGGCGACGATCTGGCGCTGCGCAATGGGAAGTTCCTTGAGTGGACGATCCAGATCGATCTCGACCCCGAGCCGGGCCAAGGCCTGTTCGGCGGCATTTCGGATTGCGGTCTTATCGACCAGCCCGAATTTGCCCTTCATGGCGTGCTGGAAGCCAATATTCTCAGCGACCGTCATTTCATCGAAAAGCGCCAGATCCTGCCAGATCACCTGAATGCCAAGAGACTGAGCAAGCGCCGGCGTCATGGCTGGGACTGCCCTGCCGTCGAACAGCAGTTCCGCGCCCGCTTCCGGTTTGTAGACGCCGGTGATGACTTTGATGAGCGTGCTCTTGCCGCAGCCGTTTTCGCCGGCCAGACAATGCACCTCGCCAGTATTGACCTCGAAAGCAACGCTCTTGAGCGCTCTAACGCCGCCGAAGGTTACGCTGATATTCTTCAAGGACAAGAGCGGTTTGTCGCTCATGGCGCAATTATCTCCCTTCGCCCGGCTGGAGCAGGGCGTTATTTATTTTCTTGTTTTTGTTGATGATACCGTCGCGTAAACGGTTGGACTACGCGACGATAATCCGATTGACCACCCGTGAAGCATAAGCGTCACGGGTGCAATCGCTGTGCCTGAAGCGGCTTAGAGACCCATGCCGACCAACTTGTCGATGCTTTCCTTGTCGATCTTCAGCAGCTGATCGACAACGATCGTGTTACCCTCGGGGTTGATCTTCCCAAGACCTGGGATATCGTCGCCAGCCTTGGGTGTTTCACCCTTGGAGAGACGATCTGCCAGGGTGACGAAGACTTCGCCGGCCTGCTTGGGGTTCCACATGAAGCCGCCGGTCAGAGCGCCGCTCTTGATGAGCTTGGCGCCCTGTCCGGGAGAAAAGGGACCGATGACAAAGACTTTGCCATCCTTGCGGCGTTCTTCCACAGCGCGTCCAGCGCCGATAGGGCCTTGCGAACCGAAGGCTAGGAAGCCCTTGAGATCCTGATTTGCAGACATGAGGTCGAGCGCTGTGGAGCGGCTCTTGTCCAAATCTTCTGCAACGCCATAACGGTCGCCAACGAGCTTCATGTCCGGATAATTCGCCTTGATGTAGGCAATTGCTGCGTCAGCCCAGGCGTTGTGCAGCGGAACGGTGAGCGAGCCGACGAAGACGGCATAGGAGCCCTTGCCGCCCATCTTTTCACCGAGAAGCTTGCCATGCGCTTCGCCGAAGCCTTTGGCGGATGCCAGTTCGAAATCCCAGTCCGCGCCCTGCTGCTTCGGGGATTCATGAGTGATGACCTTGATGCCGGCTTCCTGTGCCTTTTTCAGCACGGGCTCAAGCACCTTCGCATCGTTTGGAACGACGCCGATGACATCGACCTTTTGTGCGATCAGGTCTTCGATGGCGCGAACCTGAAGGGCGGGGTCGGCGCTGGTTGGGCCGACCATGAAGCCGTTGACGCCGAGCTTGGCGCTTTGCTCCTTGATGCCTGCCTCCATGGCATTGAACCACGGAATACCGCCGATCTTGACCACGACGCCCACCTTGGGTCCTTCAGCAAAAGCCGTGGATGCGAGCAAGGCGAGAGACAGACCCAGTGCGGCTGAAATGATTTTCTTCATGAATGTTCCTCCTCCAAAAGACGTGTACAGCAGGTGTCTCGCCACAGCTTTCAAACTCTGTGTGCGATCACTTCGATCTCGGCTATTCGAGATTTTCCTCCTGCTACTCCCATAGCGCGCATCGTTTGCACAATCGATATTTCAAAGTTGCACAATCGATGGTGCATGGAGGTTAGGCGCGATTTTTACTTCCGTCAAGAGGCGGATTGCTCTACACATCGATTTCGCAAGGAGGACGAGAAATGGCAGACCTGACCTCGAAGAAGGCCACGATCTACGATCTGTCGGTATTGTCGGGGGCTTCGGCTTCGACGGTCAGCGCAGTGCTGAATGGAACCTGGCGTAAGCGCCGTATCTCGGAGGAAACTGCCGGGAAAATTCTCTCGCTGGCAAAGGCCCAACGCTACACCGCCAACCTTCAGGCGAGGGGGTTGCGCAGCTCTAAATCGGGTCTCGTTGGATTGCTGGTCCCGGTTTATGAGAACCGGTTCTTTTCCTCCATGGCGCAGGCGTTCGAGGCCGAAGCGCGCAAGCGGGGCCTCTCGCCGATGGTGGTCTCCGGGCGGCGTGATCCTGAGGCAGAGCGCAAGACAGTTGAGACATTGATCGCTTACTCGATCGACGCGCTGTTTATCGCGGGTGTCGCCAATCCCGATGGCGTTCATCAGGTTTGTGCCGGTGCAGCCCTGCCGCACGTCAATCTCGATCTTCCTGGCAAGCTTGCGTCATCCGTCATTTCCGACAACAGACATGGTGCGGAGATACTGACACGTGCGATATTGGAGCATGCGTCACGCGACGGCGCGCTTTCGCCTGATGAAGTGGTGCTGTTCGGTGGACATGACGACCATGCGAGTCTGGAACGTATCGCAGGATTTGATTTAGCCAAGAATGCTTATTTCGGAACGGTCTGCAGCAGCGTAGCGGTGGAAAAGACAGGCTACTCACCGCGTATGACGGATATTGTCCTTGAAAACTATTTCATGCGCCACGGCCGTTTGCCGCGTTGCTTCTTCGTCAATTCGTCCATCAATTTCGAGGGTCTTCTGCGTTTTATGGGGCGGCATGATCCGGCGGTGGTCGCGAACATCGTGGTCGGCTGTTTCGACTACGATCCCTTCGCGTCGTTCCTGCCGTTTCCGGTCTACATGATCAAACCCGATATTTCGAAAATGCTGGAAGTCGGTTTCGAACTTCTGGATTCGTCGCCGGGCGAGCCGTGTGTGACCATTATCGAGCCACAGCTGATACCGCCGCGCACTGCGCTGACCGGCCCGCTCGACGATGTCAGTGAAACCCTGCGCACTTAATGAACAACGTGAAGGCATGATCAAGCCGAGGTCACTCGCAAGGCGGGCCTCGGCCAATCCATAATCAGAAATCCCGCAGCGATCTTATACTTGCCTGAAGGGTGCGAAAGGCGTCGTAACGCCGATCATGCAGTTGCTGGAGCGTTCCAGAGGCGGGCACGCATGTCTTGCCGGGCTTGCTGAGCTTTTGCATTCCCTGTTTGAGGTCGGTGAAGACCTGCGCAGCGGTGGCGCCGAGAAGGGCCGCTCCCAAGAGGACAGGCTCTGCGGTCTGCGGCGCGATAACGGGCTTGCCGCTGGCATCGGCAAGAAGTTGGCGGATGAGATCATGCTGGCCGGCGCCGCCGCTGATAATGATCTGGTCGATCCCTGCGCCCGCCTTCGTCTGTGCCTCGATGATCTGTCGAAGCCCGTAGCCGATCCCGCACAAACCGGCCACATAGAGGGCGACGAGACTGTCGAGATCGCGCTCCATCCCAAGCCCGGCAATGACGGCGCGAGCAGCCGGATCGGCAAACGGTGCGCGGTTTCCGAGGAATTCAGGGACCACATGAAGGCCTCGGGCCAGCGTGACGACCTGAGAAGGAGAAGCGCTGGTGGCAGATGCCATGTTGGCGAGCATGACGGGAAGCGCAACGCCGGTAGCGCGCGCCTTTTCATGCGCCTCGGGAAATGCGGGATGAAGGCTGATCAGATGGTCGATGGCCGCACCGGCAGCACTTTGTCCGCCCTCATTCAACCACAGGCCAGGCACCATGGCGGAGTAGTAAGGACCCCAGACACCGGGAACGAATTTCGGCTCCTCGGTCGAGGTCAGCGTACAGGAGGACGTGCCGAAGACATAGGCGAGGTTTGATTCGGGCGTTCCACCGATCCCGACCGTGCCGATGCCGCCTGCATGCGCATCGATCATGCCGGCAGAGACAGGCGTACCCGGTAAAAGGCCGAAATCTTCCGCAGACTTGGCCGTCAGCCCTTGACCGACCGGCGTACCGGGCTCGACGATCTCCTGCCCAATGCGGGCAAAGTTCTCATCAGCCAGTTCCGCTAGACCGATCTGGCGGAAATAGCTCGGGTCCCACCGCTGCTCATGGGCAATATACGTCCATTTGCATGCCACCGTGCAGGTGGAACGCGCGAGACTTCCCGTTGCTCTCCATGTGAGAAAATCAGCGAGATCGAAGAACTGCCATGTCTTTGCAAAGATCTCCGGCCGATTTTCCTTTAGCCATAACAGCTTTGGCGTCTGCATTTCAGGTGATATGCGTCCGCCGACATAGCGTAGAACATCATGGCCTTGCGCATTGATGCGCTCTGCCTGTTCTACTGCACGGTGATCCATCCAGACGATGATGTCTCTGGCCGGGATTTCAGATGGGCCGACCGGCAAAGACCGCCCGCCTTCGCCCAGCACCACGAGCGAGCAGGTGGCGTCGAAGCCTATGCCCACGATATCTTCCGGCGAAACGCCTGCGCGTGAAACCGCTGTGCGCACGGCATATGAGACTGCCTGCCAGATATTCTCGCTCGACTGCTCCACCATGTGGTGGGCATCCCTATAGATGTCGATGTCGTGCTTGGCCGTTCCAAGGCAATCGCCTTCCTCATCAAAAATGCCGGCGCGCGCACTGCCGGTACCGACATCGACGCCGATGAAATATCTGGAACGGCTCATGGAAAACTCTCCCGCATTACAACTCCACCTCAATCCCGGCTACAGATCGACGCTGTTCGGCAGGATCACGAGATCTCGTATCACGACATTGCGGGGGCGGGACAGCATGAAATAGACAGCTTCGGCGACCTCTTGCGGCTGCATCAGGCTTCCATTGGCAAGCGCCTCCTCCATCTTTGCTTTCGGCCAGTCATCCAGAAGAGCCGTGACAACCGGGCCGGGCAACACTGCGCCGACGCGCACGCCATGGGGCG
The DNA here is from genome assembly GCF_053521965.1 of Rhizobium sp. 22-785-1. Lineage (NCBI taxonomy): Bacteria > Pseudomonadati > Pseudomonadota > Alphaproteobacteria > Hyphomicrobiales > Rhizobiaceae > Rhizobium > Rhizobium sp. 22-785-1. The sequence goes on along the minus strand of NZ_JBNWDI010000006.1, from coordinate 215,147 downwards.
CAACTTGGCGGCGAGTGGAATGGACGAAAGCCTGGACGGCGAATTTGGACGCGGTGTAAATCGGCTCCCAAACGACAGGAACCACACCGGCGACAGAGCTGGTAAATAGAATGTCGCCGCTCTTTTGAGCGATCATGTGCGGAAGCACGGCGTGAACGCTACGGAAGGCAGCGTTGATATTCAGATTGAGCATCCTGTCCCAGCTGTCGGGATCGCCTTCTGCGACAGCACCGCCGATATAGGCGCCCGCATTGGCATGGAAAATATCGAGCCGTCCGGCTTCAGCGAGAATGCGCGGAAGCATCCCTGAAACCTCTTGGCCGTCAAGGAGATTGACGACGAGCATACGGCAACGCTCTCCAAGCTCTGAACAGAGCGCCCGCAAACGGTCCTCGGCGCGATCGATCAGAACAACTGTCGCACCCTCATCGAGAAGTTTGCGTGCGCAAGCCAGGCCAATGCCGGATGCCGCACCGGTGATGGCTGCAACCTTGCCTTCAAAGCTATCGGTCATGTGAGGCTTCCTCCCTACAGTCATTATGCCTTTGTCAATCGAACGTTTGTCCGATCTCTTGTTTTGCGTCCCTGAACGGTGATGGACGCTTTTTCGGCCTCAATCTCAGAGCGCCTTGCCGTCTGCGGTGAAGAGATAAATGTGGGCAGGGTCGATATCCGCGCTGATTGTCTCGCCCTGCGTCACATCCGGCCGGCCGTTCACCACAATGGTGACTTGTTCTGCTGGCGTACGGGCGTAGACCTGGGTAGAGCCCCCCAGATTTTCGGCGAAATCGAGGGTGAGGTTAAGCATGGAATGGCCGGTGCCGATCCTGATATGCTCGGGCCTAAGGCCAACGGTGACGATATCTCCGGGGCGGAGCGTGTTGCTTCGCGGATGGCTGAGCACGAGGCTTTGCCCTTCAAATGCGGGATGCGAAAGACGCAGGCTCGTCGCATCCGCACCCTCGACTTTAGCAGCCAGGAAATTCATTTTCGGCGAGCCGATGAAGCCTGCGACAAAGGTATTGGCTGGACGGTCATAAAGTTCTGTCGGAGAACCGATCTGCTCAACCAGACCGGCGCGCAGAACCACGATACGGTCTGCAAGAGTCATCGCCTCTACCTGGTCGTGTGTGACATAGACCATCGTGGCGCCGAGATTGCGGTGAAGCTTGGCAATTTCGACGCGCATCTGGCTTCGCAACTCCGCATCGAGGTTGGACAGCGGCTCGTCGAATAGAAAGATTTTCGGATTGCGTACGATCGAGCGGCCAATGGCGACGCGTTGGCGCTGGCCACCGGACAAGGCGCGTGGTTTGCGTTCGAGAAGCGGCTCGATCTGAAGGATGCGGGCGGCATCGCCGACGCGTCGTTTGATCTCCTCTTCGGACAGCTTCGCCATGCGCAGACCGAACGCCATGTTGTCGAACACGCTCATATGCGGATAGAGCGCATAGGACTGGAACACCATCGAAACTTCACGCTTGGCCGGCTCTTCGTAGGTTACATCCTTTCCATCGATCAGGACCTTACCCGAACTCACGTCCTCCAATCCGGCAATCATGCGCAGCAGCGTGGACTTGCCGCAGCCAGACGGGCCGACGAAAACGACGAATTCCCCCTTGGACGCCGATATATCGACACCCTTGATGACGCCAAGTTCGCCGAACTGTTTCTTGATGTTTTCCAGCTGAAGGAAGGTCATTCTTCGTTACTCCCAATCTGTGAGCGGTTACCGCGCAAGCGGTGCGACGCCCGCTTGACTATTGACGTTTGCTGCGGTTCGGCGGTGCATCCCGCAGAAGCGCCTCCGCGGATGCCTGATCTGTCACCAGTTGCTTGACGTAACCGGCACGCAGGATCGCGCGGATGATGTTGAACTTGTAGAGGCCGCCCGAAGCCAGGATCGAATGCCGCACCGCTTTAAGATCCTTCAGTGACAGAGAAAGGACGCGCTCTGCCAGCGGATGATCGATCGGGTTGCCGTCCTCGTCGAGAAAGACACCGAGCAGATCTCCGATCGCCCCGGCGTCCAGTAGCGAAGTAATGTTCTCCGATACGGTCGGCGTCTGGACCAGCAGCGAGCGGGGCGTCATGTCTCCGCACGAAACGAGCGCGATGTCGACCGAGGTTGCGCGCCGCATCGTCTCGCGAATGCCATGATGGGACAGAAGCGCTTCCCGGCTTTCCGCTGTCGGAAAATAAAGCGGCGCCGTCAGATACCAGCATTCGGCGGAAATCGCGCGTGCGTAGCCTGTCGCAACCTCGAATGTGCTCGAGCCTGAACCGCGCGTCAGTCCGCCCATGATCGATGTGACCCAGCTTTCGGGCAGGGCGCGTGGCGTCAGTCGTTTGAGACCGGCGGACAGGGTTTTCCCCCAGCCCACGCCAAGCCCCATTCCGTCCTGCAGCAGTCCATCAAGTAAAGCACCGGCAGCCTCGCCGATCACGCGTTGATTTTCGGCGTCATCCGGCAGCGTGGGGGTCACACATGCGCCTTCCAGGCCAAAGCGTTCTTTCAGCTTATGCTCAAGGTCGATGCAATCGGCCATCGGCAGACGAATATCGACCACGACGGAGCCATCTGTGCGGATCTGTCCAAGGATCTTGTTGACCCGCAGCCGCGTCAATCCCAACTGATCGGCGATTTCCTGTTGGGTCATGCCTCCAATGAAATAGAGCCATGCTACGCGGGCGCGGGTCTGCTGCGCATTGAAATCATCCGCAGCCACACCATTGTCCGTTCCTTTGTTCACCATCACTGTCACTCCTGGCTTAAGCAAAGTCCTGCTTAAGCGTGCTGACGGTGCTCTTCAATGCGTCGAGTATGGAGACGCTGTCGCGTTCGAACGGATAGAAGACCTCAAGAAATATGGGGCAGGCCGAAAGACCTGTCCGCGCGAGCTCAGCCTTGACCTCGTGCGGCTTCACACGTCCCGCTTCAGTGAAGTCCCAATGCCGGTCCAGAATGAAGTCTGTCTGCTGGATATGAACAGCGGAGATCACGTCCTGCAACTCGTCAAGCCATGGCCCCATCGTGTCTGCTTGCTCGCCATAAAGCGGTAATATGGTGCCGTGGCCCCAGTCGACGCAGAAGGTCCAGGGTGTGGCGCTGCCGGCCGCATCTGTCATCATCCGCCTCGCTTGCGCAATCGTCCACGGCCATTCCCGGCGCATGGGCGTCGGCTCGACATAAAGCGCAGTCAGGCCTGCGACCTTTGCCTTTTGGCCGAGCCGCATCATTCTCTCGATCAGGCTATCATAGTCGCGTTCGTCGATGGCGTCAGCCTCGGTGCCATCCGGCCTTGAGGCAATGGCGCCCAAAGGACCGCCGACTGCCGGGATGCCTGCTTCGGCGGCGAAATCATAGGCGCGCTCCAGCCAATGTTCGGCGTAGGTCCGCACCTCTTCGTCCGGATGAAGCAACTGGTTGAAGGTGTAATGGGCCAATCCGATGAAGGCACTGTGAATAACGATACCGTAATCGGCGGCGGCATTGCGGACATCTTTGGCATGCCGCGATACGACTGCCGAAGGCCACATCGGGTCGACGAGATCGAAGGAAAACTGGATCTTGTCGAGTCCGAGACTGTCGCGCACGACAGGTGCCCAAAGCTGCGGCGTGATCCACCGCTTCACGCAGAAGGAAAGGTTTATACCAAGTGGGTTCGATGCGCTCATTTGGTCGCTCCCATCGTCAGGCCGCGAACCATGTGTCGCGAAACGATCAGTGCGAAGATTGTCACCGGCAGAACGATGACTGTGCCGGTTGCCATGATCTTGCCCCAGGGCAGCTCATAGCCGGACATGAAACTGGTGGCGGCGACTGGCGCCGTCTGGACATTGCGTCTCGTCAACACCAGTGCGTAAAGCAGTTCGTTCCAGGAGAAGATGAACGAGAAGATCGCAGACACCGCAATTCCCGGGGCGCCAAGCGGCAGATAGATCTTGCGGAAGATCGTGAACTGATCCGCGCCATCCAGTCGCGCCGCTTGTTCCAGATCCGGCGGAATGGACTTGAACTGATCTGTGCATATCCACACGACGATCGGCAGGTTGAAGGTCAGGTAGATCAGAATGAGAACGAGATGCGTGTCGAGAATATTGAGTTGCAACGCTAGAATATAGACGGGCAGTGCGAGGACGATCGGGCTCGTCATGCGGTTAGAGATGAACCAGAACCACAGGTCAGATTTGCCGCGAAAGTCGTAGCGGGCCAGGGCATAGGCCGCAGGTGCCCCGAGTGCAACGGCGAGTGCCGTGGTGCAAATGGCGATGATCAGAGAATTACCGACGCCTCCAAGCACCTTGGAGTCGGCGAAAATCTCACGATAGTGATCGAGCGTCGGTGTAAAGAGCCAGACTGGCGGAGAGGCCAGAATGTCAGACTGCGACTTAAAGCTTGCCGAAACCATCCAGAAGAAGGGAAACAGCGTAAAGAGGACGACTGCGGTGAGCCCTAGAGCGTGTAGAACCTTGCCGGATGACAGGCGCATCAGTTCACCTCCTTATAGAGAACGCGGACATAGAGACGGCTGAGAAGGATCGTGATGATCAGCAGCAGGATCGCCTGGGCGGACGCCGTGCCAAGATCGAACACGCGAAAGCCGATACGTTGAATGTAGATCGATACGAGATCGGTCGCCGATCCGGGGCCGCCACGGGTCATGACGAAGACCATGTCGAAGAGCTTCAGAACGTCGGCCGAGCGCAGGATCAACAGGGCGGTCAGTCCCGGCATCAGATAGGGAAGTTGGACGAAGCGCAGCAAGGACAGCTTCGATGAGGTTTCCAGCCGCGCAGCCTCCTCGATTTCACCCGGCACCATGGAAAGCCCGGCCAGGAAGATCAGGGCGCAGAAGGGTGTCCATTGCCAGATATCCATGATCGCGATGGCTGCGAAGGCGCCGCTTTGCGATCCAAGCCAGTCGATACCGCCGATCCCAAGGACATCCAGAAACCAGTTGGCGACGCCGAAATCACCGTTGAAGATCAATCGCCCGATAAGGCCCACAACGGCATAGGTGGTCGCAAGCGGCACGACGAGCGTCACTCGTGCCAGCGATTTGAGGAAACCCATGCCAGGCTTGTGCAGCAGAAGCGCAATCATCAGACCCAGCACGATCTCGATCGGCAATACGGTGACGTAGAATTTGGCAGTCAGGAACAATGACGCCCAAAATGTGCTGTCCGACAGGACGGACGCGTAATTTTCAAACCCGACGAAGGGGAAGCCTTCGCGCGGGCGCGCGATGTTATAGCGACGAAACGATGTCACCAATGCAAATATCGTCGGGTAGATCCCGATGATGAACAGCGTCAATACCGCGGGCGCCAGAAACCAGAATGGTGTCCACCGGCCATAGCCGCGGTTTGGTCTGGAGGTGGGTTCTGACATCGGTCTTTCCTCTCGATGCATAGCAGGCGTGGGCACTGCTTTCGCCGCAATGCTCGGCTTTATTCAAGGTTCGTGTGATTGGCGCGCATCGCCTGGGGCGTCACGTTCAGACGGTCACGAACGGCGAGAACGAGAAGCTCGAAAGCAATGTAGAGCGCGCCCTCATAGAGCGATCCCATCGGCAGGACCGATTGCGTGTCGCCCTGATCGTCGGCCATGGTTTGCGCCGGTATATGCAACACACAATCAGCCTGGCTTGCCGCCGTGCCTTGAGGTTGTGCCGTCACGACGAGAATGCGGGCACCAGCGTTGCGCGCAACGCCGATCAGGGCCGAGACGGTTGAGAAATCGCCAGGCCCTGCTGAAACGATCAACAGATCGCCTTCAGCCACGGGCGGCGTGGTCATGTCGCCCACCATGGCGCAATGCAGTCCCAGATGGAAAAGGCGCATTGCCAGTCCCTTGATCTGGAGACCTTCGCGCCCGACCCCATAAAGGACGATCCGCCGAGCTTTTGTGATTTCCGCAACTGTCGCTTCGAATTGCTCCGTGGCAATGTCGCGCAGGCAGACGCCAATCTCGGCAAGGGCTTGGTCTGAGAGATGCAGCATGGATCGGTTCCGGTTAAAGGATCGGCAGGGGGTGGTGACAGCAGTTGCCGCCACCCCCTGCCGTGCAATGACCTCTTGGAGATTTACGCTAAAGGGTTACTGCAACAACTGCTTCTTGCCGTCGTAGTAGCCTTCCTTCTTCAGGATATCCTCCATGCGCGTGCCGATTTCCTTCGATCCCGCTTCGACCGAAACCTCGCCGAGCATCATCTTGGAACCCCACTCGGCAACGACTTCGGAGATGGCTGGCCATGCCGGGAAACGTGGACGGAATTCCGGAACGCCCTTCTGCCAAGAGGCAACCATCGGCTCGACGAACTTGTACTTCGCCTTGATCTCCGGGTCGTTGTAGACGGACATACGGCCGGAAACGCCGCCAGCTTCCACATAGGCCTTGGCGATGTCCTCAGAGGTTGCCCACTGAATGAACAGCCAGGTCGCCTTCTTCTGCTCTTCGGTGGCCTGCGCGGCAACCGCCAGAGAGAAGCCGCCAAGGGCAGGGAGACGGCCAGCAGGGCCTGCGGGTTCCGGCGCTACTGCGAGGCAGTCTCCGAGCTTGGAGGTGGCAGGATCGACGAGCGTACCGTAGAAGGCAGACCATTCCGTGATCATTGCGACCTGGCCCTGGGCCAGGGCGTTGACAGCTTCTGCGTGGTCGAAGGACACGATGCCGGGTGGCATATATTTCATCAGATCCTGACGGAAGTTGAGGCCAGCCTGGCTTTCCTTGCTCATCAGGTTGGACTTGAACTGCTTGTCGAGCAGCGAGCCACCGAAGGGCCAGAGCATACGCATGAAACTGTCGGCCGACTGCGTTTCTCCGCGCAGCGATTGCAGGGCGTATGCATATTGGTTCTTCGATGCGTCGGTCAGCTTTGGCGCGTAAACCTTCATCAATTCGTCCCAGGTTGCCGGTGGCTTGTCGAAGCCGGCATCCTTGAGCTTGCAGGAGTTGTAGAACATCAGGCCCGAATAGTTGTCAAAGGGCAGGCCGTATGTTTTTCCACCCCAGGAGCCGAACGCATCGAGCAGAAGTGGGAAGAAACCATCCAGCTTGAGGTTCGGATCTGTGATCGACTTGTCCTTGGTGAAATTGTCGATCGGGTCGATCCAGCCGTTTTCGGCAAATTCGCCGATCCAGACGAGATCGACCAGGGCCATCGTGAGGTCGCCTTGCGAGGTGAAGTTTAGCACTTCCTTCTCGCGCGTATTCTCATAAGGAACGATTTCGTAGTTGACCTTGATGCCGGTCTTCTTTTCAAACTCCGGAAGGAGCTTGATGATCGCACGATAGCCGGGGCGATCCAGGAATATGCCGCTGATCTCCGTACCCTTCAGCGGCTTGGCTGCATCTTCCAGCCAATCGGCATGCGCCAACATCGGCGCACCAGCGGCTCCCGCAGCCAGCGCCAGAACGCTGACGCACACACTCAACAAACGTTTCATGCCACTCCTCCTATCGTGCCCGCCTTATGACGCAGGCTTGTTTCAGTCTTCGATCGCTTGCGACATGCGCGCAAAAGAGCATTGCTCGCCCTCGGCGCCGCCTCTTCCCAAAACTGCTTTTTCCTCCCGAAGCCGTCGCCTTGGTCACGCCTCACCATTTGCGCCATCGGCGCATTCGCCAAGAGTTATCAATGGTCTGGGCTCGCCGTCCTCTCGGCGGGAATGTGCAATCGATACACATGTAAATTTATTTTTGCAATAGTAATGATGGGGCGATTGTGATTTTATCGACGTCGTTCAAGGCAGAGGCGAATATGACGACGAACGCATCAGAGCGAACTGAAATCGATGACCGCAGAGCGCTTGCCGAGCGCATCGCAAAAACCGCTGGAGCCAAAGCCCGGGGGTTTCTTTTGAAGCCACATCGACTGGAAACCGCACAAAAATCCTCGACCCAAGACCTGGTGAGCATCGCGGACCGGACCACGGAAGCCTATCTTCGCAAAGCGATTCAGAAGCATTTTCCCGATGATGGTATCATTGGGGAGGAAGCCGGCTCCACGCGCGGAACCTCGGGCTATATTTGGGTGATTGATCCCATTGACGGGACGATGGCCTTTCTTGTCGGGCAGCCAAACTGGTCGGTTTCAATCGCGGTTCTTAAAAATACGGAACCGGTGGTCGGGGTGGTGTATGCCCCTATGCTGCGCGAGCTATACGTCGGGCAGACCGATCGAGGCGCAACGTTAAACGGTCGATCTCTTTCCATCAATCACGACTGGACGATCCGCTCGACAACGATTGGTTATGGTGGGACCGAGCGCGCTGACCCGATTGAGGTCGGTGCATTCGTAACTCGTCTTTATCAGGAGGGAGGCGTTCTCTTTCGCGTAGGCTCCGGCGCACTCATGCTGGCCTATGTCGCCGCCAACCGGCTTGCTGGCTATTACGACCCGACCCTTTATTGTTGGGACTGTCTTGCTGGCGTTGCGCTTATCCGCGAGGCGGGAGGGTTGGCGGAGTTTGCCGGGGACCTGACGAAGCCGGGTCCAATCTGGGCCGGCAACCAGGGCGTCTTTGAGCACCTGAAGCGGCTTAGCGCGTGACGCGCAGCTTCGGGTAGTACTGACCGGTTTGGATCACGCCTTAAAGACCGGCTCGATCCCGCAGTCCAGAAGCTGTGGATCGATACCAAGCTCCATCTCGATGAACATGGAATCGACGAAGTCGATCAGCGCATCGGTGGCGCTAAGCGCCTTAGCCAAATTCCGGTTCGCGACGGCGTTCAGAACAGTCAGGTGACAGTCGATGGTCGTGGACAGATTGGATTTCTCCGGCGTCAGATTGTGGTGAATGAAACCGATGCGTCGATAGATGGTGTGCAATGGTCGCAACGTATGTTCGAGAAACGGCTCGCCGGAGGCAGACAGCAGAAGCTGGTTGATGCGGCGATCCAGCACATTGAACTCGGCGAGGCTCATACTATTGCGTCGCTCAAGCAATGTGCGTTCCATATGCAGGAACTGATTGCGGTGCGAAGGACTGGCGTGGTCGATCGCCATTCGCACGACAAACCGTTCCATGTCGCGCCGTAATGGCAGAAGGCGGCGCTCCCTTCCCAAATCTATGGGTGCAACCTTTAGACCATGCCGTGGAAGAACGATGAAAAGCGTATCTGCAGCGAGCTGGCTGACGGCGCTATGAACAGGTGTGCGGCCAAGTCCCGTTGCATCCTGCAACTCACTCAAGGTGAGTTGCATCCCCGGCTTGAGCTCGCAATTGATAAGCCGTTCTTCGATGCGCTCATACGCAAGATCGAAGAAATTGATCCTGTTTGCTCGCTTTGGCGCAAGGCTATCCGTGCGTTTCGGTGGGCTGCTTTGCTTGGGTATGGCCATCGCCGGTTTCCTTGCCTCGCACCAGTGAAAAGCATCTCTTCGAAGACCGTTAAAACATGTTGTGATATTTCACAAGTCTCACTAATGTCGTTTTCCATGATCGGCTCGGAGGGGGCGTTGCATTGGCATGTCATGTCAGCAACGCCTGTGCCGCTTTTGGGGGATGAATGAATGAAAATCACGTCTGTCGAGACATTGAGAACGGAAGAGTTCGCCAACGTGCTGTGGGTGCGTGTCCACACGGACGCAGGCGTGATCGGTCTGGGAGAAACCTTTTACGGTGCCGGTTCGGTTGAGGCTCATATTCATGATGTGCTTGCCGGCCGCCTGCTTGGCCAAGATCCGCTGCGGATCGAAGCGCTTGCGCGTGAACTGGTGAACCTGCCAATGGCGCAGGCCTCTACCGGAGCGGAGTATCGTGCGGCCTCGGCAATCGATCTTGCCCTGTGGGACATTTTCGGCAAGGTCTGCGGTCAGCCTGTTCACCAGATGCTGGGCGGGCTCTGCCATGACCGCATCCCTGTCTATAATACCTGTGCAGGCTACGGTTATGTCCGCTCGAACAAGATCAAGCCGGTCGACACCTGGAATTTCAGGGACGATGCCGAGGGCCCCTATGAAGACCTGAAAGGGTTCATGACCGATGCGGGCGCACTGGCGGAAAATCTATTGGAGCAAGGGATTTCCGCCATGAAGATTTGGCCGTTCGATCCCGCCGCGATTGAGAATGACGGACGCTTCATAACCGCCGAACAACTGCGCTCAGCCATCAAGCCGTTTGAGCAGATCCGCGCCCGCGTTGGTGACAGAATGCGCATCATGGTCGAATTTCATAGCCTGTGGAATCTGCCCACCATCAAGCGGATTGCTCGAGAACTGGAGGCATTCGATCCAACCTGGTACGAAGACCCGATCCGGATGAATTCGGTATCGGCGCTTTCCGAACTCGCCGCCTCAACGAGCGTGCCAATCTGCGCCTCTGAGACGCTCGGCTCGCGCTTTCCCTACAAGGACATGCTTGAAGCGGGTGCAATCGGCATTGTGATGACCGATCTTGTTTGGACCGGGGGGCTGACGGAAGGCCGCAAGATCGCCTCTCTTGCCGACACATACCACAGGCCCTATGCCCCGCATGATTGTACGGGTCCCGTTGCTTATGCGGCTGCCGTTCACTCTTCCTTCTCGCAGACCAACACGATGATCCAGGAATCCGTTCGGGCTTTTTATACGGGCTGGTATAAAGAACTTGTCACCCACGTCCCGGTCATCGAAAACGGCTTCGTCTTGCCGATGGAAGGGCCAGGCCTCGGCACCGAATTGCTGCCGCAGGTTTTTGAAAGATCGGACCTTAAGGTTCGACGCAGCACGCTTTGAGGAGGAAACGATGAGCAATCAATCCATTTTCGATCTGAAGGGTCGCACAGCGCTCATAACCGGCTCTTCGCGCGGCCTGGGTCGCGCCATGGCCGAAGGTCTTGCCGCTGCCGGCGCTCGCGTCCTGATCAATGGGACCGATACGTCTCGTGTTGCACAGACAGTGGCTGAGTTTCGCAGCGCCGGTTATGAGGCTGATGCTGCGTCTTTCAACGTGACTGTGGAAGACGAGGTCAAGGCAGCGTTTGAAGGGCTGGATGCTGCAGGCATTGCCGTGGACATTCTGGTCAACAATGCCGGTATTCAGTATCGCAAGCCTATGGTCGAGCTTGAAACGGCGGATTGGCAGCGGGTCATCGATACGAACCTCACAAGCGCTTTCGTCATAGGGCGCGAGGCGGCGAAACGGATGATTGCCCGAGGCCATGGCAAGATCGTCAACATAGGATCGCTGACCAGCGAACTGGCCCGCGCAACGATCGCGCCCTATACGGTCGCAAAGGGCGGGATCAAGATGCTGACCAGAGCCATGGCGGCGGAATGGGCACAGCACGGTATTCAGGCGAACGCGATCGGTCCCGGCTACATGCTGACGGATATGAACGAGGCCTTGATCAGCAATCCCGACTTCGATGCGTGGGTGAAGGGTAGAACACCATCGAAACGATGGGGCAAGCCGGAAGAACTGATCGGCACCGCCGTTTTCCTCTCCTCCTCCGCATCAGATTACGTCAACGGCCAGATTATCTACGTCGATGGTGGCATGTTGGCGGTTCTTTAGCTTCTATTAATCACCGATGGAGTCGAGCGACTTCAAGGGTATTGATGAGCTTCCAGCAGCAAGCGAGTTGCTGGAAGCCATCTTCGATCAAGTCGGCAAAATCCCTGTCGAACATCGACAGTCGACAGATTAAACTCTCAGCTTTTCGTCCTGCCACACACGAAATCCACCCTCGAAAGCGAGTTTATTGTCGCCGCGACGGCACTTTGGCGGAAGTGAATCAAGCTTTTCTACGTTGCCGCCACCGATGACGACATAGTCGGGTTCAAGGGCGTTCGTAAGCGTCTCGACGATATCGAAAACCCGCGTTTGCCACTTCTTGTGACCTTTCTTCTCGCGATAGGCTTCGCTGACATAATGCTCGTAGCTCTTGCCCTTTCGGTAGGGAAGGTGAGCGATCTCCATGGGTTGCGCAACGTTCTCCACGATCATTGCTGCGCCAAGCCCGGTGCCAAGTCCGAGGAACAGCATGCGTCCATCCTCGTAGGATCCGAGCGCTTGCATCAGCGCGTCGTTGACGATGCGGGTGGGACAGCCAAAGGCGGCCTGATAATCGAACCCGACCCAGCCGTCAGCCAGGTTTACGGGCTCTCGAAGCGGCTTGTCATGCACGACCGGTCCGGGATAGCCCATAGAGACAACGTCATATTTCAAGCCGTCCGCCATCGCCTTCACGGCAGCGACCATGTCGGCCGCTGTCATGGTCTTGCCGCTGACTGCTTTCTTCTCTTCGCCGCCTTCACTGGAAAGGATCTTGACGTGGCTGCCACCGATATCGATGGAAAGGACAATGCGATCTTTGCGTTCTGAAACATCTTGCGTCATACTTCCTCTCCAATCACTCAAGCCGGGTCCACCCAGCCTCCAGGCGGTGCGAAAGTCTCCGTGCCCTCCGGTCCCCACGTTCCGGGTTTGTACGTCGGTGGAACAGTCTTTTCGTCCAGGATAGGCTCTACAATCTTCCAAGCCAGCTCCGCCGCATCCTGACGGGTGAAGAGTTGCCTGTCGCCGGCCATGGCGTCGCCTATCAACCGTTCATAGGGCGCCATGTCACCGGTGCCGTCATCCACTGCGGTCAGCTCGACGGCTTCTCCTCGCATCTTTTCACCCGCAGCCTTGCGACGCGCGCCAATGCCGATCGAGATATCCGGCCCAAGCCGGAAGCGAATATAATTGGCAGAAGTGTCGGTGATCTCGTCAAAGAGGGTCACGGGCGGTCGCTTGAAGCGCACCACGACTTCCGTTGCGTGGGCTGGCAGGTTCTTGCCAGCGCGGATGAAGAAAGGCACGCCGTTCCAGCGCCAGGTGGAAACCCGAAACCGAACCGCAGCAAAGGTTTCAGTGGCTGAGGCGGGCGCCACTCCAGGTTCGTCTGTATAACCTTCGAACTGACCGCGCACCACATCGTCCTTCGAAAGAGGCGGCATGGCTTTCAGCACTTGCACTTTTTCATCGACCAGATCGTCGGATGCGCCGGAGGCTGGGGGCTCCATGGTCAGTAGCAAGAGGACGTTGACCAAATGGTTCTGGATCACGTCGCGGATGCAGCCGACTTCATCATAAAACTTACCGCGCCCCTTGATGCCGAAATCTTCGGCCATGGTGATCTGCACGCTCTCGACGTGATCGCGATTCCAGATCGGTTCCAGAAAGCTGTTGGCAAAGCGAAAATAGAGCAGATTCTGGATCGCTTCCTTACCGAGGAAATGATCGATGCGAAAAATGGCGTCTTCCTCGAAGACTTTATGCAGCACTTCGTTCAGCGTTTTTGCGGAAGCAAGATCGCGCCCGAATGGTTTTTCCACCATAAGCCGCGCATCTTTGGCGATACCCGCCTTATCCAGACCATCCGCAACCGTTTCGAATAGAGAGGGTGGTATTGCGAGATAATAAAGTGGATTTTTGTGACCAGCCAATGCCTCTCTCAGCTTGTCGAATGTCGACTGGCTGCGGTAATCGCCGGAGACATACGAGAGCCTGTTCGCCATCTTGCTGAACACGTCCTCGTCTATCGCGTCCACATGCTTTGAAACGGCGTCTCTGGCACGCGCGATCAGTTGATCGCGCGTCCAGTCGTCGAAAGCAACACCGATGATTGGGGTGTCGAGGTTGCCTCGCTTCACCATCGCGTAAAGCGATGGGAAGATCATCTTGTGGGCGAGGTCGCCTGTCGCGCCGAACACCACCAGAACGTCGGACCGTTGCTGTGCCATCGCTGCATTCCTTCCGATTTACTTGGTCTTTTCCAGGTGACCGCCGAAAGCGTGGCGCATGGCGGAGAGAACCTTTCCAGCAAATTGCGCCTCACCGCGAGACGAGAACCGCTCGAACAGGGCCGAGGCCAAAACCGGCGCGGGAACGCCGGTTTCGACGGCTGCCTGCAATGTCCATCGGCCTTCGCCGGAGTCGGACACGCGGCCATCGTAGTTATCCAGATGCGGGTCCTGCTTCAAAGCTTCCGCCGTGAGATCCAGCAACCAGGAGCCAATAACCGAGCCGTGTCTCCAAACCTCGGTGACTGCGGGAAGATCGACATCAAAACGGTAATATTGCGGGTTTGCCAATGGTGCCGTCTCGGCATCGGCTTCCCTCTCGCTATTACCCGCATTTGCGGCCTTCAATATGTTCAGCCCTTCTGCGTAGGCTGCCATGACCCCATATTCGATGCCATTATGCACCATCTTGACGAAATGGCCTGCACCCGCAGGGCCGCAATGCAGATAGCCTCTCGGTGCAGTTCCCGTCTCTGGGTCTTCCGCGATGTCCTGGCCGGCACCGGGTGCGAGCGACGCGAAGATCGGATCTAGCCTTTTCACGGCGGCCTGCGGGCCACCGATCATCAGGGAATAGCCGCGCTCCAGACCCCAGACGCCGCCCGAGGTTCCGACATCGATGAAGTCTACGCCGAGCGGCGCAAACTCCGCGGAAAGATTGATCGCCTCATGGTAGAGCGAGTTGCCGCCATCGATAATCGCGTCGCCATTGTCGAGCTTGGAGGCAAATTCGCGGGCAATTTTAGGCGTAATGGCCGCAGGCAGCATTAGCCAGACGGCGCGTGGTTTTTCCAGCTTGGCAATGAGATCGTCGGGCGATGACGCGCCCTTGGCGCCGTCCTTCACCAGAGCAGCCACATTGTCGGCGTTGACGTCGAAGACAACGCAGTCATGGCCCTGTTTCAGAAGACGGCGCACCATATTGGCCCCCATGCGGCCAAGACCTACCATTGCAATCTGCATATCATTCTCCATTTTCAACGCGTGTTTGAAGCGTTCGATTCATTTATGACGCGAACGGCAAAATTGGTGTTTTCCCAATGACCGGCATCTGGCCAGTAGAAGGTGAAGACGACCGTTGTTTCCTCGGTCGCGTGGCCCAGCGGCAGGTCGACGTAGTAGGTTGACAGCCCTGACGGCGCCATCGGTGCATCTGAAACAGTCGCCCAGTTGTCTGTGCTCCAATGCACCAGAGCCTTGGCTTCCGTTTCGATCCTGAGCGTCTTCCCAAGCGGGATCGAAGACAGGCGGTTGTTGAAGCGCCAGATGCGCAGACCGGAACCGGTTTTGTTCTTGATGTAGCGTTCCACGCCTTGAGGCGGCATGTCGAAAACTGTGCCATCTTTCAACGACCGCAGAAGCTTGATGTGTTCGGAATGGGCCCAAACCAGAGGCATAGCGCTGCCGGAAGGGCGTCCCAGGAATAGCTCCTTTTCTGGGAGATCGCGGCCATCCCATACTTGTTCCGGCAACAGGCCGCCTGAACCTGCCGATTTTTCGAGCGTTGCCAGCAAGGCTTCAGCCGCTTCGCGCCTGCCCGCCGCCAGTTCGTAATGGGCGCGTTCACCGGCCAGTAGAGGCCATGGCCGCCCTTGGCCCGTCCTATCGAAAGGCGCGCCATCTTCATGCTCGCCGTACCCGTCGCCCGTATAACGATACCAAAGAGGGCCTTGTGGTAGCTCGGCGCGCAGGCTGTGATCGATCGCTTTGATGGTGTCGAGTATATGCGGATCATCGGGGGCGCGAAGGCCGAAGCGGACCAGTGCCAGCGCATCTGGGCTCAATACGTCGGCTGCCGGTAGCAGGGCCCGATCCGGCGTCTGGTTGCGGATTTCAATTTTGCCCGACGCGCTGACCTCATCGCTGACGCCAATCGGTGCGATGCGGACATAGTGACCGGAGACGCCGACGGATGCGCAGAAATTTTCATCACCGGCGAATGTCCATGTCTCGATCTGTTCGTTCCAGCAGTCTGCCGTTTCACGAAGATGGTTGGATGCCACATCATCTCCCTCGAGCGAAAGCAAATCTGCCGCCGCCAGCAACGCGGAGATTTCAACCGCCAGCGTGAACGGGCTGTAGCCCGCATCCTCTTCCCAGCGGTCCTCGCATGTAGCGGGGCCGTTGGTGATGATGTAATTTGCAGCGCTGCGCAGCATCGGCATGAAGCGTCTCAGCGCCTTGGCATCGAGATGTCCGAAACGGCGTAGCATATCTGCGAGCAGGACCGGAAAGGCACACTCATCCATCTGGATCCCTGGCCAATAGGGTTTCCCGTCAAGCCACAGGTTTTGTGGCCAGCGACCCGAAGGCTGCTGCACGAGACGAAGATAATCGAGGATGGCGATTGCTTCGTGCGCGTCACCTGCGGCGAGAAAACCACCAGCTGTCTCCACCAGATCGCGAGGCCAGACGAGGTGATATCCGCCTAGATCGTCATCGCCCTTCGAAAAGCCCCAAGGAATCGAGAGGCTGGCAACGACCGCACCTGGGCGGTCGGCCGCTCTATGGGAGGCCAGAACCGCCGTGGACACACGGTAGGTATTCACGCCGTTTCGGTCTTTTCGATCAAGCGGCAAAAGCTTTTCCTGCCATGCCTGCCAGTTGGCGACATAGTGTTGCCTTGCCCCTTCAAAGCCGTTCTTCAGGCTTTCCGCTGCCGCTGCTGCGGCTTCGAATTCGGTCTGCCCGAAGCCGATGGCAAGGGTTGCCTCCTGGCGATCGCTGGTGAAATCCAGTTCTCCAGCAAGCGCGACGTTGCCGTCATCGGCACGCTGATACTGGTGTGCAAGTCGCCCGTGCTCTTTCAACTGCCGCCAACCGTCCGATACACCGACAAAGCCGGCGCTCTTTGCGCGCCATGGGATGTCGCAAATCAGCGCGAGGTAACGAGAGCGGCCTGTGGCAAAAAACACGGGCCTATCTTCGAACTCACCGATCCAAGCCGAATTCAACTGTCCGGCATTGACCAGATGCGGGGCGAGCAGTGCCGTAACCGTGTAGTCGGCTATATCGCCTTTCAGAGCGGTGAAGCGAATATGTTGCAGGACGCTGGCACGGCCAGGATCCGAGACGATCTGTTTCTCGATGATGTAGGACCCGTCACGCGCGGTGTTGGTTATCGAAAAGGCTGGAATTCCCGGAGCCGACGTTTTTGTCTGCGTCACACAATCGCGCTTTTCCTCGGAGAAATAACCGTCTTGACCGGTAACGACAAAGCCGAAGTCACGCGTACAGGCGCTATCGACACGCGGATAGTAGATCTCGTTAAGCACGCCGTGGCTCAGGGTGAACCATACTCTCGAATGCTTGGAAAGCGCAGTGCCGATTCCGTTTTTCGCGCTCGACGTCCAGCGCGCATCTATTCCCGGGGCGCCGGGAGCGGTGTCCAACATGATCTGTCGATGTGCGGATATTACGGAAGAAGAGGCGTTCTGGTGAAAATCTGCCATTGCAATGCTGCCTTGATGTGCGGCGAAATGAAGACTGTTTTATCTGGCGCTCGAAAGGTGGGGTTGATCCAGTCCTGTTAATATTTGTATTCCAACACCTCTAAGGTATTGAGAGCAAATTACGTTTTTGTAATTGTTGAAGAAGCTTGATGCATTCTCCATCCGTGTTTGGACCGTCGGTTTCACGTCTTCTTCAAATCCATTGCAACAACGAGATTTTCTCTGTTCGGTTGCATGGAGGAGATCTCGCCTATGAAAAGGCGCTGTGCGACAGAGGAAGCCGTATGATCGCCTTGAATCCATCTTGGCTATTTTTGAGCGTGACGCTCCCGCCGTAGAGTTCGGTCAGTTCCTTTGCGATCCCGAGCCCGAAGCCACTACCGTTCACGCTTTCGTCCAAGCGCATCCCCGGCTGAAAAGCTTCCTTGATCCTGTCGTCAGATATGCCTGGACCGTCATCGCCAATGACGATGTCGACGAAGCCCGCATTCTTTATCGATGACAGGGTAACCATGGATGATGCCCACTTGAATGCATTGTCCAGGATATTGCCGAGAATCTCGTCCACGTCCTCGGGATCGCAGCGAACAGCCAGCCGATCTTCGACGTTGCACCGCACCGAAACGCTTTTGTCTCTGTAGATGTTCGACAAAACGAGAACGAGGTCGTCGATACGTGGGCGAAGAGGTACGTTTCGTTGCGCTACTTGCCCAATCGCCGATTTGCGCGCGTCGGCAAGGTGATGGCGGATACGGCGATCGATGCGCTGGACCAGATCCCTCAAACTTCCGTTCGGATCGTTATCGTCGTTCAGGCCAAGCGTCAGGCTGGCGACCGGCGTTTTTAGTCCGTGCGCCATATTGGCAAAATGGACACGCGTATCCTCAAGTCTGCGTTCGTTCAACGCTATGAGCCGGTTGATTTCCGAGCTGACCGGTTTCAGTTCCTCGACATCGGCAGCCGGAAGCGCTGCACGATTTCCGGCGGATATCTGTGCGACGTCTGCGGTTAGGCGCTTAAGTGGCTTAAGGCCAAACCGGACTTGCAAATAGGTTCCGATCAGAAGCGTGAGGCCCAAAAGCGCCATGGCCGGGACCAGCCACATGAGCGAACGAAATGCCGGATCCGTCAAGGCCGATCGTGGAGCCGATGCCGTGATCTCAACCTGTTTGTCGCCGATTGCGGCAAGCAACGTGCGCGTATACAGACCGCGTCCGTTCTCATCTTCGAGTTCGCCTGGCCTCGGTCTTGGCGATGCAAGATCGCGCCAGTCTGCGGTACGCCTACCGGGGTTAAGATTGTGGTGGTCGATCGAGCGTGATGAGAGTGTCGACGCCCCGGAATTGATCTGCCAGTACCATCCGGAGCCGGGCCGATCGAAAGGTGGCCCCTCCAGTTCAGATGCCAGTCCAATCTGTCCGGTTCGGTCGAGGACCAGCGCGCTGCGCAGACCTTCGATCTGAGTGTCCAGCCGCTGATCGATTTGTTCGCGCACGACGCCGGCGACGATGAACCAGAGGATCACTGCCGCGACGAGAATGGCACCCGCCACGAACGCTGCGGAAAAGGCTGTAAGGCGGCCGGCAATCGAAGTTGGGCGAATTGGAAATCTCATGATGATGAGGCCGTCATCATGTAGCCCCTGCCGCGCACCGTCTCGATAAAATCCGAACCGATCTTCCGACGCAGCCTGGCGATTATGACCTCGATCGAGTTCGAATCCACCTCGGCATCACCATCATAGACGCGTTCCATCAGCTCGCTTCGGTCCACCACGATTTCCTTGCGCAAGATAAGGCAGGAGAGCACGCGCCATTCCAGCGCGGTCAGCTTCAGGGGAACACCATCTTTTTCGAATGTGCCAAGCTGCGCGTTGAAGGTGATCGAACCACAGGTGACTGTGGCGCTGGCATGGTTGTTGGCGCGTCGCACCAGCGCACGAAGCCGCAGCACAAGCTCCTCAACCTTGAAAGGTTTGGTGAGAAAGTCGTCGGCCCCTGCCTTGAAGCTTGCGACCTTGTCCGGCCACCCATCTCTCGCAGTCAGGACAAGGACAGGCAACGTTCGTCCGGCGTCACGCCAGGAGGCAAGAACTGCCACACCGTCGATCTTCGGAAGACCCAGATCAAGGACCGCGACATCGAAGGCTTCTGTCAGGCCCGCATGCTGTCCGTCTTCCCCGTTTCGAGCGACATCGACGACAAAGTTCTCTGCTCTCAGACTGCTGGCAATCCGGTGCGCAAGATCGGCATCGTCTTCGACGAGAAGGACACGCATGGGGGATGTCTACTCCGTGGGCTCGGGCTATTTACGGGTCTGACGCTTAACTCAAGCTGAACCGGTTGGTTCAGGGTGATGGAGGCGGCGCTTTGGTAGAAAGGTGCATTCCACTCAAAAAGGAGACCAGAAATGTCTGTTACACCTGAAACCGAAAACAAGCATCACGATGAACTCAGCCATGCCCACCCGCATCCGAAAAAGCGTTCTGCAGCTGCTTTGACCATTGGCGCCATAGCCATCCTGGCCGTGGGCGTTGCCGGAGGTGCTGCTGCCATGAAGCTGACGCGACCGGCGGGAGAGCTTGCGCCCATCGCACCCGTTGCCATATCCGCCATGCCGGACGACAGCCTCACCAGCGTCAAGGGCAAAGTGGTGGAAATATTCGGAAACAAATTCATCATTCAGGATGATAGTGGGCGTGCGCTGGTGGAAACCGGGCCGGAAGGACGCAGCGGCGCCATCGTCAACAAGGATGAAGTCGTAACGGTTCAGGGCCGCTTCGACGATGGCTTTCTGCATGGCAGCTATATCGTCCATGAGGATGGCAAGACCGATCAACTCGGCCCGGCCGGCAAGCCGCCACGCGGACCGGAAGGTGGCCCTCGCGGTCCAGAAGGTGGCCCGCGCAGGCCATAAAGCGGTAAATAACGCTGATGGTTTCAAGATCACAGCAGGTTTGACAATGGTCGCCCAAGATATTGGGCGGCCTTTTTGCGATGGCTGGGGTGGTCAGCGCTTCACCCGACCGTTTTCAGCAACAAGACGCCCTTCCTTGTAAACTTTGTGGCGTGTCGGAAAGGCAATTACGGCCTCGGGAACGTGCTCAGCCGCCAGGGATACGAAATCGGCCTTCGCGCCGATCTCGATTCCGTAACCTTCGAGCCGCAGGGCTTTTGCGCCCGCAGCCGTAACGACGTCGAAAGCTGCGCAGAGTTCGTCGTCGGTATAGAAACCCGATCTGTAGCCGATGATCTCGGCGCGATGCAGCATGTCGCCATCGCCATAGGGCCACCAGGAATCGCGGATATTATCGCTGCCGCTGAAAACAGTGACGCCTTCGCGGCGGAGCAACGCGACCGGCGGAAAATTATGGTTGCCGGGCGCATTGGTCATGATCGAAACGCCGCTTTTGGCGATCCTGGCTGCGATCTTCTTGGCCGCATCCGGGGCAAGATCTCCAAGCCCATAAGCATGACTGACGGCGACATGTCCCTGCATGCCAAGCGCAACAGTCCGGTCGCAAATCTCTTCAATGGTGAAAGCGCCCATCGAGCCCGCATCATGCAAATGGATATCGATATCGACGCCATGCTTTTCGGCAACGCCGAAGACCACATCGAGGTGACCGTTGACGTCGCGATCGAAGCTTGCCGGATCGAGACCGCCGACGAGGTCCGCGCCAAGCCCGATGGCGGCGTCGAGAAGCTCGGGCGTTCCCGGACTTTTCAGGATGCCGCTTTGTGGAAAGGCGACAAGCTGGATATCGATCATATCCCGATATTCCTCACGGACAGCCAGGATAGTCTCCAGAGATGTCAGTCCGACAGAGCCATCGACCATCACATGGCTGCGCATCTGTGTCGTGCCTTTGGAAATGCACAAGTCCAGCTGATTGCGCGCGCGCTCGGACATCGGCTCGGCCTTCGCCATGTTCTCGGCCTGGAATGCGACGCGCTCATGGACATCGAAGCCGTTGGTGCAGGGGCGATGCGGCACCCATTTGCCGCCATAAAAGCTGGTGTCGAGATGGATATGCCCTTCAACGAAGCCCGGCAGTATCAGATCGCCGGAAAGGTCGATGGTCGTTGCCGAAGACGCTGCTTCTCCGGCCGTGTCGATGGCCGTGATCCGGCCATTTTCCACATGAATGTCGCGCAGCGATCCATCCGCCAGCTTGGCATTGGTGAAAACAGTTTTGGTCATCGGGGTTTCCTTTCCATATATTTTATCATCCGGCATCAGCGCTTTCGCAGACGCATCACGACGTTCGTTTAATGTGGGGCCAGATGGCAGGCGACCTTGCCGCCGCCCTCTCGTGTTCGAACCTCTGGCGCAACTTGGCTGCAAAGTTCGGTTGCGATGGGGCAGCGCGGATGGAAGGCGCAGCCCTTCGGCGGATCGAGCGGGCTTGGTGGTTCGCCGCCCATCAGCGCACGGTCTCTGTTGGGGGCTGCAACATCTGGGATCGTTTGCAGCAGAAGCCGTGTGTAAGGGTGTTGCGGATTGGCGAAGAGCGCCTCGGTTTCCGCTTCCTCGACAATCCTGCCGAGATACATGACTGCGATGCGATCGGCCATATGCCGGACCACCGCGAGATTGTGGCTGATGAAGAGGTAGGTCAGGCCAAGCTCATCCTGCAATCTGCGCATCAGATTGAGGATTTGCGCCTGAACCGAGACATCGAGGGCCGAGGTCGGTTCGTCGCAGACGAGGAATTCCGGCTCGCTGGCAAGTGCTCTGGCAATCGAGATGCGCTGGCGCTGTCCTCCGGAAAACTCATGCGGAAACCGCCCGGCATCGTCCGGGGAAAGGCCGACGGTGCGGAGCAATTCCGCCACGCGCGCATCGATTGCGTCTTTGCCTTGCCGCAGGCCAAAGACCTGGATTGGCTCGGCGATGATATTGCCAACCCGCCAGCGCGGGTTGAGGCTGGCATGCGGGTCCTGGAAGATCATCTGGGCTTCGAGTGGCTTGCCGCGGTTCGCGCCCTTTTCGGCAGGCGCGAAGACGATGGCGCCTTCGCTCGGATCATAGAGACCCGTTACCAGCCGGGCGACGGTGGATTTACCGCAGCCGGATTCCCCGACGAGCGCGAGGCACTTGCCCTTCTGCACCGTGAATGTGACGTCCTGGACGGCACGCAGATAACGCTTCGGCTTGCGGTCGATGACACGGTTCAGCCAGGGAGCGGAGACATCGAAGACCCGCGTCAGTTGGTCCACTTCCAGCGCATTGTCAGGGCTTCTCATGCAACACCTCCATCGTGAACGAGGCAGGCGACGCTGCCGTGATCATTGCGTACCAGCGCGGGTTTCATCTGCCGACAGCGGGGGCCGACATCCGGGCAGCGCGGATTGAACGCGCAGCCCTGTGGAATGGCGTTCAGCCTCGGCATGGCGCCATCGATCTGGGTCAGTCGTTCGACGCGAGCGCCAAGCGCTGGAATCGAGCCCATCAAGCCGCGCGTGTAAGGGTGCTTCGGGTTGCGCAGCACCTCGTCGACCGGGCCGACCTCGATCACCCGGCCGGCATACATGACGGCGACGCGATCGGCGGTTTCGGCAATCACGCCCATATCATGGGTGACGAGCATGACGCCTGCGCCCTTTTCGCGGCAGAGCTTGCGCAGCAGCGTGGTGATCTGCGCCTGAATAGAGACATCAAGCGCGGTGGTCGGCTCGTCGGCGATGATCAGTTGCGGATCGCCCGCTAGCGCGAGAGCGATGACGACGCGCTGCCGCATGCCGCCGGAAAACTGGTGCGGATAATGGTCGATGCGCTCATCCGCTCCGGGTATGCCGACCTGTTTCAACAGGCCGATGGCGTGGGTGCGTGCTTCGGCACGGCTGCGATCCGAGTGCAGGCGGATCGTTTCAGCCAATTGCTGCCCAACCGAAAAGAGCGGATTGAGCGAGGTGAGCGGATCTTGAAAGATCGCGCCGACCATGCGGCCACGAACCGTGCTCATCTCCAGCTCGCTGAGATTATCGGTCCGCGTGCCGCCGATGCGGATTTCGCCGGCGGAGATCCGGCCTGGCGGTTCGAGCAGGCCAAGCACCGCCATGCCCGTCATCGACTTGCCCGCGCCGGACTCGCCGACGACACCCAGAATTTCGCCGCGCTCGACGGTGAGAGACACATCGGAGAGGGCGGTCAGGATGCCTTTGCGGGTGGGGAACTCGACGGATAGGCCTTTGACTTCGAGGGCCGGGATTGCTGCCGATGTCTGGTTGGCGGAGGTCATCGCGACACCTCGCTGGAGTGATGCGTGAGCGGATAGCTTGGCGGAAAAATTTCCTCGACCGGCGGATGCTGGAACGTTCGGTCCGGGTATTTGGCGACGAGACCGTCGAACTGGCGCTGTGCCTGGCCTCTGGCGGCGGTGAGGTCGATGCCCGCGACCTCTCCGTCGCGCATCGAAATACGGCCATCGACAATCGTGGCGCGGGTGACGCGACCGGTTGCGCCATAGACGAGGGTCTGGATGGGGTCGATCCGTGGCGCGATCATGCTGTCGGCCATGTCGAAGACTGCGATATCGGCCTTTGCGCCGGACGCGATACGCCCTAAATCCTGGCGTTTCAGCGCATCTGCACCGGCAATCGTCGCGGCATCGTAGACATCGGCAGACGATCCGGCGTCACCACGGCCTTCGGCCAGCCGGTTCATCATCAGGCCGACCGACATGTTGAGAACCATGTCCGCAGGGGCAGTGTCCGTCCCCATGCCGATGCGGATGCCCATTGCCTTCAGGCGGGAGAAGCATTTGAGTGCCGATCCGTGGCGAGCGGAAACGAGCGGGCAGTGGGCGACGGTCACGCCATGGGAGGCGTAGCGCGCAAGGTCGTCCTCCGTCGCGACGGTCGCATGCGGGGCGATCAGGCGGGGGGATAGAGCGCCAAGCCGGTCCAGCCATTCCGGTGCCGTAACACCATGCAGGCGGCGCATGGTCTGCAATTCCATCTCGCCCTGTGCCATGTGCAGGCGAACGGGCATGTCCATATTATCGGCATGGGCGAAGGTACGGCGAAGCAGCGTTTCCGTGCAGGTCTCGACGCGGTCCGGAGCGAACATGCCGGATATCAGGCCGTTGGCGCTGCCGTGAACGCGCTTGGCAAAGGCTGCGGCCTCGGCCAATTCTGACAAGCCGCGCTCTTCATCGAAGACCGGCTTCATCGCACCGCGCTCATCGAGAATGACGCCACCGCTGCGATAGGCAGGACCGAGCCAGACGCGGATGCCGAGCTCTTCGGCAGCCACCGCTGCCGCTTCGAATTCCGCCACCGTCTCGCCCCAGGTGCGATAGAAGAGCGAGGCGATTGGCAGTGCCGAGGTGATGCCGTTCAGGAGAAGCTGCGCAAAGGCGTAGCGTTTCTGGAAGGCGAGTTCGTCCTGGCTGTACATCTCGTAGGCGCGGGGTGCGTAGTCCGCGGCCCAGACGCGGCCCTTCTTCCAGCCGGGCTGGTTGTCCATGGCAAGCACGGTCGTATCGAGATCGGAGAGCGCGTCCAGATCGACAAAGCCTGGACCGATCAGGGCGTCGCCCATGTCGTAGCGGGCGGAAACCTCGCCTTCGAAATCGCGACCGACCCAGAGGATTTTGTCGTTTTCGATGACGACTTCGCCATCGGGAACGAGGCGTCGCCCTTCCGGCAGATCGGCGACGACGAAGCGGGCTTTGAGCGCCCAGCGACCCGGCGGTCTCTTGCCGAGCGGAAGCATCGACCGGGATGAAGGCGCGGTCATGGGCGTTCCTTCAGGCTCTTGCCATCACGCGCAACGACATTGCCCGCGGTGACCACGAGCTTGCGGGGTTGATGCGTGACAATGGCCTCGCCGACGGTTTCCCCTTCGACGATGACGACATCGCCACGCCCGCCGATTTCGAGAGAATGCGCCTCGCGATCCATGGATTTCGCGCCGCCCGTGGTGCAGACATCCAGCGCCCAAAGCAGTTCGTCATCGCGGCGAAGATTGTTCTTCATGCCAAGCAGCATGCTCCGCTCCAGCATGTCGCCATTGCCATAGGGTCCCCAGGTATCGCGAAAGCCATCGACGCCCGCACCGAAGCGCACACCGGCGGTGCGCAGACGGCGCAGAGACGGCACTTCACGAGACGGTGGGGCGGTGGTCAGGATCGGCACGTCGAGTTCGGCGCAGGTGTCGATCAGCGCCTGCGTCATGTTCCAGTCGGGATGGCCGAGGCAAAAGGCGTGGCTGACGGCGACCTTGCCTTGCATGCCGAGCGCACGGGTGCGCTCGAAGATCAACTCCATGGAAAAGGCACCGAGCTCGCCGCTCTCGTGCAGATGGATATCGATGCCCTTGCCGTGTTTCTCGGCAATGGCGAAAATCGTGTCGAGATGTGCTTTCGGATCACGATCCATGCCGCAGGGGTCCAGACCGCCAACGAGATCGGCGCCCATCGCCATGCCGGCATCGAGCAGTTCCGCCGTTCCGGGGCGGCGCATCAGGCCCGATTGCGGAAAGGCGACGATCTCGATTTCGACGATGCCATCCAGCTGGCGGCGGGTCTCCATCACGCCTTCCAGCGCGATCAGCCCCTGGTCTGTGTCTATGTCGACATGGGTGCGGATCAGGGTCGTGCCATAGCCGACCGATTGCAGCGCCTGGCGCATGGACTGGATATGGGCGTCCAACCCATAGTCGCGTTTCACCTTGCGCTCATTATCGATCTTGTCGATCAGGCGTGGGCCGACTTCGTTGACATACCAAGGGTAGCCCAGCAGCGACTTGTCGAGATGGGTGTGGGCATCGACGAGACCCGGGATTGTAATACGTCCGCCGGCGTCCTCGACGGTTAAGTCTGTGGCTGCGAGATCCTGACCGATGTCGGCAATCCGGCCGTTACGGATCAGAATATCGGCGGTCGCGCCACCCATCGGTCTTGTGTTCTTGATCAAAAGGTCGCTCATGGACATTGTCTCCGAAGGGTTTCAGCGCAGTTTGGGATTGAGGGCGTCGCGCAGCCAGTCGCCGAGCACATTGATCGATACGACGAGCAGGCAGAGTTGCAGGCCCGGAAAGAGCACGATCCACCAGAGGCCAGAGAAGAGGTACTGGTTGCCGATGCGGATCAGCGTGCCGAGCGATGGTTGCTCGGGCGGCATGCCGACGCCAAGAAAAGAAAGCGTCGCCTCGATGAGAATGCCGAGACCGAAATTCAGCGTTGCGGTGACGAGGAGCGGCGTGGTGGTGTTGGGAAGAATATGTTTCAGCATGATCTTCCATTTCGAAAGGCGGATCAGCCGGGCGGCCTGAACATATTCCTTATTGCGCTCCACCATGGTCTGGGCGCGCACGGTGCGGGCATATTGCACCCAGGCCGATAGCGATATGGCAAGGACGATGACGCCGGAAGCGCCCGCTTCCCGAAGCGACGGCGGCAGTGCCTGTCTCGCCAGTGCCGATACGAGGATGGCGATCAGCATGGTCGGCATGGAGAGAAGAACATCGCCCGTGCGCATCAGCAGGCCATCGGCCCATTTGCCATGGTAACCGGCGACCAAGCCAAGCATCGTGCCGATGATTAGCGATACGAAAACCGAGCTTGCGCCGATGATGATCGAGGCACGTGAGCCATAGAGGATGGCTGAGAGCACATCGCGGCCCTGAACATCGGTCCCGAGAATGAAGGGCCACTGGCCTTCCGGCATCCAGATCGGTGGGATTTCAGCGTTCAGAAGATCGAGGGACGCGAGATCGTAGGGGTTCTGCACGGTGATGAGCGGCGAGAAGAAGGCCGAGCCGATCAAGATCAGAAGCAGTATGGCTGCGGCAATGGCCGAAGGGTGGTGCCTGAAGCTCCACCAGAGATCCGATTGCAGGATTTTCGACAGTCGGGATGGCCGAGGTGCTGGTGTGGTCTGTTCGATAGCGGTCATGACAGTCTCCTATTCACGCTGCACGCAGCCGCGGGTCGATGACGGCGTAAGCGATGTCGACCAGGGTGTTCAGCGTGACGAAGATGAAGGATACGATGCAGAGATAGGCGGCCATGACAGGGATATCGACAAAGGTCACGGCCTGCATGAAGAGCATGCCCATTCCCGGCCACTGGAAAACCGTTTCGGTCACCAGCGCGAAGGCGATGAGATTGCCGACCTGCATGGCGGTGAGTGTCACGACAGGCATGAGACAGTTCTTCAGCGCGTGGCGAAACCACAGAGCGCGTCTTTTGACGCCGCGTGCGCGGGCGAATTTGATGAAATCGGTTCTGAGCGTCTCGAGCATTTCGGCGCGCACCAGCCGCATCACCAGCGTGATCTGGAAGAGCGACAGCGACAGCGCCGGCAAGACGATGGCCGCACGGCCGGATGGAGTGAGAAGCCCGGTGGACCACCAGCCGATGCGAACGACCTCGCCGCGCCCGTAGCCCGGCAGCCAACCGAGTGTGACGGAAAAGGTGAGGATCAGCAGGATGCCGACGAGGAAGCTCGGGAGGGAGACGCCGACAATGGAGGAAAACTGCAAGGTCTCCGCCCACCAGCGTCCACGCCCGATTGCGGTGAAGACGCCGAGCGGTATGCCGATGGCAAGCGACAGGATGGTAGCGATGATCACCAGTTCGAAGGTCGCCGGAAACCGCTCCGCAATCAGCGTCAGGACGGATTGCTGATTGCGCCAGGACAATCCGAATTCGCCCTGTGCGGCATTGGTGACGAAGCGGGCATATTGAACGAGGAATCCGTCGTTCAGGCCAAGGCGTGTGCGCAATTCGTCGCGTTCGACCTGGGTGGCGCTTTCATTGACCATGATCTCCACCGGATCGCCGAGGAAACGGAAGATCAGGAAGGCGAAGAAGGCAACCGTGAGCATCACGAGAACGGCGTTGCCGATCCGCTTGATGAGGAAGGCGAGCATGACACCCTGTCCTTTGTCCGAAAAAGAGAAGTCGACCCTCGCAGCAGTTTTGTGCAGCGAGGGTCATCCGCTGTTACATTTTCACCAGCCAAAGGCGTGGAAGGTTGTCGGAAAAGAGCGGGAAATCATTGACTTTCGCGCTGGTGGCCCAGGCAAGCGGCTGCTGGTGCAGCGGGATCATCAGCGCGTGTTCCTTTGCGATCTTCAGGGCATCTGCCGAAAGCGCCAGCCGCTTGGTCCGGTCGAGCTCTACCGCCGAGGCTTCCGTCACCTTGTCAAATTCCTTGTCGGACCACCCACCCCAGTTGAAGATGCCAAATGATCCTTCCTTGGTGTGAAGAACCTGTGAGGTCAGGCTGTAGGTATCGAGCATCGGCAGAGTTGCCCAGCCGAGTGTATAGACATCGACCTTTCCTCCCGACCGCTTCGGTGTCTGCACGGCGCGAGGCCCCTGGTCGATCTTTGGCTTGAGGCCAATGCGCGACCACATGGAGGCGACCGCCTGGCAGACCTGCTCTTCATTCACCAGAGTGTCGGAGCAGTTGAAGTCGAACTCGAAGCCTTCAGCGCCTGCTTCCTTAAGGAGGGACTTGGCCTTCTCCGGATCGGCCTTGACCGGCGTATCGAGAGCGGCGTCGTAACCGGGAATCTGTGGAGCGACCAGCGTGCCGGCATTGCGGGACTTGCCGCGCATGACGCGCTTCTGAAGGAGGTCCAGATCGATTGCGAGCTGCATGGCCTGGCGGACACGCAGATCCTTCATCGGGTTCGGTGCGCCGGAAAGCAGCGTGTCACGCTGGCTGAAGCCGATCATGACGGTGCGTAGATCGGTGCCTTCCAGAAGCTTCACCTGAGAGGCGGCTGCTTCCAGGCGCGGCAAATCCTGAACCGGGGCCTGGTCGGTGAAGTCGATATCGCCGGAGAGAAGCGCGGCAACGCGGGTAGCACTGGAGGCAATCGGTGTCAGTTCGATGCGATCGATATTGTGTTGAGGCTTGTCCCACCAGCCATCATATTTGACGAATACCGTCTTGGCGTCAGGCTGACGGCTTTCGACCTTGAATGGACCGGTGCCATTTTCATTATAGGTCGCATAGCCTTCGGTGCCGGAGCCAACATCCGTCGGCGCTTCCGCCTTGTTGTCCTTCAGCCACTTGGCATTGAAGATATAGATGGTCGTCAGGTCGTTCAAAAGTAGCGGATAGTTCGCGGTGACATCGATTTCGATCGTGTGAGCGTCGATGACGCGCGAGCCC
The DNA here is from genome assembly GCF_053521965.1 of Rhizobium sp. 22-785-1. Taxonomy (NCBI): domain Bacteria; kingdom Pseudomonadati; phylum Pseudomonadota; class Alphaproteobacteria; order Hyphomicrobiales; family Rhizobiaceae; genus Rhizobium; species Rhizobium sp. 22-785-1. Next base: position 185,777 of record NZ_JBNWDI010000006.1, on the reverse strand, counting down.
TTATAGGCCGGGATATTGCCACGCAGCGGTGACTTTGCATCGGTCGCGCGCATGAGCGATGCCTGGACGTCGTCCGCAGTAAAGTCGGCACCATTGTGGAATTTCACGCCTTCGCGGAGCTTGAAACGCCATGTCGTAGGCGAAATGATTTCGTAGGATGTGGCGAGCGCCGGCTCGAGCTTCAGATTGCGATCATAGCGCATCAGACCTTCATAGGCGTGGTTAAGAACGCCAAGCGCAAAGCTGTCGCCATAAGAATACGGATCGAGCGAACTGATATCGCGCGAAGCACCCCACTTCAGTGTGTTTGCCATGGCTGGCACGGCGAGAGTTAAAAGTGCCAGGCTCGTGCCCAGTAGTATGCGTTTGCTTAACATTGTGGTCCCCTTTTATTGGATACATTTTGCATTCAATTGCGGTATGAACTGCATGCAATTTGTGTTGCGGCAACGGTGCCATACTCGGTTCCGCTGGTCTGTAGCGCCATTCTATGTGGCTTGGATCAGAAGCTAGGAGAACTCGTATGCAATTTCAAGCCAAAAATTGTATGCAATAAAATCCGCTAGATTAGATACAAAATTTGTGCGATACACGCGTCAAGTGTATACGAACGAGATTTGATGCGATGTCCACCAATCTGACCAGAAGCGACGCGATATATGCTTCGCTGCGTCGCGCCATCCTTGAGCAGGCGCTGAAGCCCGGCACAAAGCTCCCCGAAGATTCGATCGGCGATACGTTTGGCGTCAGTCGGACAAGTGCTCGCAATGCCTTGGTGCGGCTTTCATCCGACGGTCTTGTGGAGATCAAGCCGAATCGTGGTGCTGCCGTTGCTATGCCGACACTCGAAGAGGCCGTAGAGGTCTTCGCCCTTCGCCGCTGCCTGGAGCGGGAGGTGATCGACCGACTGTGCAAGCGCATGCCAAAGGACGGTATCGATGCTCTGGTCAGTCACGTGCGGGAAGAGGAGCGCGCTTTGCGCGCATCGTCGCCGCGTTCCATCCGGCTTGCTGGCGAGTTTCACATCCTGCTGGCGGAGCTGACAGGCTCCAAACTGCTGATAGAATTCATCATTCAGGTCGTCTCACGGTCGTCGCTGATCCTCGCGCGCTTTGGCAGGCCGCATTCGGCAGAATGCGGTATCGATGAGCATATTCAATTGATCGAGGCATTGAAAAAGCTCGACGTCGAGGCGGCGACCCACATCATGGATCACCATCTGCATGCGGTTGAAGAACGCGCCAAGGCAGATGACGAGGATGACGGTCCGGACATCGGCGAAATCCTCAGCCGTTACATTTCGGCCTCCGAGTAGGCGATCAGATGGCGGCTTATGATTTCCATTCGCGTGAGGCCGCTCATACGGCCAAATCCCGCCAAGGCATGGTCACGACGCCCCATCGCGCAGCAAGCGAAGCCGGTGCAAAGGTACTGAAACGCGGCGGCACGGCAATAGAGGCCGTTATCGCAGCAGGCGCAGCGCTCACGGTTCTTTATCCCCATTTTTGCGGGCTCGGCGGAGATGCGATCTGGATCGTCGCAGATACCGAAGGCCGCCGTCAGGCGATCATGGGTATCGGACAGGCTGCCGAAAGCCTGCCAAAGCTCGATGCGATCCCGACGAGAGGTCCTCTCTCGGCACTCACCACGGCCGCACTCGTCGATAGTTGGGGCGAGGCGTTGAATTATTCCTGCATCCATTGGCAAGGTCGCGAAAGCTTCTCCAGCCTACTGGGCGATGCGATAGAATTTGCAAGCGGCGGCTTTCCTGTCAGCCAATCCCAGGCGCACTGGCACGCGTTTCGCGAAGGCGAGATCGAGGCATGGCCCGGGGTAGCAAGCTTCTTCGTCAAGAGAGGTATTCAGCGTCAACCGCAATTAGCCGGTGTGCTGAAAGAGATTACCCTTCACGGGCATCGTGCATTTTACGAGGGTGATCTTGCTCAACGGATGGCGGCAGGCCTTGAGGCGGCTGGCAGTCCGATCCGCAAACGCGATCTGGAGAGGACGCATGCCAGAATGGCCGAGCCCTTGTCGCTCATCTACCGCGATGTCGAACTTCTGGCGCCGCCGCCGCCCAGCCAAGGCGTCACGACGCTCTCGATCATGGGCATTCTTTCCAATTTCGCGATGCAGGATGTCAGTCCGAATTCCCCTGATTTTTACCATCTTTGCGCTGAGGCGATAAAACAGGCCTTTCTAGAGCGTGGGGGCATCGCCGATCCCGATCATGTCGTTCAGGATTGCGCAGCCTGGCTGGCGAAAGATTTTCTGGCCGCAAAGGCGGAAAAGATCGATCGAAATGTCGCCTTGCCTTGGCCTCAACCATTCCGTCATGGCGATACCGTATTTCTGGCCGCGACCGATGCGAAAGGCCGGTCCGCCAGCGTGTTGCAAAGCACCTATTATGACTGGGGCAGCGGCGTTCTGCTGGAAGACACAGGCATCCTGTGGCAAAATCGCGGCGCTGCCTTCAGTGCCGATCCGGCCAGTATCAATGCGATCGCGCCTGGCAAGCGTCCCTTTTACACGCTCAATCCCGGCATTGCGTTGCGTGAGGGAAAGCCGGCCATTCTTTATGGCACGCAAGGTGCCGACGGTCAGCCGCAAACACTGACCCTTCTTCTGAGCCGATTGATCGACCACGGCTTCAGTCCTTTTGAAGCGCTTTCCGCTCCACGCTTTCTTTTGGGTCGTACCTTCTCGGATAGTCGCGACAATCTCAAGATCGAACAATCTGCTGGTGTCGAGGTCCTCCATACTCTCGGTTCTTACGGCCACGGGGTCGTTGCCATTCCAGAACTCAGTGCTCTGGCCGGGCAGGCCGGTATCATCAGCATTGGCCGTGATGGCGTGATCGAAGGTGCGCACGACCCTCGCAGTGACGGTTGTGCTGTGGGAGTATGAGGTAAACATGCGAGCCGATTTTATTCTTCGAAACCTTCGCATCGCAACCCGGCCCGATGTGGTCGATATCGCGATCCGCGATGGGCTGATTGTCGATATCCGCTCCGGTATTCGATGTGAGGCTGTGGAAGAAGAAGACTTTGACGGCAGGTTCGCCTTTCCTGGTTTTGCCGACAGTCATGTTCATTTGGACAAGGCCTGTATTCTGGAGCGGTGCTCAATCTGCGAAGGCACGCTTGAAGAAGCTGTTCGCGAGACGGCAAAGGCCAAGTCAAATTTTTCCGAAGCGGACGTCTATCAGCGGGCAAGCGCCGTCGTGCGCCAAGCCATCATGCATGGCACGACGCGCATGCGAACTTTCGTCGAGATCGATCCACGCGCAGGCATGCGCTCATTCGAAGCGATCAAGCGGGTGCGCGCGCTATTTTCCTTCGCGATCGATATCCAGATCTGCGCTTTCGTTCAGGAGGGACTGACGCAGGAGCCAGAAACGGAAGAGATGCTCGACGAGGCCTTGAGCGCCGGTGCGGACTTGATCGGCGGATGCCCTTATACCGATCCTCGTCCTGAGGAGCATGTGCGTCGTATTTTCGCTCTGGCAAGGAAGCATGATGTCGACGTCGATTTCCATTTGGACTTCAGTCTCGACCCTGCCAGAACCGATCTGCCGGCAGTAATCGAAGCGACCAAGGCGAATGCCTATGGGGGCAGGGTCACGATTGGCCATGTAACGAACCTATCCGCTCTGAGCCTGGAGGATCGTTCCCGGATCGGGCGTAAGATAGCCGAGGCTGGTATTGCTCTGGTCGTTCTGCCGGCCACCGATCTCTTTCTTATGGGGCGCAGTCATACCGCGAATATTCCCCGCGGCATCGCCCCCGCCCATCTTCTATCCACGGATGGCGTTCTGACGGCCATTGCCACCAACAATGTGCTCAATCCGTTTACTCCTTTCGGAGATGCGTCATTGATGCGGATGGCAAATCTTTACGCAAATGTTGCGCAGCTTTCGCGTGATAGCGACATTGATCATGTGTTTGCGATGGTCGGCGAGCGAGCCGCTGCCATTATGGGCTCCGATCATCGACTTGATGTCGGAGCGCCAGCCGATATCGTTGTTCTCGACGCAACGGAGCCGCGTCATGCCATCCGCTCTTCAGCACCCTCGCTGGCAGGCTGGAAGAGGGGACGAAAAACATTTGTCCGTCCCTCCGCTCATATCATCGAGCCGATAGCATCCTCCTTGAAACCGCAATAGATTTTCAAACAAGTACGCTGTGTAACCTCTTCAAGGCGGATTGCGCTTCCTGCGTCCATCCAGACGCACGGCGCTTTAAGTGTCGACGGGAACGCTTTATAATTGCGGACGTCATTCTCTCGTGCCTTTCTAGTCTTCATAATTTCGAAATTTATCGGAGTACGAAATGATGGATCACCCCGCACGAGACGTCCCGAAATACAGCCCGGCGTCAAGGATGCTGCATTGGATCGTGGCAATCCTGGTTTTCCTGACATGGCCACTGGGCTTGATGCTCGATTTCGTCAAGGATGACGTGAAGCTCGACTTTTATCTGGTCCATGAAAGTCTTGGCTTTCTGATCCTTTGGATCATGCTGTTGAGAGTGGGCGTGCGTCTTTTTACACCTGCGCCTCGTAGCACCGCACCGGCTGTCGAGCGCATTGCTGCGCATATGGTCCACGGATTGCTCTACCTCTTCCTCATCATCATGCCGGTATCGGGTTTTCTGGCAACGAATGCTCACGGCTTTCCGCTGCAGTGGTTCGGTCTGCTGCCTATATGGAGCCCAATCGGCAAGTCGCCGGACATTGCTCCGACATTTTCGACGATCCATGAGTGGAGCGCATGGATCATTTTGGCCTTGTTCGCGTTACATATGCTGGCTGTGATCTTTCACCACTTGATCCGCCGGGACGCCACGCTTTACCGCATTCTTTAAAGGGACGTCGATGCGCAACCTTCACATGACCGACAGGCTCTGGACGAAACTGCTCTCTATCCGCGACGGAAAGGACACGTTCCGCCGTAAGGAAGCCGACCCGGCGCTGATGCTCTATGGTCCAATTGCAGCAGGAAGGGACGGTTTTGTGATCGCGCAGGTCGGTCAGTCGCTCGATGGGCGCGTCGCAACGCCGACAGGTGATGCCCGCGACATTTCCGGACCCGATGGTTTGGCGCATCTGCATCGGTGCCGCGCGCTTGTTGATGCGGTCATCGTCGGGGTTGGCACGGTGCAGAACGACAATCCTCGGCTCTCGGTACGCGAAGTCAGGGGACCAAGCCCAACGCGTGTCATCATCGATTGCAAGGGCGAACTGACGGGGAGGGAAGGACTGTTCAACGATCACGGTGCCCCGGTGATCGTCATTCAAGGGCATGACGCCCCTGCCTCATCCTATCGTGCTGAGGTGGTGAAGCTGCAGCGCAGTGGCCGCGGTCTTGATCCGCGGGACATTCTTGATTGTCTTGCAGAGCGCGGCCTCAAGCGCATTCTTGTCGAAGGCGGCGCGCGCACAATCGCCCGCTTCATTGATGCGGGACTGGTCGACCGCCTGCATGTCGCGATTGCGCCGCTGATCATTGGTTCGGGTCCGTGCGGTATTTCGCTTCCGCCAATCGCGCAGCTTTGCAACGCTCACCGCCCTCAGGCCGATATTTACGGCCTTGGGAGCGACGTGCTTTTCGACTGCTGCCTGAAGGCGCAGGCAGATTCAAGCGTTTGGAAGGGCCAGGAAATCCGTATGGCCGACGATGCACCGGCTTCCATCTACGCCAACGCGTGACAGTCGAAAGTCGAGCCATTGCTTGAATTCTGCGGGGTCGATGTTTCCGATCTCGTGGATAGGTGTGGCAAGACCCGCAAGAAACTCAATCTGAAGCGCATCGGATTCCGGTCCAAGTTCCCACGGGCTGGATGCCGTCTCGACGGAGAACCCTGCATCTTTGCACAAGCCCGACAGATGATCCGAGGCGTCCGGTCCCAGAGCAGGCCCGAAGCCCTTGTCCGTGCGCTGATGCGCGTTGAAATCGGCCGCGACGGCACTATCCAGAGGGTGCTTGATCGACCATTCCATGACGCCGTCGTAGTTGAGAGCCGCATAAAGCCCAATCTTTTTGCGTGCCAATCGCTCGACAAACCGGCGACAGAAATCCTCGGAACAAAGATCAAAGAGGGCAGAAGCGGTAACCACCGCGACATCGTCGAGCAAAGTCTCGTCCAGCGTGTTAAGATCGGCGCAATGAAACGAGACGTCGTCCCGCGATCCGATCTGGCGTTTCGCTTCGTCAAGCAACACAGTCTCATAATCGAGGAGCTTCCACTCCACATCGGTGATAAGCGGCGAGAGGGTCCGGAAAGTCGATCCGGTGCCGCAGCCTATATCCATGACGACATGCTGGGAGTGGGATCCTATGTACGCTTTCACTGTGTCAACAAGAGAGGATGATCGTGCCGCACGATCTGCCGGTTCCCGAAGGCGAAGCCATTCCTTGTCAAAGCCGCTCATATCAAATCTTTCAATCTGTTGGAAATGATTGTGGACGTATCGGTCCAGCTCGGAAGTTTTTTACCCGCGGCTGCTGCAGCCTTGGCCCGGCGCGCTCTTTCCTCGGGATCGGTCAATAGAGATGTGAGCGCGGACGCCAGAGCCCCGACGTCATCCACGGGCACCAGCAATCCGGCATCCGTGGGAACAACCTCCGGCACGGCGCCTGAATGACATGCAACGATTGGCAATCCGTAAGAGAGTGCTTCTGCAAACACCATGCCGTAGCCTTCATACCGGCTGGCAAGAGCGAAGATGTCGGCCCTGGCATAGGCAGCCGAAAGATCCTCGCATTCGCCCGCAAGCGTGATGCGGTCGCTAAGGCCAAGAGCTTTCACCTGCTTCTCAAGAGCCAAGGCGACGGACGGGTCTAGATAGGGGCTGCCGATGATTGTGGCTTGCCATGAAAGATCGACGATCGTCGCGAGCGATGCGATCAGGACATCATGCCCTTTTCGTCTCGTCAGGGAACCGACGGTGAGGATCTGGGGGGGCTCGTTGGGTATCTTATTTCGCGGTGGTGGCTTTGCTGTGCCGGGTATAGCGACGCTAAGCTTGGATTCCGGCACACCAAAGTTCTCGGTCAATTCGCGCGCCGTCATCGGTGAGGTGACGACAACGTGCCGCGTTCTTGCAAGCGCGTTTGTTTCCGTACGGCGCAAGTGCATTTGATCGTTCTCGCTGACGCCAGTCTCGAGCGCCAAGGGATGATGAACGAGCGCGACGATCTTGAGGCGTTTTTCCTCCCGCTTTGCCCATTCATCCATGACGCCAAAAGCAAGCCCGTCTATCACCAAAAGCGTGCCGTCGGGCAGCGCGGAAAGCCGCCTTTCAGCCTCCCTCAGAACGTTTGATGACGGAGAGGGGAAACCCTCTCCGAGAGGAATGAGGTCGACAGTCCACCCCAACTGCTTGAGACCGGAAATGATTTCGCGATCGTAGCCGTAGCCTCCGGTTTTGAGCGCGAGATCACCGGGGTAGGCAAAGGCCAGCATTGATGTCAAAGGTCGGCCTCGTACCAGCCGCGCGCGGCATGCGATTCATGAAGCAGCACCCGGATGCGGCAGATCCGGTGGCTGCCCGGGCCAAGGCGCTTGGTGGCAACGGCTTCCGCCAATTGATCGAAAATGTGTTTTGCGATGACTTCAGTTGTGCTGACCTTACCTTTGAAGATGTCAAGCTCATCAAGGTTTTGGTAATTCAAGGGCTTCAGCGTTTCTGAGAGAACACTCGTCGCTGCGCCTATGTCCACTGCAAGACCGTCATCGTCCACGTCCTTTGTGAAAAATGCTGCATCCACGACGAAGGTGGCGCCATGCATGCCCTGTGCCGGTCCGAATACCGGACGCGGAAGGCTGTGGGCGATCATGATGTGGTCTCGAACTTCGACTGCGAACATGGTCTCTCTTTCGTTAGTAGCGGATGCGGTGGCAGAGCGTCGTCTGCGATGAAAGAATACGGGGATAGTCCTCGGCCAGATCAGCGAAGTCTGTTTCGCCGGAAATGAGGTGATCGAGGCTATCGTCCGCCAGTAGTTCTAAGGCTTTCGCCATGCGTCGGCCAAAACTCCAGCGTACTCGCCTCGCGGGAGGCACGGCGCCGACTTGTGAACTTACCAGTTGGAGCCGCTTTGAGTGGAAGGCGCCACCGAGCGGAATGGAAATGCTCTTGTCTCCATACCAGCTTGCCTCGACGATACGCGCCTCGGTCCCAGCATTCTCGATGGCTTCGGAAAGCGCAGCACCGGCCGCCGATGCGTTGATCAGGACGTCGAATTCGCCCTTGAGCGTGCCAGCCTCTGTAAATGAGATGCCCATGGCCTCGGTGTGCGCGCGGCGATCAGTATTTGTGTCCACCAATACAGTATCGGTGCCGGCAACTCTGCGAGAAAGGTTGGCGACCAACGTCCCTACGACGCCAGCGCCAAAGACGGCGACACGGTCACCGGGCTGGATCATGGCGTCCCAGACGATGTTGAGTGCCGTTTCCATATTGGCGGCAAGAACACCACGCTCCGTGGGAACTTCCTCCGGCAAGAGAGTGACCATGTCTTTTGTGGTAACGAAACGATCCTGATGCGGATGGAGGCAGAATACCGTCTTGCCGATAAGATCATCTGCTCCAGCTTCGACCTTCCCGACTGTGGAATATCCGTACTTTACCGGAAATGAGAAGCTGCCTTCCATGTGAGGACCCCGCATTCTGTCGAACTCGCTGCATGGCACCTTACCCGCAAGAACAAGAGATTCCGTTCCTCGGCTGATCCCACTGTAGAGCGTGCGGACAAGAAGCTGATCTGCCTGGTTGGGTTGGAGGCTTCCTTCCCTGACGGCGCAACGGTTGGCTGCTTCGATCCACAGCGCCCGGAAAGTTGTGTTTCTGCTGCTCGACGACTCGACCGGTGCTGATGCCAAAAGGGTGATCCTAATAAATGCGAATTCCAATGGAGCGTATTGCCGAGACGCGCGTTTTGTTCCGTACAGGTTACTAAAATAAATTCCGGGTCTGCGAGAAATCCAACAATGGTCTTCTCCGTAGAGAACAAAAAATATCTAGGGAGAGTATGTCACATGTCGTCTGCCACCCACGCCGCTTTTCAGTTTTCCACTCCTGAGGTCGAAGTCGAGCGCGCCGTTTCCGAGCTTCGCTACGGCCGTCCCATCCTCTTCTCCTCGAACGAACGACGCCTCGCCGTCCTTGCGCTCGATGCCGTTGCGCCTTCGATTTACGACCAATTTGCGATGGCGACGGAAAACAGCCATTCTCTCCTTCTCACAGCGCCGCGCGCAGCGCGCCTTGGCATTCTTGGAAGCGGGGATGTGCTGACTCCACTCTCAAATGTCAGCTTCGAAGAAGCATCGCGGCTGTCTTACGTTCTCGGCGCTGAACGTCCTCAAAATTGGACGAATGCCGACGAACTTGCATCGCAAACGGCGGAACTGGCGCGCGTCGCGCTTCTCCTGCCCGCTATGGTCATCGCCGACGTTTCTTCCACACACGAGCGTTTTGCCGGATGCTGCGAGCTGTCTGCGTCGCGCCTCAAGAATACGGAAATGGCGCTTCAGCGCTTCGAAAAGGTTGTGAGAACGCGCGTACCACTCAAGGACCTCGGCGACTCCGAATTCGTTGTATTCCGGGGCGGTCTTGCGCAAAAAGACCAGGTCGCGATTGTCGTCGGCAATCCGGACGTGTCAAAAACCGTGCCCATTCGCATCCATTCGTCCTGCATTACGGGTGACCTCTGCAACTCGCTGAAATGCGACTGTGGGGATCAGTTGCGCAATGGTCTCGCGTTGTTGAAGCAGGCGGGGGGCGGCGTGCTACTCTACCTCGACCAGGAAGGTCGTGGCACCGGTATCGGCGCGAAAATGCGCGCCTATGGCTATCAGCATCTCGGCCTCGACACGATCGACGCCGACGCCGAGCTTGGTCTTTCCGAGGACCACCGCCGTTATGAAGCGGCTGTTGCGATGTTGGGTCATATGAACATCAAGAAGGTCGCCGTCTATACGAACAATCCAACCAAGATCAACGGCCTTCGTGCCGGAGGTATCGAGGTGGAGGCGCGTGCTCCGGTAACGGGCACCGTCACCGCCGAGAACCAGAACTACCTCCGCACCAAGACCGTCCGTGCCGGGCATCTGATGGACCTTGAAACGCTGGTCGCAGCCGAATAAGTCCAGGATCCCGGGAGGATAAAAATGGCACTAATACAGGGCGAGTCGCTCGCGACCTTGAGAGACCGAAGGCCTCTCGTGCGAAACACGCTTGCAAATCTCGCCTGCCTGCTGCTCGGCACCATCGCCGTCGCGGTTTTGGTGCGTGTGGAAATGTCGCTGGGCTGGGATTTTGTCGTTGCCGCAACACTGTCCCTTTCGGCGATATTTGCCTTCGTGCTCTACCTGCTTCCGCAATATCCGCATCGGCGGTTCGGCTATGCCAATACGGTGACGGCCATTCGAGCCTCGCTCGTGAGTTTGACGGCAGCAACTGTGCTCTGTTTCGAAAGTTTGCAGCAGGCGGACACGGTCTTATGGATCCTCGTTGGCGTCGTTGTGGTGGCGCTGGCGCTTGACGGGATAGATGGCTATCTCGCACGGCGGTATCGTCAAGAATCCGAGCTTGGCGCTCGCTTCGATATGGAAGTCGATGCCTTCCTGATCCTCATTCTGTCGGTCGCGGCCGCTCTTCTCGACAAGGCCGGCGCCTGGGTGCTGCTGATCGGATTGATGCGGTATTTCTTCGTGGCGGCCGGCTGGCTCTTTCCGGCGCTCGCGGCGGATCTTCCTTCATCGATCAGGCGCAAGTTCGTTTGTGTGGTGCAGGTGTCGATCCTGTGTCTCATCCTCGTTCCAGCCGTGGTTGCTCCAGTCTCCAACTATCTGGCGGCGGCAGCACTTCTGGCGCTCGTCTACTCCTTTACCGCAGACATTATTTGCCTCGTGCGCAATAGGGTGAGCGCATGACGGTGGCAACGATGCTATCGTCAACGCTCGGTCTAGCCCGGTCTCTCGTCGTTTATTACGGTCAACCTTGGCGGCGCTTTGGATTGAAGCGCTTCTACCGCTCGCTCGTCTCTCCCGGACAGCTTGTCTTCGACATCGGCGCTCATGTGGGAAGCCGCAGCCGGACGCTGATCGAGATCGGAGCGAGGGTCGTCGCAATCGAGCCGCAGCCTCTCTTCGCAGACTTCGTCGAAAAGCATCTTGGCAAGGAGCTTGCGGGCTTCGAAAGAGTAGCCGTCGGTGCGACGCAAGGAAGCGTCGATCTTTTCATCTCCAGCCGTCACCCAACGGTCACCAGCGTTTCGTCGAGCTTTGTCGAGGCGGTCAAGCAGAATGCAGCCTTCTCTCACGTCGAGTGGGATGGGAGGGTAACCGTGCCCATGGTGCGAGTGGATGATCTCATCGAAAAATACGGGGTGCCCGCCTTCATCAAGATCGATGTTGAAGGCGCCGAAGCCGCAGTTTTGTCAGGCCTGAGCCAGCCAATCGACCTGATTGCGTTTGAGTATATTCCCGCCATGCCGTCAGTTGCCAATGACGCGATCGCAAAGCTTGCCTCGATAGGCGACTATCGTTTCAATCGCGTCGAAGGCGAAACGCATCGCTTCGTTTCGCAAGAATGGAAAACGGGAAGCCAGATGCTGAGCGAACTAGCGGCAACGCCAGCCGATGCCAAATCGGGAGACATCTACGCGCGCATCAAGCGTCGGTGAGATCCTCTCAGGCGTGGCTGGGAGTTCTTTTGAACGCGCCGACCAAGAGGAAGACCGCGCCCGGCGCCGTACCGATAAGCGACAGCCAGCCATAGGTGATGCTCGCAGCCAATCCATCGACAGGGGCAGCGCCCAGCATCGGCCAGAGAGCCATGGCCGCAGCCTCTCGCGTACCCCAGCCACCAAAACCGGTTGGAATGAGCATCGCAACCAGACAGAAGGGAATGATGGTCAGGCATGCGACCCAGGGAAGTTGCGAGCCGGTCGCTTCGGCGGCAACAAAAAAGACGATGACATAGGTGGAAACCACGGCAATGCTTTTGGCAGCTTGCACGAGCCACGCGCCACGCCGCACGAACACGTCGCTCAAGTTCTGGCCCAGCGATCCGCCAGCAAGCCAATTCGGCTTGGCAAAGCGCACGGCAAAGATAAATCCGAGCAGCAAAGCGCCGCCAAAAAGGATGTATTGCGTCAATTGTTGAGCAAACTGCGCGCTTGCGACGAACGGCCAAATCGAAAGGCCGATGGCTGCGAGGATGAAAAATGCGATCTGTCCCGACAACCGTTCGAAGATGACAGCCTTAGCGGGTTGGCGCCAACTACCCGGCCCGTCGCCACGCATCCTCCATGCCCTCACCGCGTCGCCTCCGACACCGCCGGGCAGTGTCTGGTTCAGGAAGCTCGCGACATAATATTCCCGGATCGCCCTCCACACTGGGATGTCTTGTCCAAGACGGCGGGAGGTGAACCGCCAGCGCAGCGCGGACACGATCACCTGCACTTGAACGAGCGCCAGGCAGACTGTCACGGCGGCCCACGATATGCGAGAAAGGGACTGGCCCAGCCCATTGAGATCGGTGCGCAGTAGGATCGTCGTCAGAAATGCTAGCGTAAGGACGGAAACGGCAATTCGCAGTTTGTTCAAGCGGGAAGACCTTTGCATCCTGACTGTTTATCTGGTTGATACGTGCTGCAAGACGAGTGGATTGAAGTGAACGGAAAAATAGGACCCGAGCGCAAACACAATACCTTGAAAGCGCTGATCGGCGCATTGCTTTTCTCGTTGATGGCCTTGCTTGCTTTCAACATGCCCGACCATCCCGATGCCTTTGGCATTGGGACGTTCACACGCTTCCCGCTGGAATGGGCGGTGATCGGACTGCTGGCGCTCATAGTGCCGGGGCGAATAAAGCGTACCGTCATATTTATTTGTGGCTTTCTTGTCTTTCTGCTGCTCTTTCTGAAGATTGCCGATATCGGTGTCGAGGCCGCTTTTCAGCGGCAATTCAATCCCTATCTCGACGTAAAGATGCTGACCGACGGCTGGAACCTCATTTCCGGCACGATCGGTACGCTGGCGGCACTGGCAGCATTGATTGGTGGCGTTGCCGTTTTCCTGTTAGTCGCCACCGTCTTTCTCAAGTCTCTGATGTGGATGGCCGTTGCGCATGCATCGGCACGCCGGCCGTTGATCGGGGTGTTTGCCATCGTTCTCATCGTCGGCACGATGCTGATGTGGCTTGGAGTATCTCGTGTAGACTTCAGGACCCCAGGATATCTGACGAATAGACTTGGTCTTGTCGTTCGATCGGTGAGCGACATGAGGCTTTTTGAGCAGGAACTTGCGACAGGCCTTGGCCCGAAGAACGGCGCCAATCTTTTTCAAAGCGTCAAGGGGAAGGACATCATCCTGGTTTTCGTGGAGTCCTATGGACGATCTGCAGTCGATGACCCTCAATACGCCAGAATAACGCAGCCACGTCTTGCTGCGATCGACACGCAGATCGAAGCAGCGGGGCTTCACGCAGCAAGTGGCTGGGTGACGGCGCCAACGGTCGGGGGCTTGAGTTGGCTGGCACACGGCACGCTCCTGTCCGGGCTTTGGGTGGACAGTCAAGCGCGTTACGACCGCTTGATGATCAGTCGCCAGCCAAGCTTGAACAGGCTGTTTTCCGAGGCGGGATGGCACAGCGTGGCCGTGATGCCAGCAATTACGATGGCATGGCCGGAAGCCGATTATTTCGGTTACGACCAGATCTTACCTGCCGCAGGGCTCCAGTATCGCGGCAAGCCGTTCAATTGGGTGACCATGCCGGACCAGTACACCATGTCCGCCTTCGATCGCCTGGCGTTGAGGCCTGCGCATCTGAGGGGTCAGAAGGTCATGGCGGAGATCGCTCTTATCTCAAGTCACGCGCCCTGGACGCCGGTGCCGAGACTAATCGGCTGGGACCAGGTCGGCGATGGCTCTGCATTTGATGATCAGGCCGTCAGCGGCGATCCACCATCGGTGGTCTGGGCCGATCCTGACCGAGTGCGGCGTCAATATATCGAAACTATTGATTACTCACTGGCCGCTCTCGGAGAATTCATGGCAAGGCAGAGTCGAGACGCGGTCTATGTCATCCTGGGAGATCACCAGCCCGCATCGATCATCACCGGGCAAGGCGCATCACGAGCAGTGCCGGTGCATATCGTCAGCAGTGATGCGACGCTTGTTGCGAGATTTGAGAAGGACGGCTTTGTCAGCGGCATGGTGCCGACGGGCGCAGCGCATGAGCGTCCGATGAGTGGATTGCGCCAGACCCTTATTAATGCGTTCAACGGCACGCCGTGACAGCATGTCACTGGCGCGCCACTATGAGGTTTGCTTGGCTCGCCTCAGCCTGAGACCCGTTTGCTCATTATGTGCTGCCATGCGTCATAAGCTGACAGAACCGTTTCCATTTGAGCCGTGTGGCCTGCGATGAATGCGTCGCCATAGATCGTTTCGTCGGGATATTCCGTGATCAGTGTCATCGGCACACTGTGGCGGTCGTCAACCGATGAAAGGCACGGGAAGCCGTTGATGATACGGAAGCCGGTGTCACCCGCATGGATTTCATAAAGCCCGATCTGGCGATTGTTGAAGTCCAGCAGTCCAGGGATGGTGCCGAGATGGCGCGTCGTGCTGTCGAGCAGCGCCTCCGCCTCGTTTTCCCAGTCCGGGTGATGTCTGATGATGAGGAAGAAACCTTTCGGCAGCGTCCACATGGCAAAATTGCGCGGCACATAGCCCGATAAGGGACGTGTCCATTCATGAGACGGATAGCCATGCAGATTGACGTGCAGACTTGCGCGGCTCTTTTCCTCGGCTTCGAAGCGGATTTTTTTCTCGAAGAGCGCGCTGCCTGCGTTTTCCACCGTGCGATATTCAAGGTCGTCCCCGAGCGCCGTATATCGCGCGGCATGGTGCATGTGACGAGGATTATCGCGCCTTAGCCGTTGATGAAGAGCATAGCCGTCCGGATTTTCGAGCGGCGAGATGGTAAAGTGCGCGTGTTTACGCTGAACCAACCTGCGGGCGGCACGAATGGCTCCAACGATACCCGTCGTCTCGTTGGGATGCTGGCCGCCACTGATCATCACAGCGGCATCACCGCCAGGCACATATCGCGCCGATAGGATGCGGCCCGAACGCGAGCGGGCGTCAAACGCTTCCCCCCCGATCTCCGCCAGCAACCTTGCCACCTGACCTGCGGCAATCGGTTCTCTGGCGCTATCGACCGATTGGTCGCTGGTGTCCAGAAAAGCAGTCGTGAGGGGGCGTGTTTCGATAGCAACGGATAGCTCACCCGTGCTCATGACGATTTCGGGCACGATCTGGCCCGGCTTCAATCCCCTGTCGCCGAGTGGACGGCCGGACTTTTTTTGAAAAAGTTCGAGCAGCGAAAAGTAGATGTCCTCATGCAGGGCCTCGCGCAGGCTGACCACTTCGTCGCCCACTGGCAGCGATAGATCCGCTGCCGGATGCGCGATGCGGATGTTCAACTCCTCGAAGTATGGCTCCTGATGTCCCCAATCACGCCCGGCAATCGTTCCTATGGCGGCTTCGAAAAGCAGCTCGTAGTCTGTCTCCAGCCGTTTGCCGTCTTCGTCTCCGATACGCAGCCAGCCGGTGGGCGAGACGTTCATCTCCCCCACGACATCCTCATGCACGCGGTTCGGAGCGAGAACCGTCAGGGTTTGCGTTTGCCCCCCGCGCTTGAGCAAGACGTCGTAGTGAAAGGCACTGTCGTTACGAGCGATGAAATCGAGTTTCGCCTGCCCCACGAGAGCGGCCAGCGGATAGGCTTCCAGTCGGAAGCGGTTGGCAGGCACGTTTGGATGGGAGGGATAGCGGACCTCGATTGTGTCCACGCCGTCGAGATCGATCTCTTCCAGAAAAGCGAAGAGCAGCGGCTTGTAGGCGCTGCGGATACGCGCCTCCACACCCTTATCCTTCAATCTATTTTCCGCGTCCCTGCGGCTTTGCGCATCGTCGAAAGTCCAGGCCTCAAGGGCCTGACCGGGAACGCCGAGCGTGACGAGGCTATCGAGCGTTCGATTGAATGTCTGACTGAAAATCTGGCCCAATACGATTACCTCGAGGTTCTGCCGGTGGGATCAAGACTGTCGCGAAGCCAGTCACCGAGAAGATTGAGACCGAGTACGGTCAGAAGGATGGCAAGGCCGGGGAAGACGCTGACCCACCAGGCCGTTTGCAGATAGGTTCGTCCATCCGCCAGCATGCCGCCCCAACTCGGGATGGTCGGATCGACGCCAAGGCCAAGGAAGGTCAGGCTGCTTTCGAGCAGGATGTTGTTGGCGACATTCAGTGTCATCAGCACGATGACGGGACCGATCAGGTTCGGCAGCAGATGCTGAAAAATGATGCGCCAGTCTTTGACGCCGATGGCGCGGGCGGACAGGATGAACTCCCGTTCCCTGAGTGTCAGCACCGAACCGCGGACTAGACGGGCATATTGCACCCACTGCGAGACGATCAGCAGGATGATGGTGTTCGTCAGGCTGCCGCCGACAATGGCGATAAAGGTGATGGCCAGCAGGATGAAAGGCATGGCCAGCTGAATGTCGGCAAAGCGCATGACCAGCATGTCCCAGAAACCGCGATAGTAACCTGCCACCAGACCGACAGCGACGCCGAAGATCACCGCACCGATCACAGAGGTGAAGCCCACGAGAAGTGAAATCTTGCCCCCGGCAACAACGCGGGCCAGCACGTCGCGGCCAAGTGGATCTGTGCCGAACGGATGGGCTGTACTGGTGAATGGTTTTGCAAGTCGCGCCATCAGATCGATTTTATCCGCGCCCCCTGGGAAGAGGACGTCAGAGAAAACGACGGCAAAGCAGATTACGACCGTGAGTGTTGCGCCAAGGATGAATTCAAGACTGTTGAAGCGCGAGAGGCGCGAGGTTTTGGCAGCCATCGTGTCTTACTCCGTGCGGATACGCGGATCGACAAGCCCATAGGCGATATCGACCAGAAGATTGATACCGACGATCATGAGCGACAGTACGGTGATGACGGCCTGCAAAACCGGATAATCGCGTGCGCCGACCGCATCGAAAGCCAGCGTGCCGAGGCCCGGCCAGTTGAAGACGCGTTCGATCACGACGATGCCGCCGAGAAGGCCGCCGAACTGCAAGCCGAAATAGGTGATGAGCGGAATGGCGCAGTTGCGCAGCGCATGCTTGTAAAGGACCTTGCTCTCGCTCAAGCCTTTTGCACGCGCCACCATGACATATTGCGAGCGCAGCGTGTCGAGCATGGCAGTGCGCACGAGGCGGACATTCGTTGCGGTCAGGATGACTCCCATCGTGACAGCGGGCATGACGTAGCTGGCAAAATCGCCCATCCCGCTTGGTGGCAGCCAGCCGAGCGTGATCGAGAACAGCAGTACCAGCATGGTCGCGAGCCAGAAGTTCGGAAACGACAGGCCAATGAGCGAGAAGATGCGGATCACCTGATCCGCAGTCTTGCCGCGTGCGGTGGCCGCCTTGATGCCGAGCGGAATCGAAAGCGCAATTGAGACCGCCATGGAGATGAAAGCCAGTAGCAACGTGGCTGGCAAAGCATCGGCAATCAACCTCGATACGGGCGTGCTGCCTGTGAAGCTGCGACCGAAATCAAGCGTTACCAGCCCCTTCAAGAAGGTGAAGTATTGAACGAAGAAGGGCTGATCGGTGCCGAGCGCCGCACGGATTCGTGCCAGATCCTCCTCCGTCATGCTGCCACCGCCCTGGAACATCGTCACAGCGGGATCGCCCGTCAGGCGGATGGCGAAGGAGACGAGGAGGGTGATGGCGATGACGACAAAAATCGCCTGCAGCAATCGCTTGATGAGAAAACCGGCCACGTGCTTTTCCTTGAGAATTAGCTCTGCCTTGCCCGCGATTTCGCGGGCAAGGACTTACTTCAAAACGGTCGATAGGCTTATTCGACTGTGACGTCGGTCAGCTTGAGACGGTTGTCTGGCGGAGCGATGAAACCCTTCACCCGCTTGTTCATGCCGTAAATGGCATTGGTATTATAAAGCGGAAGCTCAAGCGCACGGTCGGCTGTATAGCGTCCGATTTCCTTGAGGATTTTCTCGCGTTCGGCACGATCGGTGAGCGGACGCTGGGATTCCAGCATCTTGTCCAGCTTTTCGTCCTTGTCGTAGGGATTCCACTTTTCGCCGGAGTGATACATGGCATATGCCGTGTTGTCGTAATCGAACGTCCAACCGCCCCATTTCTGCTGGAACATCGCGCCGGTCTTGCCCTGTGGGATGATATCGTTCAGCAGGACGTTGGTCTCGTAGGGCTTGATGGTGGCGGTGATGCCGACCATTGAAAGGTAGCTCGAAACAACCTGTGCGACCTCGTTCATCGTCGCGTCATTGCCGCGAATGTCGATCTGCAGCGTTGCGCCCGGCTTTACACCCGCGTCTGCCAGCAACTTCTTGGCCGCTTCCGGGTCGTAGGGCAGGGGCTTCAGATCCGGGTCGTAACCGAATGACAGCGCGCTCTGGAAGCTAGCGATTTCCGATCCCTGACCGGCAAGGATCGACTTCACGATCGTTGCACGATCGACCGCCATGATGATCGCCTTGCGCACCTTCGGATCCGCCGTGATGCCATCTCCCGTGTTGAAACGCAGCGCGTCGACCGTGGGGCCGGGGACGCTGACGATCTCGAGCTTGGAATCACCCTCGATAACGGGAATCATACCGATTGGAATCGTCGGGGGAATGACGAGGTCGACACGGCCGGCCTGCAATTCCGCAACGGCTGTGGCCGGTTCGGAAATGAACCGGTATTCGAGTTCGGACAGCTTTGGTGCGCCGCCCCAGTAATCCGGATTGGCTTCAAGCTTGATGTTGTTTTTCGGTGCGTAAGAGACGAACTTGAACGCGCCGGTGCCGACAGGATTGAGGTTAAAATTGTCCTCGCCTTTTTCCTGGATGTACTTCGGCGGAACGATCATGGCGCCATAGCCGGCCAACTTCGTAAGGAGCACGGGGTCGGCCGCCTTGAGCTTCATATCGACAGTGTTGTCGTCGATAACCTCTACGCTTTCGATCGATACGTAGTTGGAGCGCTGCGGCCCTTTCGCACCCTGCTCGCCCAGAAGGCGCTCGAAGGTGAATTTGACGGCGGCTGCATTGAAGGGCTCGCCATTGTGGAACTTGACGTTCTGGCGGAGCTTGAAGCGAATACGCTTGCCCTCATCCAGTTCCTCCCAGGATTCAGCAAGGCCGGGAACGATCTTCAGGTCTGGCCCACGATATGTCAGACCGTCAAAGATGTTGGTGGCAACGGCTGCCCACTGCACGAGAAATGTATCGATCGGGTCCCAGCTGCCCGGGTCTTGCGGGCTGGAGATGGTCATCTTGCCCGCAGCAAATGCTGGTGATGCCGCAAACGATACGCCGGCAAGGGCCAGCGAGGTCAGAGCGGCTGATAGTCCCCTTTTGATTTTTCTCATCTTCTGTTTTCCTCTTCAGATGGCTTCAGTTGATTTGGTCAGGCACTTTGAGCGATGAAGTGACCTGGCTTGATTTCCCGGTGCGTAAGGACCGGAGGCTCATCTCCGACGCGGCGCACTGGATTGGGTATTTCGCCTTCGATCATGGCGATGCGACGCTCCACGGTCGGGTCGGCAACCGGAACTGCGGACAGAAGGCGGCGGGTATATTCATGCGTCGGCGTTTCGAAAACCTGACGGCGGCTGCCCATTTCCATGATCTGGCCGAGATAAAGCACGGCCACGCGGTGGCTCATCTTTTCCACCACAGCCATGTCATGGCTGATGAAGAGATAGGCGAGACCTCTTTCCGCCTGCAGATCCATGAAGAGATTGATGATCTGCGCCTGAATGGAGACATCAAGCGCAGAGAGAGCTTCATCAGCAATGATGAGCTTTGGGTCGCAGGCGAGCGCACGGGCAATACAAACACGCTGGCGCTGACCGCCCGAGAACTCATGTGGATATCGCGAAGCGTGCTCGGAGCTCAATCCCACACGCTCCAGCAATTCGTCCACGCGCGCGTTCACCGCTTTAGTGTCGTTTATCAAACCATGGGTGCGGATCGGCTCGGCAATCGAAAAACCTACCGTCTTTCGCGGATCGAGTGAGGCAAAGGGGTCCTGGAATATATATTGTACATCACGGCGCATCCGGAAGCGCTCGTCAGCAGACATTTGCGAGTAGTGGCGACCATTGAAGGAAATTTCACCCGACACGGCGTTTTGCAGCTGCTGGATCGTACGGCCGATGGTGGATTTACCCGAGCCGGATTCTCCCACGAGTGCAAGCGTTTCTCCCGCGTGAATATCGAAACTCACTTTCTGGACGGCACTCAGGCGATGGGTGGGCTTGCCGAACAGGTTCTTGCGGATGTCGAACCGTACAAAGAGATCTTTGACAGAGAGAAGCGGCTTTTGATCGTACTTTGCCGTGTCCTGGACACGCTCCTCGCCGAGGGTGACAGGCTCCCCGTCCTGTAAAACGGTCAACGGCAAGCGCTTGGGGTAATCCTGGCCTTCCATGCTGCCAAGGCGAGGGACTGCGGAAAGCAGTGCGCGCGTATAAGGGTGTTTCGGATCGGCAAAGACATCCTTGACCGGGCCTTCCTCGACCTTTTTACCCTTCCACATGACGACAACATCATCGGCCATCTCAGCCACCACGCCCATGTCGTGGGTGATGAAGACCATCCCCATTCCCAGCTTTTGTTGCAGGTCGCGCATGATGTTGAGGATCTGCGCCTGGATGGTCACGTCGAGTGCTGTCGTCGGCTCGTCGGCGATCAACAGCTTGGGGCGGCAGGCAAGCGCCATGGCGATCATCACGCGCTGGCGCATGCCACCGGAAAGCTGGTGCGGGTATCGTTTCAGGAGTTGTGCCGCATCTGGCAGTCGCACCATTTCCAGAAGCGACTGAGCTTGTGCCATCGCAGCCTGCTTGCCGAGCTTCTCGTGCAGCATCAGAACTTCGCAGATCTGATCACCAATGGTAAAAACGGGGTTGAGAGAGGTCATCGGCTCCTGAAAGATCATGGCGATCTCCTTGCCGCGGATCGACCTCATCTCTTTTTGCGAAGCGGTCAGCAAGTTCCTGCCCTGGAAAAGGATTTTCCCGCTCGGGTAGGTCGCACCCATCATGTCAGCCAGACGCATGGTCGACAGCGAGGTCACTGATTTACCAGAGCCTGATTCACCGACGACGGCGACGGTCCGCCCCGATCGCACCTTGAACGAAAGATCGTCCACGACACGGCTGTTACCGAATTCGACACTAAGGCCTTCGACCGAGAGGAGCGGCTTGCTGTCGTCCATAGAGGTAGTTTCCTTCGACATGGTCATATGAGAAGCGAGGCTGCAAGGATCATGCCAAGGCGTCAGAAGAAGCGCATTCAGCGCTCTCTTCGCCTGTCGTCCAGCCGCGCGAATTGTTCAAACCGTTGTTTTTGAAGCCGATGATCAGCATTGCACTCGCCCCCTCCGCAATACAGCCAGACGCTAACAAAGGAGAACAATCCTGTCCATCCTGTTGAACAATTTTTGTATATTGCTCTACAAATAGTCAGTTGCTTCTGGTTTGGGCGCAAACGATGGCGGGCTTTTATCGGAGACGTGTAGGGTCTGGTCCTTAGAATTTTTTCGCCGCCGATGCGGCAGTTGTGGTGGCTATCCGGTCTGATCTTCTACAGTTGCCGATCAAGCTCTCGCAGCAATCTCTTGCGCTCGCTTTTTCTTCTGATCTGCCGGGTAAGAGCGGTCGTCGCCCTAAGTTCCACGGGCGTTCTCGCGTGATCGAATTCGAACGTTCGCGAAGCGCCTATCAACCGG
Source organism: Rhizobium sp. 22-785-1 (assembly GCF_053521965.1). Lineage (NCBI taxonomy): Bacteria > Pseudomonadati > Pseudomonadota > Alphaproteobacteria > Hyphomicrobiales > Rhizobiaceae > Rhizobium > Rhizobium sp. 22-785-1. The sequence goes on along the minus strand of NZ_JBNWDI010000006.1, from coordinate 163,930 downwards.
TCTTCAGTGCTATAGATCCCAAGGATGGTGATCTCCATTGAGATCGCCTGTGCTTCAGTTTGGAACCGAGAAAGCGTCGGTCGTCGGAGCAAGACTGTGTGGCGTAATCCAAGATGCAGGCAAATGTTCCCATATCGACCATTGCCCCAGGTAGGAGAGGTCCCTGTCTGGTCATTCGTTGCCACCCGGTTTTTGTCCCTGACGTTCGAATATCTTCAGCGTCGGTGATGTGGGCAGAGTGGGTATCGCTGTCGGTCCTGACGGTTGCGACCACACTTTGTACGTGAACGGGCTCCCTGCTCATATTCGTGACGAAACAGCGCGCCTCCAGCGTACGGCCTTCGCTCCGGTTGACGACAAGCATCGGCTTGATCTGCCGCTGATGCCCCGCAAGAAAAATGTGGAGATAGACGGCCCAGATGAACAAAGTGCCGATGCTCGCCACCGCAGACACGACAGGTGCGTTATCTTGAATGAAGGCGAGCATTGTACCGGATCGTCTCGATGAAATTGAAAAATGGGCGGAGCATTGGTAAACTTGGATGGAGGTCTACCAGGTATCCAAGCGCCTCCTAACACGGAATAAGAGGCATGGTTCCAGTTCCCATACCGAGACCAGCGGATCTGCCGCGCCACGGTCGCCATCATTCCTCGTCTATGTCGTGTCCCTATGGTCCTGAAGCTGAGAGAACCAACGCGCATAAACAGTGTTTTTCACGAGATGCCGATTGAGATCCGGCTCTCCATCACGCCACCACACTGGCCCACGTTCACCAAGCGCGACCTTCGCCCGATCAACACGCCGTCGTGCGAGGGTCATTTTGCCGGGCTCTTCCTTTGAGTGCCGCACGGCTGCTCTTGCAGCCATCAGTTCCTTGACCAGCTGCGCTCGCGTCTCTTCGTCCAGAGCCGGATTGCTTTTGCGCCACAGTCGCCCGCGAACCACGAAGTATCGCCCATCTGGGGTCGAAGGATATTGAGTGGATGTCGAGCGGTTGCTCATAGTAGCGAGCCCTGAGCTGGCGTTTCGGCCACTGCAGGGGCAAGTGCGCCGCGTTTCGTCAACTCGGTCTGGGCACTGAAGCGCACATCGCCATCGCGATCGCGAAGATATCCCATAAGCGCCTCGTCAGTGAGGCGATCCCAGCCCTTTCCTCTGTCCGGACCGGCAGGCACGCGCGGCAAAAGTCCGGGTTCGGCGCTCCACGCCACCAATTGATCGAACGGGGCGATATTCAGCATGTCGCGCAGGTGGTGAGCGGTCACGTAAGCATCCGGCATGGCGCGATGCGCGGGGAGACCGATTTCGTGAACCAGGCCTTCCGGCATCCTCTGGTAGCGTAACATCTGGTTGGAGAAGCGTGGTAGGTCCGGCCACAGCCGCAAAGCGCATTTCCATGTACAGATCCAAGGCAAACCGCCGGTCAGCCGATCCGTACAATATCGTTGTTCGAACGCCGCACGATGAGCGGCCAAGGCGACAACGCCGCCCTCGGGGCGAAGGACACGTGGAGCCAAGTCTTTCCAGAACGGTGCGTCGGCCACCTGCTCATCGAGGATATGATGAATTGCCATCGTTTCGGTCGTGATCGGACGTCCCGGATTGACGAAAAGTGCGCCACGGTTATCGGTCAGTGCCCAGCAGCCTCCAACGTCACGGGCCACATCTTGCCAGCCGATTTCGCAAACATCGTTCGCGCCATTGCCAGCGGTTTCCAGATCGATGACGCGGATTCGGGGTTCTGACATGTCCAGGTCGGTTCCAAGCTTGTTTATTGCTCATAAATCGAAGCCGAGCTGAGGTTGTTCCCCATCACCCTTGCCGGTCTCGCTGGTGAGAGAGGAAAGTGTCACGCCAAGTAGGCGAACGGGCCGTCTGAAAGGATAGACTGTAGCAAGCAATCCTGTGGCCGTATCGAGGATGGCTTCGCAACTCGCAAATGGCACGGCGTTGCTCTTGCTTCTCGTCGCCTGAGTGAAATCGGAATACTTGATTTTGACGGTCACCGTCTTTCCGCTGAAACCCTTCGTGTGGCAGTGACCCCAGACTTTTTCGGTCAAAGGTTTCAACTCGGCGGCGGCAATATCGAGATCGTCAATGTCTTGCATGAACGTATCTTCGGCACCCACGGATTTCCGAACTCGGTCGGGCCGAACCCTGCGCTCGTCGATACCGCGGGCGATGCCATAGAAGTAGGGCCCAGATTTGCCGAAGTGCTTGGTGAGAAACTCCAGCGGCTGCTGCTTGAGATCGGCGCCTGTTTCGATCCCCAATCTGCGCATCTTTTCGGCGGTCGCTGGTCCGACTCCGTGGAACTTCTTCACCGCGAGCCTCTCGACAAATACTGGCCCGTTCTTTGGCGTAATGACCGCCTGGCCATTGGGCTTGTTGAGATCGGAGGCCATTTTGGCGAGGAACTTATTGTAAGAAATGCCGGCGGATGCGTTAAGGCCGGTGATGTCTTTGATCTTCGAGCGGATTTCCAACGCAATCTCGGTCGCGATCGGCATGTGTTTCAAGTTCTCCGTGACATCAAGATATGCCTCGTCGAGCGAGAGGGGCTCGATCAATGGCGTATACTCGGCAAAAATCTCCCGAATTTGCTGTGATACGGCACGATAGACCTCGAAGCGCGGTTTGACGAAGATCAGATCGGGACATTTGCGCACCGCGGTCACGGAGGGCATGGCCGAATAAACGCCGAACGCCCGTGCTTCATAACTTGCCGCCGCGACAACGCCGCGCGCCGCAGCGCCACCAACGGCGAGAGGCTTGCCGCGAAGATCGGGATTATCGCGTTGCTCGACGGAGGCATAAAATGCATCCATGTCCACATGGATGATCTTGCGTGGCTGCGAGGGGTCGATGGAACTCATTGAAGCCGTCGATATGGTTTTGAACAAAAGAGGAACATAGTCAGATGTTACGCCGCCCGCAACGGTATTCGGACCATAACTTTATCTCTTCATGAAACCATAGAGCACACTAGGAGTTTGCCAGCTGAGACATTTTACGGGAGAGAACAATGGCAGAGAATGCTACGAGTACTATTCGCGCCACCTTCGAAACCCGCGAGGCCGCGGATCTGGCAGTTGAGCATTTGGTTCAACAGCATGGCATTGCCCGGCCCGATATTTTCATTCAGTCGGCGTCGAATGAAAATACGACAGGGACGGGATCGTCACGTGGCGATGTTTCGCGCTCCGATGCTCCCCACGAAGGTGAGATTGAAGTGTCGGTCGATATTGCGCCAGACCAGATGCAGGCCGTCCAACGTAGCTTTGGCGATGTCGGAGCACTTCGCGTCTCGAACAGATGACTGCCGCTGAGCTTGTTTATCAAAGAGGCTCCGCTCTAGTCGGCTAACAACGTAATTGCTGATCCTGCGATGTGGATGTATTTGATGTCGCATCACTGTTTAGGATCAAGATGCAGACGTTCTCCAGGTTGCCGCCGCTTGAAGCGCTGGTTGTTTTCGAAGCCGCGTCTCGTCTCGGCAGCTTCTCCCGAGCGGGCGTTGAGCTCGGTTTGACCCAAAGTGCGGTTAGCCGCCAGATCGGCAAGTTGGAAGCCTTTATCGGATCCAAGCTGTTCGAGCGTGTACCAACAGGTGTGCGGCTGACGACGATCGGAGAGAACTACTCCATCGATGTCTCCAGGTTGATCCTCGATATCGCAAGCGTCACGGATGGCGTCAGATTGTGGACGGGCGCCAGCCAGATTACCATCGCTTGCTCTCGCGGCATCGCGGACCAATGGTTTATGCCGCGTCTTAAGAAGCTAAAGCAGGATCTTCCGGGGCTGGAGCTTAGATTGCGTGTGACGGATGATGTCGCTCATCTGCGCCTAGACGAATTCGACCTCGCAATATTCTACCGAAAAGAAAGACCGATTGGCGTCTGGCTGGCTGAACTCGGTCAGGAAGAGGTCGTTCCCGTGTCCGGGCAAGGCGCTCTTATGCTGGAAGAGCAAATGGCGCCAGTGCTTATCTCTATTGAAGACTCCATGCGGGAGTGGCAAGATTGGGATAATTGGTGGCGCTCGTCGACGATGTCGCCACCCCAGGACGCAGTGCATTGGAAGCTTGGCGATTATGGCCTTTGCGTCGCCGCCGCATCTGAAGGACTGGGCACGACACTTGGATGGACATGGCTGATCCGTGATCAGTTGGATAGTGGTGTTCTCATTCCTGTACATGCCCACACGATGCGATCTGAGGGACGCTTTTATCTCATGCGTCCAGCAGACCGGCATCAGCGCAAAATCGTGCGCGAGGTTGCTGACTGGTTGATCGAAAACAACAAGCAGACCGCACGCTAAGCGGTGTCACGCTGGAAGAGGTCGAGCCTTGCGTCGGCGGTCCAACATGAAGCGTGCGTAGCCTATGAGGGTGAAGATCAGCCAGGCGACCTGCGATATCAGGGAACCGAGATTGAAATTCCATATCAATGAATAGATCAGAAGGACGCCACCAAGAACATTCAAGAGAGTGTAGCGGCCATCTTCGATGTTGAGAATGCGCAACTGCAGCAAAGCATATGCGATGAGATAGAAAATTGCTCCTGCAAGGCCAACAATGTCCGCAAGCCCCATTTGTGTTCACTCCGTAGGTCGCCCTTTGTCCAAGGGCTTCGCGACGCCGGCTCACTCCGGCCACGCTCGTTTACTCCGCTTCGCAAACAAGCAAATACGCTTTGATTTCATGACCCCATGCGCAAAAATCATACCCCCGTAAAGGGCTCTCTCTCTAGTGCCGAACCGCTGAGTACGATAGGCCAGACCCCCGACAGCCGGCCTACGACCGGCTACGATAAAAACAGGGAACCGCGATATGACTGACTCCCCTTTTTCGATTGATCGACGCAGCTTTCTTATCGGGGCAGCCGGTCTCACCGCACTTTCAGCTGGCTTCATTACGCAAGCAAACGCTCAAGATGCTCAGACACCCAAGAAAGGCGGCGTCCTGAAGCTTGGTATCGGAGGAGGTAGCACCACCGATAATCTCGATCCACGGATTCTGAAAGACTGGGTTCCGGTCAATCAAGCCTTCATGATCATGAATGGTCTGGTCGAGATCGACGCGAACAACCACGCCGTTCCAGAGCTTCTGGAAAGCTGGGAAGCGCAGCCGGGCGCGAAAGAGTGGGTGTTCAAGCTGCGTCAAGGCGTGACGTTCCACAACGGCAAGGCTTTGACGGTCGAGGACGTAATCTACTCTATCAATCTCCATCGCGGTGAAACGACGTCTGCGGCCCGATCGGTTGCTTCGGCCTTGAAAACGGTCGAGAAAGTTTCGGATAGCGAAATCAAGATCGTCCTGGAAAGCGGGAACGCTGACCTTCCCTACATCCTCTCGGATTATCACTTCCTTGTCGTTCCCGAAGGCTGGACGGATTTCAACAAGCCGGTCGGCACAGGTCCTTTCGTGTTCGAAAGCTATGATCCAGGTGTCCGCTCGCGCTTTACGCGCAATCCAAGCTACTGGAAGCCGAATGCCGCTCATGTCGACGCTGTCGAAGTGATCGTTATCAACGATATTGCTGCACGCACCAACGCGATGATGTCCGGTCAGGTCCACGCGATCAACCAACTTGACTTCAAGACTGTCGATCTGTTGCGCCGCAATCCAAATCTCAACATCGTTCAGTCGGCAGGCGGGCAGCACTTCACCTTCCTGATGGATTGCACGCAGGCTCCCTATACGGACAACAATATCCGTCTCGCGATCAAGCACGCCATCGATCGCGAGCAGCTTTTGAAGACGGCTCTGCGGGGTTACGGTCGCATCGGCAATGACCATCCGATCCCAAGTTCCGACCGCTTTTATGCCGCCGATTTGCCACAGCGGCCCTATGATCCGGAGAAGTCGAAGTTCTATCTGAAGCAGGCGGGCCTCGACACGCTGAAAGTCGAGATTTCCGCCTCCGACGCAGCATTTTCCGGCGCGGTCGACGCTGCGGCAATTTTCCGTACCAGTGCGGCGAAGAGTGGCATTGACGTGTCCATCAAGCGCGAGCCTGCGGACGGTTACTGGGACAATGTCTGGATGAAGGCCCCCTTCTGCATGTCCTATTGGGGCGGTCGCCCAACCGCCGACCAGATGCTGACCATTGCATACCAGTCGACCTCGGCGCAGAACGACACACACTGGAAGAACGAGACCTTCGACAAGAAGCTGGTGGAGGCTCGTGCGCTTCTGGACGATGCCAAGCGCAAGGAAATCTACGCCGAGCTGCAGGCTCTGATATCAAACGAGGGCGGCGCGATGATACCCATGTTCGGCGATTATCTTGACGCCACCTCCAAGAAACTCAAAGGCGTAACCACACACCCGATGTTCAATTTCATGGGTGCTCGTCTTGCTGAAAAGGTCTGGTTGGACGCGTAATGACTATCCTCATCCTGAAGCGCGTCGCTTTGGGTATTCTGACGCTTCTGCTCGTGTCGGCGCTGATTTTCGCCGGCACACAGCTTCTACCCGGTGATGTGGCGTCAGCGATACTCGGACAAAACGCAACGCCTGAGTCTCTCGCGGTCTTGCGAACCGAACTCGGCCTCGATCAACCCATCTTGCATCGCTATCTGGCATGGCTCAGCGGGTTTATGACCGGCGACCTCGGTAATTCTCTCGCCAACCGCCAGCCGGTAGCAGATCTTCTGTGGCCCAGATTTTGGAATACCATGGCGCTCGCTTTCTACGCGGCCGTCATATCGGTGCCGGTCGCGGTGGTCCTGGGACTGTTCAGCGCCATCTGGCGAGGAAGCCTGTTCGACCGGGCCGTCAACATTGTTGCGCTCGCCTTCGTGTCGCTCCCGGAGTATTTTCTGGGTCTTCTGCTTATCCTCTTCGTCTCCGTACAATACAATCTGCTGCCAAGCCTGGCGGATACCTATCCGGGCATGGGATTTGCCGACTGGCTGAAGGCGACGACGCTTCCGGCTCTGACACTGGTTCTGGTGACCGTGGCTCAGATGTTGCGGATGACCCGGACCGCCGTTCTAGCCGTGATGGATCAGGCCTATGTGGAAACCGCTTATCTCAAGGGACTGCGGACCAAGCGTGCTGTCCTGCGCCACGCGCTTCCCAACGCAGCAGCCCCGATCGTCAACGTCGTCTCGTTCAACATCGCTTATCTCATTACCGGCGTCGTGCTTGTCGAGGCTGTCTTCAATTATAATGGACTAGGTCGCTTCATGGTCGATGCTGTTTCCAAGCGCGACCTGCCGCTGGTTCAGGCTGCGGCGCTCGTCTTCGGCACCGCTTACGTCATTTTGAACATCATTGCCGATGTCTCGGCCATCGCGCTCAATCCGCGCCTGAGGCACGCCCGATGAAATTTTTGCGTTCAGTTACCCCGACCGCCTGGGTCGGCCTCTTCATCATTTCTTTCAATCTCATCCTGTTCTTGGCCGGGCCGCATATCGCGCCCTTTGGCCAGGAAGAAATCGTCGGATCACCCTTCGATCCACCCTCGGCTGCACATTGGTTCGGTCTTGATCAAAACGGGCGTGACATGCTCTCGCGTATCCTTGCTGGCGCGCAAATGTCGATCGGTGTTTCGCTGGCTGCGTCCTTGCTGTCGTTTACGATCGGGATCACGCTTGGTTTCATTGCAGCCATCTTCGGCGGCTGGCTCGATACCGTTCTTTCGCGCATCGTCGATACCGTCATGTGCATTCCCGTGTTGATTTCGGCTCTTGTCGTGTTGCAGGCGCTGGGTTCGTCCATACCAGTCCTTATCGTCACCATTGCCTTGCTAGACTCCACCCGTGTATTTCGCCTGGCGCGTATCGTCGCTCAGGGTATCAATGTTCTCGAATATGCCGAAACGGCACGCTTGCGTGGGGAAGGCCTGTTATGGCTGGTATTCAAGGAAATATTGCCCAACGCGCTTCCGCCGCTGATTGCTGAATTCGGTCTGCGTTTCTGCTTCACCTTTCTTTTTGTTGCCGGTCTTTCATTTTTGGGACTTGGCATTCAACCACCCTTTGCGGACTGGGGTGGCATGGTGAAAGACAACCAGCAGGCTATTCTTTATGGGCTCTATGCGCCGCTTTATCCTGCAGCCGCAATCGCCATTCTCACCATCGGCGTCAATCTTGTCGCTGACTGGCTGCTGGCCGGACGAAGCGCAATTCAAGGAGCGGATCGATGAGCGATAGCAAGGTTCTGAAAATCCGCGGCTTGAAAGTCGCTGCACCGAACGGCGCCGTTCTGGTCGATGGTATCGATCTTGATCTGGCGAAGGGCGAAGTCAAAGGGCTGATCGGTGAATCGGGGGCGGGCAAATCCACCATAGGCCTCGCAGCGATGGGCTATGGTCGAAATGGTTGCCGGATCATCGACGGAGAGATAGTCGTTGATGGCGTATCTTTGATGACTGCAGGTCGTGCCGGACGTGAAGCGGTTCGTGGAGCACGCATCGCCTATGTTGCACAAAGTGCTGCTGCGGCATTCAACCCGGCAATGAAGATCGGTGAACAGATTATCGAGGGTCCGCTCTACCACGGCATCATGAACCGGCAAGAGGCAGAAGCCTGGATGCTGGAATTGCTCGAAGCGCTTCAACTTCCCGACTTCCGCAATTTTGGTAGCCGATATCCGCATCAGGTCTCCGGCGGCCAGTTGCAGCGGGCCATGGTGGCCATGGCCATGTCATGCCGTCCCGATATTATTGTGCTTGACGAGCCGACCACAGCGCTTGACGTGACTACGCAGATCGAGGTTCTCGCCCTGCTACGCAATCTTATCCAGCGCTATAACACCGCTGCGCTCTACATCACGCACGATCTGGCGGTCGTGGCACAGGTGGCTGACAGCATCATGGTGCTGCGCCATGGAAAACGGGTCGAGGAAGGGACTGCCGAGCAAATTCTGGAGCACCCCCAGGAAGATTACACCAGGCGGCTAGTTTCTGAACGCGAAACAACCATGTCGGGGCACGACGCGCACCACAAGAGTGGTGAGGTCCTGCTTGAGGTGCGTGATGTGACCTCCTATTACGGACGAAAGAAGGTTCTGGACAATATTCATCTGACACTGCGCCGCGGCGAAACGCTGGCCGTTGTCGGAGAATCCGGCTCGGGGAAATCCACGCTCGCCCGCGTTATCGCAGGTTTGCCGCCCCATTCTTCGGGCGTGGTTTCTCTTGCCGGTCACCGGCTTGCCGACAGTTACAAGAAACGGAGCCGGGAAGAGCTTCGCCGGGTTCAGTTGGTTTACCAGCTTCCCGATGTTGCCCTTAATCCTCGCCAAACGGTTGGCGATATCATCGGCCGTCCGATGACCTTCTATTTCAAGATGACGGATGACGAGCGAACTTCGGAGGTCGAGCGTTTACTGGACCTTGTCGGACTGCCGAGAGACTTTGCCGAGCGCCTGCCAAAGGCACTCTCCGGCGGGCAGAAGCAGCGTGTCTGTATCGCCAGAGCCCTGGCAGCCCGTCCTGATCTTATCATTTGCGATGAGGTGACGTCGGCGCTGGACCCGCTGGTGGCAGAGGAAATCTTACGATTGCTGCGTTCATTGCAAGATGAACTCTCGGTTTCCTACCTGTTCATCACCCATGATTTGGGCGTGGTTCGCAGGCTTGCTGATCGGACGATGGTGATGCAGCATGGCCGGATCGTTGAAACAGGTCCCACCGCAGACGTCTTTGCGCCGCCCCACCAGCCCTACACCGAGCAACTTATCACCTCCGTGCCGGAACTGCGGCGCGACTGGCTTGATGACGTCCTTTCAAAGCGAAGCATCTCCGCCGCATGATCGAAACGGCGGCGATCCAGCATCGCCGTCGGGGATTTGTAATTTTCGCGCTGGTTACCTGCGAGCGCATCTGATCTGACTGGAATATTTGAAAATGACTGTGCATGTTCAAGAACATATCTGGATTCCCTTGAGCGACGGCACGCGCCTTGGCGCACGCCTGTGGCTGCCGGACGATGCGGATCGATCGCCGGTGCCAGCCATTCTCGAATATATTCCCTACCGCAAACGCGATGGGACTCGCGGACGAGATGAGCCCATGCACGGCTATTTCGCCAGCCAAGGCTACGCGGCCATTCGCGTCGATATGCGCGGCACGGGTGAATCCGATGGGCATATGGCTGACGAATATCTCAAGCAGGAGCAGGATGACGCTCTTGAAGTCATTGAGTGGATTTCACACCAGCCCTGGTGCAGCGGCAATGTCGGAATGATGGGCAAGAGCTGGGGTGGCTTCAACAGTTTGCAGGTCGCCGCGCGTCGCCCTCCTGCATTGAAGGCGATCATTACAGCCTACTCTACGGATAATCGTTATACCGATGATATTCACTACATGGGCGGTCTGTTGCTCAACGACAATTTGTGGTGGGGCACAATCATGCTGGCGTACCAGGGTCGCCCGCTTGACCCTAAGATCGTTGGCGATGTCTGGCGTGAACGTTGGCTCGAACGGCTCGATAGTCTTCCGTTCTTTCCGGCTCTTTGGCTCGAACATCAGCGCTATGACGATTACTGGAAGCACGGTTCTGTCTGCGAGGATTGGAGCGCGATCCAGTGCCCTGTGCTGGCAATTGGAGCGTGGGCAGACAGTTATACCAATCCCGTTTCGAGGCTTTTGGAAAAGCTGCAGGTGCCTCGTCGTGCTATTATCGGCCCATGGGGACACATCTATCCCCAGGATGGCGTTCCAGGCCCTGCCATCGGCTTTCTGCAAGAGGCAACGCGTTGGTGGGATCAGTGGCTGAAGGGCAAAGATACGGGCATCATGGAAGAACCCATGATGCGAGCCTTCGTCAGCGATAGCATCGAGCCGACCGGCACACGGATATCAACCGAAGGCCGCTGGGTTGGCGAAGCGACATGGCCATCGCCCGATTTCTCAATCAAGCCACTCCATTTCGGGGCTCACCATACGCTGGGGACCGAAAGAGGAGAAGCGGCGACACTCAAGATCCGCTCGCCGCAAAGTCACGGAAAGGCTGGTGGCGAATGGATGGCGACAGGTTGCGCCGGCGAGCATCCGACGGATCAGCGGCTCGATAATGGCGGCGCACTGGTGTTCGAAACGGATCTGTTGCAGGACGATTTTGACGTGCTGGGCACTCCGGTCGTGCGTCTGCGCGTTGCCGCAGACTGCCCTGTCGCGCAAGTGTCGCTGCGCCTGAACGATGTCCTGCCGGATGGCCGTGTGACTCGCGTCAGCTATCAGGTATTCAATCTGACACATCGCGATAGCCACGAAGAGCCAAGAGCGCTCGAGCCAGGCCGCTTCTATGATGTGACAATCAAGCTAAACGATTGCGGATATCGTTTTGCCAAAGGCCACCGTTTGCAACTTGCCATCGCCACGGCCTACTGGCCAATGGTTTGGCCATCGCCCTATGATGCGACCTTAAGCGTCTCTGTCGCCGAAAGTACACTCGAACTGCCAGTTCGCGCGCGGTCTGAGGTGTCGCCGGTCAGTTTCGAAAGTCCTGCTCATGGGCCTTTCACCCCGACGACGCAAGTAGATTCGGGCACCGTTCGGCGTTGCACCGAGCAGGATCACGAAACCGGGATCAACACCTATATAACCGAGGGCGTCGGCGGATTGTTCGGAGAGGGCGTGATCCGCTTTGACGAAATTGACACCCAACTCAGTCACAGTCTCCGCAGGGAGCTGACGATCAAGGACGACGATCCGTTGTCGGCGAAATATGTGCTTACCCAGGCCTATGAGATGGGCCGTGACGGGTGGCGGATCAGAATCGAGAGCCGCACGGAAATGCGTTCTGACGAGAATACGTTCTATCTGTCAGGCGAGTTGTCGGCATTCGAAAATGGCGCGCTGGTCAAGACGCGTGAGTGGGACGAACGTTTCGACCGCGACTTGATTTGACCAGCAGGGTCGTTGGGTGAGAGCAGATAGCGGATGGTGTTCGAGTACCATTCGCTATCTGGCACGATACTTCTAAGGTCGTCCCTATTCGCCTACAGCGATACCTTCGCGGCGCGGATCTGCGCTGCCGACAAGGCCGTTCGGGGTGATTTCGATTGCGTGTAGACCAGAATTCATCTCACCTGCCTTCACTTCGTAGCCCAAGGCGGTCAAGGGTTCGGCCATCGCTTCTGCGCTTGTCCCAGCCTCAAGATCATAGGTCCCGAACCGATTGATCAGGTGAGGCTGGGCTACAATCGCTTCGACCGGCATACCCCAGTCAATATAGCCAATCAGGGCTTGTGCGACATAACCGATAATTTGGCTGCCGCCCGGCGAACCAATGGCCAGCAGCGGCTTGCCGTCTTTCATCACGATCGTCGGCGCCATCGATGAGCGCGGTCGTTTGCCCGGCTCTACGCGATTGGCGACCGGCAGGCCACCATCATGTGTCTTGAAAGAGAAATCCGTCATTTCGTTATTCAGCAGGAAGCCGTTCGTCATCAATCGCGACCCGAAGCCGTTTTCGATTGTCGTCGTCATGGAAACGACGTTGCCTTCCTTGTCGACGATGACGAAATGACTCGTAGAGGGCAATTCGAGAGCCGCATCCTTGCCGAACAGGAATGCGTGGTCCCATCCCGGTTCGCCAGCTTTGACCTCATCTTTGGTCAACGCCTTGTCACCATCCAGTAGCTTAGCTCGTTCGCCGAGATAGGACTTGTCGATCAGGCCCTTGATGGGCAGCGGCACGAAACTCGTGTCGGCGACGTACCTCTCGCGGTCGGCGAAGGCAAGGCGTTGCGCGTCGCCGATGATGCGCCAGCTTTCGACATTCTCAGAACCCAGGGCTTTCAAATCGAAATGCTCCGACACGCCCAGAATTTGGCCGACGGCGATTGCGCCGGAGGATGGTGGCCCCATCCCGCACACATCAAAAGCACGATAGGTGAAGCACACCGGTTGGCGTTCGATGATGCGATAGTTGGAGAGGTCGGCCAGCGAAAGAACGCCGGGATTGCCTGCCGCTTCTCGTACAGTCTTCACGATGGCCTCGGCGATCTTCCCCTTATAGAAAGCGTCGGCGCCACCGTCAGCAAGCAGTGCGAGAGTTTCGGCATAGGCCGGGTTCTTCAACTGCGTTCCTGCTTTTAGGGCAGCCCCGGATTTGTCGAAGAAATACGCCGTCGTATCTTTGTAAGTCTTCAGGCGGTCGCCTTCGGATGCAACGAGGGAAGCAAGTCGAGGCGATACCTGAAAACCGTTTGCCGCCAACGTCGTTGCCGGTTCCAGCAGGCCAGCCCAATCTGCTCTCCCGTAGCGTTTATGCACCTCTTCCAGGAGGCGGACCGTTCCCGGTGTACCAACGGATCGGCCGCCCACAACCGCAGCCATGAATTTGAGTGGTTGGCCGCTTTCGTCCAGGAAAAGCTTTGGTGTGGCCTCCATCGGAGCCGTCTCCCGGCCGTCGAATGTGGTGAGCTTTCCGCTTTTGGCGTCGTAATAGACCAGGAATGCGCCGCCGCCCAGACCCGAACTCTGCGGCTCCACAAGACCAAGAACAGTCTGCACTGCCACCATCGCATCGATCGCATTGCCGCCCTTTGCAATCACATCGCGGCCTGCTTCGGCTGCAAGCGGATTTGCCGCTGCCACCATGAAATTCTTCGCCTCGACGCGTTGGGCCGTCGCAACCCTGGTGGCTTTCTCCGGAGCCACGATGTCGGATGCCTGCTGGGCAATCGCAGCGGGGGTGAACAAAGCGAATGCAACAAAGGCTTGCGCCAAAAATCTCGTCTTCATCGGTCTACCCTTCCCAATGCGCGTGATGCGAAAATTCCGTCCGTTGGGCCTTGAGCGGCGCCAAACTCGTCGCGAGCGAAGCCAATATGATTGCCGACCTTTCCGATTGGTGCCGAAGATGTCCAATAGTACGGCACTATGATCGCTGTTTCACCACCTGTCGATCATATCGACGAAGCGCCCTGCAGTTTGGTCGAGCATCGCGATATTTCAGCAGGCGCGGGCCTGTTATGAATGCGAACGGCTTGATGAAATCTCTGAACCGGCATCCGGTGCTGCCTCGACAAAAGCCGAGAATGACCGGGCGATATCACCGATGTCACCGTCTGTGATAAAGACGAGCACGCACCCTTTAGCGCCATCTGGCCATTCGGAAAGATGGACGGGCTTGTGAATGAGATGCTGGACACCGTGGATCACAACTGGCGTACTGTGCCCTTCGACGGCAATGATACCCTTCACGCGGAGTAACTTCTCGCCATGCCTGTTGACGAGCAAGGAGAGCCATGTCGAGAAGCGTGGCCATGAAATCGGGTTATGCGTGGTCACTGAAACGGAGCGAATTGCTCCATGCATGTTGACGTTTTGAACCGTTGTATGTGCGTGATCGTGATATCGCTCCGCAGCTATCCAACGCCGAACATCGGCTGGCCGGGCTGTAAGGTCATGGATATCCTCAGTCAAGATCAGGCTTGCAGCCGCGTTCGACGGATCGGAGATTTCGATGCTGGCCGTTGGGTTCATTATCGATATGGCGGAGATCAACTCCTGTGTAGCCTCGGGTCCGGCGATGTCCGATTTCGTGATGACGAGCCGGTCCGCTACGGCGACCTGTCGAGCGCTTTCGGTATAGGTGCCGATGTTGTGCCGCCCATTCGGCACCTCTACGACTGTGACGATATTGCCCATGGAGAAATGATATTTCAGCATCAGGTCTGCGGTCAGAGTTGCGACGATCGGGGCTGGATCGGCAAGTCCTGTCGTTTCGATGATCAGTCGGGAGAAGGGGCCTATGCGACCTGATTGACGTTTCTCGAACAGTGAGAGGATTGCCTGCTTGAGATCGCCGCGGATGGTGCAACAGATGCAACCGCTCTGCAGGAGCAACGTGTCATCCTCTATCGTTTCGACCAAAAGATGATCGAGACCGATGCTACCGAACTCGTTGATGATGACTGCGGCATCGGAAAAGTCGGGGCGGGACAGCAATGCGTTGAGCAGAGTCGTCTTGCCGGCGCCGAGAAATCCGGTCAGAATATTGACGACGATCGGCTGCTGCGCGCCAGTGTTCATCAGGCGACCCCCACCTTAGACATGAGAGCGGGATCGAGAGGGTCGATCTCGACGCCCGCGAAGGCCTCGGCAAGTGGCCAAAGCTGGCCGATATGGTCCACGACCGCGCTTTTGCCGGTGCGGCCTTGGAGAACATAGCGATCGTTCCAGACCTTCAATCGCAGACCGTAATGATCAAGGATCATATTGACGGCGCTGGCCTGTCGATAACGTTCGGCAGCGGGCGTCGCGCTTGTAACGCCGCGACCGCCACTGCTCCAATGATCGGCTGCGCCAAGCGCACCGCACAGGCCGCACATGGAAAACCTCCCTTTACGACTTTGGACGCGCCGTGCCGCTGCGTGGATATCGCTTGGCGAAATCGGCGGCGATTTCCTCCATGGTAACGAATTTCACCCCGTCGAACTGGCGGATGTGTTCGAAGATGCGCTCATGCATTTTGAGAACATGCGGCTTGCCGGAGACATCCGGATGGATGGTGAGCGGAAAGACGGCGTAATCGTAGTTCTCGTAGACCCAGTCAAACTGGTCGATCCACATTTGCTCGAGGTCGCGTGGGTTGACGAAGCCGTGGCTGTTGGGGGCGGCCTTGATGAACATCATCGGGGGCAGATCGTCGAGGTTCCAGGAGGCCGGAATCTCTATCAGATCGGTTTCCGGCCCTTGGGTAAACGGCTTCATCCAGTGCGAAGGATGCTTGGAGTAATCGATTTTCGTCCACTCGTCTCCAACGGTCACGTAATAGGGATGGTGGTCGTTGTGCATCAAGGAGTGATCGTAAAGAATGCCCTTTTGCTTCAACAGTTCGTTGGTCTTGGAGCCAAATTCCCACCATGGAGCCACATAGCCGCGGGGCGGCTTTCCCGAAAGCTTGGTGATGAGATCGACGCATTTGTCGAAGATGGCTTCTTCCTGCTCCGGCGTCATGGCGATGGGGTTTTCGTGGCTGTAGCCATGCATGCCGATCTCGTGTCCGGCGTCGGCGACCTGCTTCATTTCATCCCAGAATGTCTCGATCGAGTGTCCGGGGATAAACCACGTGGTCTTGATACCCCATTTCTCGAAAAGACGGAGCAGACGAACAGAGCCGACCTTACCTGCGAATACACCGCGAGAGATGTCGCAAGGGCTGTCTTCCCCGCCATATGAGCCGAGCCAGCCCGCGACGGCATCGACGTCGATGCCATAGGACACCAGTATTTCTTTCGCCATAATCCATTCCTTCTCGCTTGGCCGGTCAGGCCGGGTTGAACTCAAGGCAGTTCGGAGGGGGCAAGGCCTGAGCGGCTGCCCCCCATACTGATATGCTTGCGCATGTAATAATTGGCGCCGTCCGGATCGCCGCGCTCAATGGCTTCGAGGATCAATTCGTGCTCCTTGACGGCAGGCCAGAGATCCCCCGGGCGCAACACCGGCATACGCTGGCTCTCCTGCATCACATCTGCAAAAGTGCGGTGCATGTCGACGAGAAGCCGGTTGCCGCAAAGCGCCAGAATCTGGCGGTGGAACTCGAAGTCAGCCTCTGCATAGGCGCTCAGGTCGCTGGAAATTGCGGCACGCCGAAACGCATCGAGCGCCTGACGAAGTCGCGCAAGATCGGCTTCCGTTCGGGACATGGCTGCAAGCTGTGCCGCGTAGCTTTCGACAACGTGCCGCAGTTGGTAGACTTCCCGCAGCGAATAGGGTGCCGCGCTCGACCAGGCCTGGCTTTGCGCCAGATCCGCTATCGTGAAACCTCTGCCATTGTCTCGAGCCTTGATCTTGCCAATGGTCAAGAGAACCGAAATCGCTTCACGAAGTGTAGCGCGGCTTATGTTCAGAAGCTTCGCAAGCTCTCGTTGCGGCAGGAGTGCTGTCCCAGCCGGCCAGCGTCCATCGGCGATCATCGAAGCCAACGTTCTGACCGTCGCCGCCACGGCGCTTTCGCCGACAGCATCCGCCTCACTTTGCTTCCTGACGATGCTGTCTATCACCAGCCGCTTCTTTCTCTTGGTCTGACCAAATAAGATTACAGGAGAAGGAAATCGTATTTCGGTCAGGCCGTCAACGTTAAATTATAGGCATTATGTGGCTAATCCTTGGGCATTTGACAATATCGGTCAGGCCAAGATAAGCTTCGATGAAGAGCGGGGGATATGATGAAGAAGACAGTTTGCCTCATCACGACAGGCGGGACGATTGCGTCACAGAAGAACGCCAGTACCGGCCACGTAACGGCCAAACTCGGTGGTGCCGAGCTGAGAGCATTGCTCGGTAGCCGTCTAGATGACGTCGAATTGCTCGTCGATGAGTTCATGACGGTGGGCAGTTTCGCGCTCTCGCTTGAGGATGCCTTTGCACTCGCATGCAGGATCCGAGAGCATCTGGCGGACCCGAGGATCAATGGTGTCGTCGTGACCCACGGAACCGACACGATGGAGGAGAGTGCCTATATGGCCGATCTTCTGATCGACAGCGAAAAGCCAGTTGTTTTTACCGGTGCGCAACGCGCCGCAGATGAACTGGACGCGGACGGGCCACGCAACATCGGCGATGCCGTGCGCATCGCTGCGTCCTCCGTCGCCCGTGGCCTTGGCGTTCTGCTTTGCTTCGAGCAGGAGTTTCATGCCGCCCGTGACGTCACGAAGTCGCACACATCTCGGACCGACACATTTATCTCTGCCGAACACGGCAAGCTTGGCGAAGTCGATGGTGATATGGTCGCCGTTCACCGCCGCCCAGTGTTCCGAGGCAAAATACCTGCATCACGGGTCGAAACCGACATCGAGATCGTCAAGCTCGGTATCGGATCAAGCGATCGCTTCCTACGCTTCGCGGCTTTGAATGGCGTCAAGGCTGTGGTTATCGAAGGCTTCGGGCGGGGCAACGCGCCGCCGGCCGTTACGGCAGCCGCCATCGATCTGGTAAAAAGCGGCACTCCTGTCATCATGACCAGCCGGTGCCAGCGCGGGCGCGTCAAACCGATCTACGGAAACGGCGGTGGCAAAACGCTTGCCGAAGGCGGCGTAATCTTCGCGGGCGACCTCAGTTCTCAGAAGGCACGTGTTCTCGTTTCCCTGTTGCTCGGATGCGGTCTTGGTGTCGAAGAGGTTCGCAATGAGGTGGAACGCTTCGGTCTTTGAGCATGGGATGGCCCGTTCTATGCCGCTCACACGCTCGGTTTATATCGAAAGCTCCATTCTTCTTCGTTCGGAGGCGATCGCGGCTCGAGCCTGTCGGCTCCATGGGCCGCGTGTTGCGGAACCGAGCGACAGGCTGCTTTGTTTGGCTTCCAATGTGGGAAATGGGGAGAGGACGTAGATTTGCGGATCATCGCTACCGCTGCCTGGTCTATTCCCAAGCCAGTGGCTCAACGGTTCTCTCAACAGGGGAGTGGCCTTTCGCGGTACGCGTCGGTGTTCGAAGGCGTCGAGATCAATTCGACCTTCTACCGGCGGCATAAGGCATCGACATTTGCGCGGTGGGCGGAAGCCGTACCCGACAGCTTTCGGTTCGCGATAAAAGTTCCAAAAGAGATTACCCACGCAAGAGCGATGAAGGACATTGCGGGGGCCTTCGACACCTTCCTTGAGGATATCGCGCCGCTGGACAGGAAGCGCGGGCCGCTGCTCTGCCAGTTGCCGCCTTCATTGAAATTCGATGTCGATGTCTTTGCTCCCGCTTTCAAGGCGATGCGCAACGCCGACGAAGGGCAGATGGTCATCGAGGTGCGGCACAAAAGCTGGGCATCGAGCGATGCGTTCGATCTGTTGAAGAGCTACGGGATCGACCGGGTTCTTGCCGACCCCGCACCGGTATGGGCCGCGGAAAATTTTGGCGAACCACCAAAATACATCCGTCTCCACGGCAAGCCTAGGATGTATTATTCGAGCTACACTGATGCAGAGATCAGGTCTTTTCTGGATCTCTCGGCATCGCAAGGATGGTGCGTATTTGACAATACTGCCTCAGGCGCGGCGATCGACAACGCGCTGAGCGCGCTTGAAATCAGCTAAGTTCGGATGTCGAGAGGACGAGCATGACGACCGCCGCGCTCGTCTCCCTATCATATGTCACTCGCCGCGCGGATAACGTTGGTTTTCCTCCAGGACGTTGAGGTCCATGTGGTTGCGCATATAGCGTTCCGAGGCTTTTTGCAGTGGCTGGTAATCCCAAGGGTAGTAGGCCCCGTTGCGCAGGGCATTGTAGACCACCCAACGCCGCGCCTGACTTTCCCTGACAGCCGCATCGAAAACGGGTAGTTGCCAGCGCCGACCGATTTCTTCAGACAGAGACGAGAGGACGGTGCCGAATGCCGGATCTGTGGCAAGATTTGTTCGCTCTTCGGGATCTGCCGCCAAGTCGTATAGGAGAGGTGGATCGGCTTCGCAAACGCAGAGCTTGTAGCGCCCGTCGCGAAGAGCAACCAGCGGCGCGATAGAACCTTCTGCTGCGTATTCCATCGGGACGGGCCCGCGTTCTCCGGTCTGCGCCGCAACTGCAGCCAAATCCTCGCCATCCGTCCAGCGTTTGAGCGTGCTGATATCGAGCCCGGCCATACCGCACAGTGTGGGCGTGACATCTAGTGTCGAGACCGGCGCTTCAATCCGGCGCGGCGTCCATCCTGGTGCAGCGATCATGAGCGGTACGCGCGCTGAGCCCTCGAAAAAACACATCTTGAACCACAGCCCGCGCTCGCCGAGCATATCGCCATGGTCGGACAGGAAGAGGATGATCGTATCGTTTTCCATTCTGGTTGCTTTCAGAACGTCGAGGATTTCGCCGATCTTTTCGTCGATATAGGAGATGTTGGCAAAGTAGCCGCGCCGGGCGCGCCGGATCTGCTCGTGGGTAATTTCGAAGGCCTTGTGGTCGCAAGCTTCCAGCAGGCGCTTCGAATGCGCGTCCTGCTCATCAAAGGGAATTGCTTCCAAGTGCGGATCGAGTGCCGGGCAATCCTCATAAAGGTCCCAGAACTTGCGCCGCGCCACGTACGGGTCGTGCGGGTGCGTGAAGCTGACGGTCAAGCACCACGGGCGGTCATCAAGGCGGCGGGATAGGTCGTAAAGCTTGCGGGTTGCGTGATAGGCGACCTCGTCGTCATATTCCATCTGGTTGGTGATTTCTGCCACGCCAGCGCCCGTGACAGAGCCTAGATTGTGATACCACCAGTCGATCCGCTCGCCTGGTTTGGTGTAATCAGGAGTCCAGCCGAAATCCGCCGGATAGATATCCGTTGTCAACCGTTCTTCAAAACCATGTAACTGGTCTGGGCCAACGAAATGCATTTTCCCTGAAAGGCCGGTGTAGTAACCCGCGGCCCGCAGATGATGTGCATAGGTCGGAATATCGGAGGCGAACTCGGCTGCGTTGTCATAGACCCGCGTCCGGCTCGGCAATTGCCCGGACATGAAGGATGCACGCGCCGGCGCACAAAGTGGACTTGCGGTATAGGTGTTGGCGAAACGGACTGATCGCTCGGCCAATCGCTTTAGATGCGGAGCGTGCAGAAAATCGGCCGGGCCATCAGGAAAGAAGGTGCCGTTGAATTGGTCGGCCATGAGGATCAAGATATTGGGGCGCGGCATCTCGGCTGTCCGATTACGTTTTGACCTTACGTCACCGGCTCGAAAATCGAGATCGATCGTCGGAAGGCAAGATTCGTAGATTGAAGTTGATTGAAGAAGATAGTGCGTCCAGCAGGACGCACTATCTTTTAGAGAGCAAGCTTGGCCTTGACGGCGTCCGAAGCTGGTTTGCCATCCAGAGTGGTTACGCCCTGCAGCCAGCCGTCAAGGGCTTTCGGATTGGTTTTCAGCCAGGTTGTGGCCGCCGCTTTTGAATCCCGACCGTCGAGAATAGCGCCCATCAGGTTGTTTTCCATGCCGATTTCGAATTTCAGGTTTTTGAACAGCTTTGCTGCATTCGGGCATTGCTGGGGCCATCCGGTACGGGCAAGCGTATAGACCTCAGCTCCTCCAAAGTTCGGGCCAAAATAGGCATCACCGCCGGAAAGATAAGCGATATCGATCTTCTCATTCATTGGATGTGGTGCCCAGGCGAGGAAGACCACAGCCTTCTTGTCTCTGCCGGCGCGCTCCACCTGCGCCAGCATTGCCTGTTCACCCGACTCGACAAGCTGCCAGCCTTTCAGGCCGAAATCGTTGGCGTCGATGATCTTCTGGATATTTTGATTGGCGGGTGCGCCCGGCTCGATGCCGTAAATCTTGCTTTCGAATTCATCGGCATGCTTGGCAAGGTCGGCAAAGTCCTTGACGCCCTTTTCCGCCATATAGGCCGGAACCGCGAGCGTAAACTTGGCGCCTTCGAGATTTTTTCCCAAAACCTCGGCCGCCTTGGCAGCTTTCAGGTCATCAACGAAGGACTTCTGTGCTGGCATCCAGTTGCCAAGGAAAACGTCGATCTCGCCATTCTTCATTGCCTGATAGCCGATCGGCACCGACAGCGTTTTGACATCCGCCTCGTAACCAAGCGCCTCAAGCAGCACCGAGGCTACGCCGTTCGTCGCCGTTATATCGGTCCAGCCCGGATCGCTGAGATGGACTGTCTTGCAGGCGGCGTCGTCGGCCGCCTGAAGTGGGGTGGAGAAGGCTGCGACGGACAGAAAAAGACCGGCGGCGATGCGATGCAGATGAGAAATAGATTTCATTGCGGCTCCCCTTTTATTAGTCCTGTTTATTGAACACCACATTGTTTTCGGCTGTGAAGCGGGTATTTTTCGATGAGTCCCATAAGGATTCTTTATGTCTGATCGGCCGCTCGATCTTGGATGGATGCGCATTTTTACTGAGGTTGCCCGTCGTGGCAGCCTGACGGCTGCTGCGGCATCGCTAAGGCTGACCCAGCCCGCCGTCAGCTATCAGATTCGCAGGCTGGAAGATGACCTCGGCGTCGTGCTCATTCGCCGTAAACATCGCGGCATCGAGTTGACCGGCGAGGGGCAGCGGCTATTTGATATCGTTGCACGCAATGTCGATGCCATCGACCTCTTGGCGCGTCAGCTTCGCCGCAGCGACGATCGTCAAACCATCCGCTTGCATACCGACTACGCCTTCTCGTCGCTCTGGCTCATTCCACGTATGCATGGCTTTCGTTCCCTCAATCCTGACATCAATATCCAGATCGTGGCGACGCAGAGCCCACTCGGTGAGAGTAAGCACGATAGCGATGTGATGATCATTTTCGGGACCCGGGAAGAAGCGGGGGAAGGGGCGGTCATGCTGCTGTCTGAAAAAGTGATGCCGGTTTGCTCACCTGCCTTGCTGGTGGATGCACCTTCATCGCACTCCGTTGCAGAGTTCTCCCGACGAAAACTCATTCACCTCGAAAACAGCTCTCAGGCGCAGTGGTTGGATTGGCCCGCCTATTTCAAGCAGTTCAACGTTCCAAGAGATGTGGAGAAAGAAGGGAGCGACATCAGCTTCAACAATTACACGATGGTGGTTCAGGCAACCATTGGAGAACAGGGATTTGCGCTTGGTTGGGCGGGGCTCGTTGATCCTTTGGTCGAGGCCGGCGTGTTGGTTGCGGCGGGTCCAAGTCTGGAGGCACCTGATCGCGGCTACTGGCTGATGCAGTCAAAAAGCAACGACAGCGCCGTCGGGAAGTTGATCGAGTGGCTGGTATCTGAAAGGTAATAGAGCCTCTCGCGGGTCTTGCTGCGCCGCGTCGCAAGTTAATTCTCGTTTGTGGCATGTCTCAGATGCTGTATCGGCGACAAGGACGAACGCAGTACAGATCGATGTAGGACTTAAATCGCTTGGCTTAGAGAACGAGCTTTCGATTCCAGCGAGACACGATCCATTGCCGATTGCGAGCTTAAAGGCCTGTCAAACAGGTACCCTTGGCCTTGATGGCTTCCTGCTGCTCGGACAAGTTCGCGATCCTCTTCAGTTTCGATCCCTTCCGCGACGATTGTCAGGTCCAGCCGGTGTGCAAGATCGCACGTGCCGGTAATGATCGCGATCGCTTCCTCTCGGTGCGAAGCGCCGCGCAGGAACGACTGGTCGATTTTTATTTTATCGAACGGAAAGCGTCGTAGGTAACTTAGCGAAGCATAACCCGTTCCGAAGTCATCCAGTGAGATACGGCAGCCCATCTGTTTCAGTTCATGAAGAACGGCCAGTGCGCGCTCGTCATTTTCGATAAGAGTGCTTTCCGTAATCTCGATCTCGAGTCGCTTCGGTGAGACGCCGAATTTAGTGAGACAGGCGCGGGTTTGAAGCGCAAGCGATGGATTGGTTAGTTGAGAGGCAGATACGTTGACTGCAATGAACGTATCTGCAGGTAGAAGGGCGGCCTGCTGACATGCGGCATCAATGACCCAGGAACCAATCGGGCCAATCTGACCGCTTTCCTCTGCGATCGGGATGAATTCTGCTGGTGAAATGAGGCCCAGTTCGCCGTGTTGCCAACGCAAAAGCGCCTCGAAGCCGCGCGTTGCATTCGTCGCAAGATCGACAATCGGCTGGAAAAGCAAAAAGAGTTCGCCCTTCTCGGTCGCCGACGCCAAACCGGTCTTCAAGCATTGCCAGCGCGAAAGTTCCTCGTTCATGTCGGGATGGAAGGTTTTGAACTGATTGCGTCCTGCTTTCTTCGATTCATAGAGCGCAATATCAGCATGTCTGAACAGCGTGGCGCCCTTATCAAGATTGGCTGCAGCTGAACTGACGCCCAGACTGACGGTCGACGACACCAAACGTCCATCGATCTCAAAAGGCGCGCTAACCTCCAGCAAAATTCGCTTGCAGCAAGCCACAGCCGCTTCAAACGCCTCCGGGCCGCTGTAGAGAATAGCAAATTCATCACCACCGATGCGTGCAATCACATCCGCCCCGGCGCAGGCGCTACTCAATCTGATAGAAAGCTCGAATAAGAGCCGATCTCCTGAAGCGTGCCCCAAGGTGTCGTTGATCATCTTGAAATGGTCGACATCGAGGATGATCAGCGCCTGTTCGACATCTGATTTTTTCGAGATGGATGCGCTCAGGCCCAGACGGTTCGCGATCCCAGTCAGCGAATCGATTTTCAAGACCCTGTCCAGCTTTGCGTTTTGACTGAAGACAAAAACCAGAAGGACTGCGCCAAAAACGACGAAGGTCATCGTCACAGCGCAGATCGTGGCGAAGATGATGCCGAGCTGGCCCTGGTTGCGCTGGATTTCATCACCAACGCTGGCATGCGACATTGATCCAAGTCGCAAGACTGGCGCGATAAAGGGCTGAAGCCTGGAGACACCATCGCGGATCGCCTCTGGTGAGTGAGGCTCGGTGGCTAAAGGCGCAAGCGTGGACACAACCTTTTTAAGATCCTCTAGCATGGCCTTCTGCTTCGGATCATCGTTTAGTGGATTGGACGAAAAGATTTTCAGCCGATTGTTAACAATGCTGAGCCGAAACGAAACGTCTCGGAGGTCACCAGACGTTTGACTTTGTTGAAGCGCAAACTGGAGACGCAACAGTTCGACTGCCGTCTGACCGAGGTCGAAAGTACTATTATAGCGGGAAGCCTCGATAATGTGGCGCTGATAGTTGTACGCCAGAAAAGAACTTGCAACAGCGATTAACGCCAATATCGCTGTGACCAGCGTCAAAGTTAATTTGAGCCGTCGATAGCGGGTAGGAAGGTCAATCGTATTGCCTATCGTTTTCACAGGACGTCAATTTCCGCGATTTGCCACACAGCCCGACTGTAATAGGTCTGATGCTGCAATTCGGGGCGACTGTCGAAAGGGAACACAAGAAAAATAGGGCCCTTATCGCTCACGGGCATGATCTCGCCATTCTGGCGCGTAGCCAGCAGTGCGTCAGCTGCCACCAATTCGGAGATATCAGCACCAACAGCATAGTCATTCAGAGCGATGATTTGCAGCTTGGTCCCGGTGACCTGCAACGTCGCCAGAAGGTCTTTCAACAATACGCCGCTGAATCGCGTAACGCCATTATGCCACGGCGTCGTGGTTGAAAACTCAGTCTGCGGCATCTTGTCCATCATCGTCAGGTCAAGAACAGTCGAGGTTTTCTCGCCAGAAATCAAACCCTCGACCTTCAGGATCGGCTCTGCCGATAGGGCGCTAGAGTTCGAAAAAATCCCACCAACCAAAAGTCCTGCCAGGGACTGAATGAACAATCGACGTGTTTGCATGTAGAGGCCTCGAGTTTCCCTTAGCAATACCGTTTAGATTTTGGCGATCAACTCAATTCGGATATGCATTTATGTTATGAGTAATAATGATTTAACGTCGTGCCTTAGTAGACTGAATTTTAGCGATTCAAACTGCTTTCCATTGCGTATTGTGCGACGCGCTTACTAGTTGAGTACATCATCAGGTCAATAAATTGAATTGCATGTATTTGGAGCCATCGAAGCATATTTGCGCCTTACTTCAAGCTTTGTCGCTGACGCAAGATTGAAACACTCCGACATCGAGCAGTAAAAGAAAAGATGACGTGCTATCATCGACAATGGGAAGAGCAGACCATTACGATGGCCGGAGTATTCTTCAACGAATGTCGCAACTCCAGGATAAAATTTGATGAACGGATCAATCAGGCAATGCCAAGCCGGTCGCGTACGGCTTGGCGCAGTTCCTCGTCTCGATCTGCGGGGGCTTTCAAGACGCAGGTGGTGCAATACGCACCACCTTCCACGCAGTAAAACCGGCAGCAGCCGCCGCGTTGCTGAAAGGTTGCGGAAAACTCCTTTTGATGCCGGTCGATTATGGTGACGTCGAAATACTGGAGTTCGCGATTGGTGAGGGGCGAGCCTGGCACTTTTAGAATGCGCATTGCAGCTGCCTTGGCCGTTTCGACGATCCCGAAATGGCGCCCGGCGTCAAGAAAGCGATCGGCGATCGCATCGCCTGCGAGACGCCAGAGTGCTGCACGCGAGAGGCGCGTCTTTGCGTGAATCCGGTCGACCACGGGGCGAAGATGCGTCTCGATTTCGCTTCTGAACCTCTCTCCGTCTTCAGGATCGCTTAAATGACCATACTGGAACCCGCGCTCAACGAAACGGACATTGGCTCGCCGCGCTCGGTATACCTTGCCTTCGTGCCGTCGCTCGGTCGTGTAGAACTTAAGGGCGACGGATGAGAGTGACAGGTCGGGAATGAGGCCGAAGCCAACGAACAGCGGCACGGTCGTGGCAGACAGGATGTAACCGTAATCGTTCATTATGAACGCACCGGCTGTCTTGGCGTCAACGCCCTCGTATCGTGATTGCTCAAAGGCGATGAAATCATCCAGAGCTGCGTCGCTGGCCCAAAATGTCTTGGAACTCGTCCAATCAGCGCTTGCCGGCCCAATCTCTGCGCGCATTTCAGGCACATAGGCTGACTGTGCTTCAAGCGCCTGCGTAAGCAAGGCCCGTTTCGGGTCCGAACCTGGTGCCGTTGCGCTCGCTCGCGATGGATTGTCATCTCTTGCCATCAGACCGAAGCCTCCCGGCGTCCAAGCAGCCATAGAAGATAAGGCCCTCCAATCAACGCCGCGAAGAGACCAGTGGGTATCTGGTAGGGATAGATGACAATGCGCGCCAACCAGTCCGCTGCCATCATGACGATAGCGCCCAAAAAGACCGTTGCCGCAAGTTGGTGATGCGTTTTTCGAAAACCGAGCAGCCGCGCAAGATGTGGTGCGACCAGCCCTGTCAGGCTTAAAGGACCAACGAGGAAAGTGGAAACGGCCGTCATCAGGGCCGCGAGAATGGCAAGCATCATGCGCGAATGTGTGAGGCTAAGGCCTACGCTACGCGACAATCCGGTTCCGAGCGGCAGGATGGTCAGCCATCGCAACATCAGGAATAGCGGAATTGTCAGCACCAGCAGCGATAGCATGGCGATACTTGCCTCGTAGACACCGGCGCGGCTGGTCGATCCCGACATCCAATTGAGTAGAACATAGCTGCGCATGTCTCCTTGGGCCAACACCATGCTCACGAGTGCCATGCAAAAAGCGCTGACTGCGATACCAGCCAGCAACAGGCGTTCCGCTGAAAATCCTGATTTACCTGCTATCGCAATCATCAACAGGAAGGCGACAAGCGATCCGAGCGCTATGCTGGCAAGCATCACGAAAGTGGAGGGAATTCCGGTCAGGAACAGTGCCAGCGTCAAACCTGCGCCACCGCCGCTGGAAACCCCGAGGACTTCAGGACTGGCTATAGGATTTCCGGTCACGCGTTGAATGACGAAGCCAGCTGCGCCCAGCATGGCGCCTGCGCCGGCGCCGGTGATAATACGCGGCAAGCGAAAGGGAAGAAGCTCGTATAACTGCTGACCGGTCACAATGGTCCATCCGTTGTGTGTGGGGCCGACCATCAGCGCCAAGCAAAAAACTAAAGCAATTCCACCAATGAGAACGGCCAGCATGAGCGCTGGTTTTTGACGTTGTCGGGTCGTCGCGCCGGACTTGGCAGTGGTCCCGGAGAAGCTGTGGACGCGTGGTAACAGCACGAGCAATAGAGGACCACCAAGAAGCGCGGTTGCAGCGCCCGTGGGAGCCAGATCGGAGAAGCCTTGCCCGAGTAGTTGTGTAAGGCAGTCGCAAATGAACAGCATTGCGGCTCCCGTCAATGGTGCCGCCATCATGATATGTCCCGTTGTCCGCGCTCCGCAGGAACGGGCGACCGCCGGTGCAGCTAGGCCGAGGAAACCGATGACGCCGACCGCGGCTGTTACCGAAGCGGCCAGCCAGACAGATAGCAGCAAGACTGCCAAGCGCGTTCCAAACAAGGTGACACCGAGACTCCTGGCGCTGGAATCATCAAGTGCAAGCACTGTCAACGGCCGCATGAGGAGTACTGCCGCAGCAATGCCGACCAGAAGCCGCGGGGCGAGTGACAGGACGACACTCCAGTCCTGTTGGTTCAGCGCGCCAGCGCCCCAGATGTGGATCGACATAGCATATTCGCCGCGTGCCAGGATGAGCGTGACGCTCAGAGATGCCGAGATCAGCCCGACGATCATACCGCAAATCGCTACTGTGACCGGATCAAACCCACGTCGCCAACTGAGCGCCAAGACAACTGCCAGGGCTGAGAGGCCGCCAGCAAAGGCAATGAATTCGCGCGAGACTCCGAGTGAAAATGACGAAAAACTTAAAGCCAAGGTGAGAGCAAGCTGAGCTCCGGATGCGATGCCGAGCGTCGAGGCGTCGGCAATCGGATTGCGAAGGACTTTCTGCAGCAAGGCGCCCGCCAGACCAAGCGCTGTACCTGCAATCAATGCCACCGCCGCACGAGGAACGAGGCTGTTCCATAGAAGGATGTCATTAAGGCTAGCTGCATTTGGCTGGTCATTCGGCAAAAGAGGACGCGACGCCACCAGGACGATGAGGGAGACGATGCAACTGGCGAATAATCCGGCTCCATTGAGTAGCGGACGCTGTGCACCGCGTTTCGACACTTTAACGCTATCAGCCTCGGGCACCGGAAAGCCCTTTTGCTAAAAATTCGGCAAAGCGGCGTGCGGCCGGAAGCGCACCGTAGGGATTAATCGAGCCCACGGTGAGCACGCGGCTTTCTCGCACGGCTGGTAGCGCTTTCCAGAACGCACTTTTCGTCAGTGCTTCGAACACGTCCTGTGGATGAGGCGGGATGAGGACGAGCCAGGCATCTGGCATCGAGGCAAGTGTCTCTATACCGAGAGGCGCAGTCGCGGAGTAATTGGTAGCGCCTTGCCACGCATTGCTCAGCCCGAGCCGCGTCAATACCTCACCGAACATGCTGTCAGATCCGAAGACCCTGTAGTGCCGAGCATCCCCAAGATTGATTGGAAGAACAGGCCTGCTTTCACCCGCTGTAAAAGCCTGCTTCAAATGATCGAGCCGCACCGCAAGATCAGTCACCAGGTCTTGCGCCGCAGGTATTGCCAGGCGCTCACCAATGGCAAGCGTTGCCTGTTCAGCGAGTGCATAAGGACTTTTGCCCATTACATAAATCGAGTGACTCTCGACCGGTGCGATCCGGCCGATGAACGGATCGGCCCATGCGTAGAAGTTCGAGTTGAAGATCAAGTCCGGTTGGGCAAACTGAAGCGCCTCGAAATTTGGCGTTCCTCGCAGACCTATGTCGACGACGCCTGAAGGAAGGTCAGGTTTGACGACGACCTCCCTGAACTGCCGCAGTTCCGTCGCCGCGACGACATTTGCGCCAATCGCCAGGAGCGTTTCCAGAAGCGCCCAGTCGAGCGTCGCAACGCGAGGCTCCCGACCCATTGCCCGCACCTGTCCTGCTGCCGCGAGCGAGACTACGGCTGAAACAAACGTTCTGCGGGTCAGGCGTGCCACTTTCAGGTTGGTTCCAGACAGGAATGTCCTAGGGTTCAATGCGAGGATCTTCTGCAAAACTTGTGTTGAATTGTCAACTTACCATGCTTTGCCGATCTTGAACATGACCGTTCGTGCCTCGCCGTAGCCGCAGGCACCGACACCACGGCAGGACTCGACATAGGTCTTGTCGAAGAGGTTGGTAACATTGAGCGATGCGGTCCAGTTATCCTTTTTGTAGCGGATTGCTGCGTCGGCCACGGTCGATCCCGGGACTTTCAGTGTATTGGCTTCGTCGGCCCAAGATTGGCCCTTGTAACGCAGACCAGCACCGATGCTCACGCCCTCCAGCAGTCCCGATGTTATGGTATAATCTGCCCAAAGCGATGCCGAATGCGCGGGAACAACGTAAAGCGATTTTCCGACAAGAACTGGGTTGGGGTCATTCTTGGTGACTTCAGTATCCGTGTAGGCGTAGGACGCGAGCAGCTTCCAGTTTTCGTCGACATTGATCTTGCCTTCGACTTCAAAGCCACGCGATTGGACGGCGCCCAACTGGTCGGTCCATGGCGGAGCGCCGATCGCTACCGTGTTGTTCCGTTTGTTGATTTGAAAGACGGATGCCGTGACAGAAGCGTCCATAAACTCCGGCACATATTTGATGCCTGCTTCATATTGTTCGCCATCTTCCGGCTTCAGTGGGCCTTGCAGACCGCGACCGACGAGCGGGTTGAAGAAGGTTGCGACACTTGCGTATGGTGTAAAGCCGTTGTCGAACTCATATGCTAGGCCTACGCGACCACTCCACGCGCCATCCGTGTCATCAAAGCTGACGCCGGTTGGCATTTTATCGTTGAAATCCGTATGAACGAAGTCGTAACGACCGTTCAGCGTCACCAGCCAGCCACCGCCGAACCGGACTTGGTCTTGGGCGTAGAAGCCGAGCTGGTTCATTGTGACCGTCTCATTGTAGAGCGGCGAAGGCGCTGCCTGTGGCTGACCATAGACCGGATTGTTGACGTCAATCGGACCCGAACCGAATACAGAATTCTGTATGTTGTCGATACGATAGAGGCGGTAGTCGAGGCCGACCATGACCTTGTGTTCCGTGCCACCCAGATCGAAGGAATTTTCCAGGCGATTGTCCCAACCGATCGTATCCGCGCTTGTGTCGCCCTCGAAGTTGATGCGGTTGAGTTCGGTCGCAGATGCCCACAGGTACGGATAGACGAAATGCTCGTATTTGTTCAGGTGGCCGTAACGGAGATTGGAGGTCAATTCCCAGCCATTATCGAATGTATGTTCCAATTCATAGCCAGCCATTGTCTGGCTGTAGCGTCCGGTGTCGATATCGGGCTCGCCCGGGAAGAAGCGGCGTGAGATTTCGCCAACACCTGGCCGAGCGACCACAGTGCCCTCGTAAGGCAGGAAGCCGTTGCCGGTGTGCAACTGATCCAGACCAGCATAGGATGCCCAGACCGTGAATTTTGTATCCGCGTCGGGTGAGATCGTCAGCTGCGGCATGATGAAGCCGCGGAAGTCGTGGGTGTAATCGGTATAGCCGTCACCGCCCCCGATCTTGCCGGTCAGGCGATACTGAATCGTACCGTCGTCATTGAGCTTGTCGGAGACGTCGAAGGCGCCATATCCATTGCCGTTACTATTGATGCCGGCCTCCGTGTAATAATAGGGAGTGTCAGTCGGCCGCTTGCTCGTCATATTGACGATGCCGCCTGCATTCGCCCCGCCATAAAGAACGGATGCCGGACCCTTCAAGACTTCGACGCGATCCAGTGCGAAAGGATCGATCTGGAAGTTGCCGAAGCCGTAGGAGAAGAGGCTGAGACCGTCGAGGTAAACGCCGGTCTGGCTCGCGTCGAAGCCGCGAATATAGTACCAGTCGGTATCCGGATCGCTGCCGAAAGGCTGGGTCGTCACGCCGGGAGTGTAGCGCAGGGCTTCATCGACCTTGTTGACGACGCCGCGGTCATCGAGCTCCTCACGGCCAATGACGGAAACCGCCTGGGGGATGTCCTGCACGGGCGTGTCGCTTTTTGAGCCGGTGGACGCCCTTTTGGCGACGTAACCCTTGACCGCAGCCTCTCTTTCGCTTTCTCCACGGATGATGATTGGAGCAAGCGTCGTTGCAGCCTCTTGAGCGTATGCCGGCCATGTGCCGCAGATGGCAACCACAGCCACGCCGCACAGTTCAAGCCTCACGCCAAAGCGTCTTTTAGTCTTAGTCATTCTTGCCCCGCTACCCGAATTTTCCGCCTCACAGCGTGATGCGGCCCTGCAATAGCTGAGCAATTAACTCATATTTAGGAAAACGGCTTGGCTCGTTCTGCGACAATTGAATATTCTTGGGCGTTTTCGGAAAGGACAAACAGATATTTGCAAAACCAGCCACCCGAGCCGGATAGTCCGAATGATGATCATGGGCAAGCTGTCCAGTTTGTCACTCCTGCCGAGCCTTACGCCAGCGAGCCGGGGTCGTGCCTACATGCTTGCGAAAAACCTTGGTGAAATGTGCTTGGTCTGAAAAACCAGTTTCCGCTGCGATCTCTGTCAAAGGATGAGTGTTCGATGAGAGGAGTTGTTTTGCCTTTTCAAGTCTGGCTTTGGTTTGCCAGTCATGCGGGGCCATACCGGTCGAAGCCTTGAATGAATGGCTGAAATGCGATTGCGACATTCGTGTCAGTTCGGCTAGTTCGTGCAGGCGTATATTGCGCGTGCAGTTTTCCGCAATGAAATCGGTGGCCCGGCGTAGCTGCCATCCCGCAAGCGAACTCCGCTGCCGTGGCGATGTCTTCTCCAATTTCAGAACGTTGATTACAAGCGCCAGGGCGAGCCCGTCTCCGTAGAGGTCGTGCAGTGGCGCATCGTTCGTCATTTCTGAGGCGATCAGTTCAGCCAGCGCCATAACGCGCTGATCGAAGAACAAGAGTTTTGGATCGGTCAGCTTCTTCGGATCGATCTCGACCGACAGCCTGCGCACAATGGTATCCGCATCGAAATGAATATCGAGATGGCGCACATATTGCACGTCGGCAATATCGAGCCATAGCTCCATTTCTGCGGGAATGTATGAGATCGGGCTGTGTCTGTCTTGGGGTGAGCCGGATGATGTCGGAGACCACCTCATGGTCGGGCGTCCACGCCCATGTTGGTCTAGCAGAATAAACAGGCGTGGATCGCGGGCCACGTAGTGACCGCCAGCATAGGCCGCACATTCGACATCCCAGAGATCGACCGTGATGCCGTTCCAATAACGACGACGCAGTCCGCCCATGACCGAGAAGCCTTCGATTTTGTTTTCCATCCGCGGCTGGAAAGTCATAGGAGATGCTCCGCAATAAAACTTGCATCTCTTTATCAAGTTCAATATTTGCGAGCAATCCCGAACGCGTACGAGGGCGTTAGGGGGTGTTCCGGTCAATTGGAGAGGCGGCTGAGCCACCGCGAAATTTGCCGGTCACGATCTCACTGAATCCCGACGGATAAAGCGCCATGCCGATACATGCAACCGGACCCCAAATAGTCGCCGCAACGTCTCCGGTTCTTTCACTCAAGGACGTCAGTTTTGCCATAGATGGACGTGTTCTGTTGCATCCGCTGACGCTTGATCTTCCCGCAGGTCAGTCTATCGCTCTGATCGGCCATAACGGTTCCGGAAAATCGACACTCCTGAAGCTTATCGGACGTCAGCAACGCGCAAGTGGCGGGACAATCCATTTCGAAGGAAAGCCGCTGAATGGATGGGCCGATCGTGACTTCGCCCGCCGGCTAGCCTACCTGCCGCAACGGACGCCTGCGGCGCCTGGCATGCTGGTGAAAGAGTTGGTGGCTCTTGGCCGCTATCCCTGGCACGGCGCGCTGGGTCGCTTTGGCGCTGTCGATCAGGCCAAGGTCGAGGAGGCGATCACGCTTACCGGGATAGGCCCTTTCACGGAGCGCATGGTCGACAGCCTGTCGGGCGGCGAGCGTCAGCGTGTGTGGCTTGCCATGCTCATTGCCCAGGATGCCGCATGCCTGTTGCTGGACGAACCGACGTCTGCCCTTGATATCGGCCATCAACTGGATGTGCTGTCGCTTACGCAGGAACTTTGCCGCAAAAAGGGTATCACGATCATCACCGTTCTTCACGACGTAAACATGGCGGCGCGCTTTTGCGATCGCGTGGTTGCGCTCCATTCGGGGAGGCTGATCGCGCAAGGATCAGCGGAGGAGATCATGACGTCCGATCATTTGTTGCGCATTTATGATGTGCATATGGATATTCTTCGACAGCCGTCAAATGGCCGGCTGGTTGCTTTGGCGCGGTAGCCCGGAGCCGCGGAATTTATCCCGTTCGATTGTGTTCAGTGGCAAAATCGAACGAAAAATGGTTTGGCGTCCGACCGGCTACCCTAAGGCGGGCGCATGCCTTAGGCACGGTGTGCATTACAACACACTGATTGCGGCAACTCGCCACGATGTCAGTGCATGCCTCCCGGTTTGCCATTCAAACTGACGTTGCGCAAGATGAGCGCCAAGGGCACTGCGAGCGCCGAAATGATGGCCAAGACAAAGAACACATCTATATAGGCGAGAGAGCTTGCTTGAAGGCCGACCTGCTGGCCTATCAGGGCCATGGCCTGGCCTTGTGCATCAACTGTGGAGGAGCCGCGGCCCGTCAGGAAACTCTGTAAATTCTGCATGGTCTGGTGGTAGGCGGGCTCTGCGGGGTTGATATGCTCGACCAGTCTGCTCTGGTGCCACTGCTCCCGATACGCAAGCACGTTGGAGGCAATTGAAACGCCGATAGAACCGCCAGTGTTGCGCGCCGCATTGATCAATGCGGAGGCCTGGTCGGTCTGGTCCGGCCTCAAGCCGTTATATGAGGCGGCAGTGATAGGGATAAAGATAAGAGGCAGGCCCAGGCCGAGAATGCATCGGGACCACACGAAGAAGCCGAAATCGGCATTTGGCGTTAGACGCGTCAGGTCATACATAGACAGGGCAATGATCGTTGCACCGATAGCGATCAGGTATTTCGGCTGGAAGCGAGAAGTCAGCTGGCCCGCCATGAACATCATGACCATCGTCACCATCCCGCCGGGAGACAGAGCCAAGCCTGCCCACGTGGCAGTGTAGCCATAATTCTCCTGCAGAACCTGCGGCACGAATTGTGTGGTGGCAATCAGGATCGCGCCGA
Source organism: Rhizobium sp. 22-785-1 (assembly GCF_053521965.1). Taxonomy (NCBI): domain Bacteria; kingdom Pseudomonadati; phylum Pseudomonadota; class Alphaproteobacteria; order Hyphomicrobiales; family Rhizobiaceae; genus Rhizobium; species Rhizobium sp. 22-785-1. The sequence goes on along the minus strand of NZ_JBNWDI010000006.1, from coordinate 129,466 downwards.
TCGCCAGCATCACGATCATACAAGAACCGAACTGCCGTGTCGCGATAAGTCGAACGTCCAACACTGGGTTCTTTTTTGTCAGGAGCCAGGGGATGGAGGCTGCCAGCGCTAGAAAGCAGATCGTCGACGTGATGACGATGAAAGTGGAGTCGAGCCAATCCTCAATCTGCCCTCTATCCAGCACGAGTTCAAGCGAGCCGAGGAATGTCGCAACCAGCACGAAGCCGACCAGGTCGAAACGAAGGCCACGCCGGCGCATGTCCTGACGTTTTTTCTCCTGTTCCTCAGATTCGTTAACCAGAAAATAGACGAGCATGAAGGCGAAGATGCCGACCGGCCCGTTAATCAGAAAACACCAGTGCCAGGAGAAGTTGTCGGAAAGCCAGCCGCCGAGCGTAGGGCCGACAACTGGCGCCACCACCACCGCGATACCGAATATCGCAAATGCCTGACCGCGCTTTGCTGGCGGAAAGGCATCGGTGAGGATTGATTGAGACACTGGCACCATTCCGCCCCCGGCAAAGCCCTGGATCATACGGAACACTAGAAGAGACGGGAGGTCCCATGCCAGCCCGCACATGACAGACGCGATGGTAAACATGGCAAGGCAGACCAGATAAAATCGTTTGCGGCCATAGCGCTGTGCGATGAAGCTTGATGCGATTAGTGCGATAGCATTGGAAACGAGGTAGGTCGTGACCACCCACGACGCTTCGTCGGAGCTGACCGCCAAGCCACCAGAGATGTACCGCAGAGCGACATTGGCAATTGTCGTGTCGAGTACTTCCATGAAGACCGCCAACGCGACGACCACCGCCACAAGCCATGGATTGGTTGCGCGGCCGCTTGCTTTCGTGCCGGTTGCGCCTGTCGCTGCTGCGCTTGCCATGTCCCGCCTCTATCTTATCTCTCGACTAGTGTCTGGGACGAACGGTGACGGTGGGCACGACCGACATTCCGGGGCCGATCGAAACGTCCTTTGGCCATTGATCGACTACGATTTTCACCGGCACGCGTTGAGTCACTTTCACATAATTGCCGGTGGCGTTCTCCGCTGGCAGCAATGAAAAGGCGGTGCCGGAGCCGGGCTGTACAGAATCGACCTTTCCATGCAAAACGTGATCGGGGTAGGCATCGATCGTCAGTTCAGCGGGCTGACCGGCGCGCATGTCAGCCAGTTGCGTCTCCTTGAAATTTGCAGTCACCCAGATCTCATCGGGAACGAACATCGCGATCGCCTGACCTGCCTGGACAAACTGGCCTTTGGCTCCGCTAATCTTGACGACGCGTCCGGGTTGAGCTGCCGTCAGCGTCGTATAGAGAAGGTTCTGGTCGGCACTTTCCTTTTGGGCCTCGGCTTGTTTCAGACTTGCCTGGGCACTTGTTCGCTGTGCCTCCGCCGCCACCTTGTTTTTCAGTGCCGAACTGATGTTCGCTTGTGCCTCAGCATATGCAGCCTGAGCCTGTCGCAGGTTAGATTCCGCCTGTTGAGATGTTTGCAGGCTACCGGCACCGCCCTGCTGCAACTGCCGCTGGCGGTCGGCTTCATCTTTTGCAAACTGAAGCGCGGCGGCCGACGATGTTTCGCGCGCCTTGGCCTCTTCGATTGCAGCGGAAGCAACGTCAATTTGCGCTGCCGCATTGGTGATCGCGGCTCTTGCGGATTCCACCTGCGCCTGCGCCTGGTCGACGGCGATCTGATAATCGCGCGGCGCTATTCTCGCGATCACCGCTCCTGCCTCCACATGCGCATTGTCTGCTGCAGCGACATCGTCGAGATAGCCGGACACCTTCGCCGCCAGGGAGAAGCTACGCGCATCGACAAATGCATCGTCGGTTGTCTCGTAGGGATGAAAATAGATGAGCCAGATGAAATATCCGCCAATCCCAAATGCGATGAGGGCGAGAACGATACCTGCTGCCCAGAACGGATGGCGCCTGATCAATGAAGGCTTTTTCTCGTCATTGTTTTGATCCTCTCCGGAGGCGTCGTTCTGACGCTGTTGATTCTCCGGATCGCCGTTTTGCTTCGCTTCGTCTTGGGGAGCGGCGCGTTGAGCTTGATCCACGATGTGCCTCTGGAAACAGTCTGAAGGGTAGCCTTAACGCAGGCCATCGGCAGATGTTCCATACCGACCTCCACCGCATACGGCGCTACCTGTTTGCAGTCAGGATTAATTTGTTATCGGATTGTTGCATCATACTGGAAAATAGACCATATTTTGAAAAAGAAGATAACAACACGGAGTATCGCAGTGCTCGTCATCATCGCCGACGACCTCACTGGAGCATTGGATACCGCTGCCCCTTTCGCGGCCAGGGGGCTTTATACGGAAATCGCCCTGACCAATGATGCGGTCACCGGAGCGCTTGCGCTGAAGCCAGACGTGCTTTCCATAAACCTGGCGTCGCGCGAGAAGCCAGCATGCGAAGCCTGTAAGACAATGCGCGAGCTCATGGCGTACCTGCCGCCAGCTGTGCGTCTGTTCAAGAAGGTCGATTCTCGGTTGAAGGGAAACATCTCGGCTGAGCTGGATGCAATCGAGTATCGTCGCGCCTTGGTGGCACCGGCTATTCCTGCATTCGGCCGTTTCGTCAGAAATGGTCACGTGGATGGTTTTGGCGTCGAGACGCCAATCTGCGTCGCTGACGCTCTCGGTCGCCACGCCGAACGCTCGACAATTGCCGAGGCGGGTACCCCGGAAGATTTGCTGTCTGCTCTTGACGACTGCGAAGGTAATGGAATCGACCTTTTGGTTGGAGCACGGGGCCTCGCGGAGGCTCTTGCTGATCGAATGACGCACCGCGCCAAGGCCGAGCTCGTCACGCCGCCGACTGGTCAGGGGCTCTTCGTTATAGGATCACATGACCCCATCACCGATGCGCAGGTGGAACAATTGCGGCAACTGCAGGACGTGGCCTATCTGCCCGCACCGAACGGCATTGTCGAGCCTAAAGGCTTGCTGTCATCACCAGCTATCCTCGTTCAGGCAACCACGGGGCCTTCAACGCTTAGACCTGAAGAGGTGGCTCACAACCTTGCGCAAAGTGTCCATCCAGTCTTAACCTCTGGTGCTCGGACCATGCTTTTGTGTGGCGGCGCCACCGCCGAAGCCGTTCTTGCGACAATGGGCGTGACAAGCTTTCAGCTGAAGGGCGAATGCATGCCGGGTCTTGGCCTGGCCTACGCGAACGGGCAATGTATCATCTTGAAATCCGGCGGATTCGGAGAGCCTGACACTCTCAAGAGACTCGCCGAGCAACTTTTCGACGGCAGGAACTGAGGATGGGATTGCAAAGCGGAACAGCGCGCAAAAGTTTGGCGGACCTCGTCTTCGAGCGCATGCACAGAGCCATCAAGTCGGGCTCCTATCAATCCGATGAACGACTGCCAACCGAGCATGATCTCGCGATTGAATTCGAGGTGTCGCGTCCCATCATCCGTGAAGCGCTTCGACGTCTGCGGGATCAGGGCCTGATATATTCTCGCCGCGGAGCAGGAAGTTTCGTGCGCTCTCTCGGCATGAAGCAGCCGCTGGGTTTCGGGCAGTTGGAGAATGTTGCAGATCTTTTGAGTTGCTACGAATTCCGTTTGACGCTCGAACCTGCTGCTGCGGAAGCTGCCGCAGCACGACACACACCGGGCACGCTTCTCGCGATCCGAGACGCCCTCGAATTGATGCGGGATGCGACGAACCGCCAGGCTCACCGCGAAGATGCCGACTTCCAGTTTCACCTTGCTATCGCACGTGCGGCAAACAACACCTACTTTTCGACGGCGATGGAAGCATTGAAAGACCACATCGCTGTGGGCATGCGCTTCCATGGTGTATCGGTCAAACGCGACAATGCCGGTCTATCCCGCGTGTTTGCCGAGCATGAAGCGATCGCTGACGCTATCGCTACAGGCAAAGGTCCGAAGGCCAAGGAACTTATGCATGCGCATTTGACAGGGTCCCGGGCGCGTCTCTTCCAGACGAGTGCGTCGCTTGCCAATCTGACCGAGGGATCGGCAGTAATTGCAAGTTCGTCCGACGCGGAATGAAAAAGGGGCCGTGATGGCCCCTGTTTCGTTGAAATATATATAATTAATATGCCGACTTGTAGATCGACAGAATATCGTCTGCGGTCATATCTGCGGGATTGTTATCCATCAGTCGGCGGTTCGCATGGGCTTCCGCTGCATATGCCGCCAGATCGGTTTCCTCCGCTCCGTGGTGCGAAAGCCGCATCTCGATGTTGAGGTCCGTGCAGAAACGCTGGCCATTCTCCAGAATAGCCTCGGGAGAATTTGCAGAAAAACCAAGGGCTTCCGCGACTTCCGCAGTTTTTTCCCGAACGACCGGCTGGTTGAAAGCAAGCACATGCGGGAATACGATCGCGTTTGCCAGACCATGCGGCAGACCCAGCCGAGTGCCGAGCGGATAAGCGATGGCGTGACCGGCAGCCGTATTGACCGGACCCAGACAAATGCCACCGTAGTAGGATGCGAGCATCATGGCTTCGCGTGCTTGCGTATCGGAGCCGTCATTGACGGCGCGGGCAAGATATTTCCCGACAAGGCGAAATCCCATGCGCGCAAAGCCATCGATCATGGGATGCGCCCTTTTGTTGGTGAAGGCCTCAACGCAATGCGCCATGGCGTCGACGCCGGTGGCCGCTGTAACTGCGGGCGGTACGCTGAAGGTCAATTCCGGATCGAGAACCGCGATGTCGGCAATCATGTAAGGGCTTTCGACTGCGATCTTCGCGCCCTTGACCGGATCCGTGATCAGAGAGCGGATGCCCGCTTCCGAGCCTGTGCCCGCGGTTGTGGCCACTTGTACAAGCTGCGTGTTTCGTCCAGCGACGCGGTTGGGTCCAGCGACATCGGCAAGCGTTTGTTGGCTATCCCACAAAACCGCAACCAGCTTTGCTACGTCGAGGACCGATCCGCCACCCAGACCGATTACTACCTGCGGCTTGACCCTGCGTGCGACACTCAAGGCAGCCTCGAGCGTCGCAACATCCGGTTCTCCGGGGATGGCATCGAAGACTTCTACTTTCCCGGCAAGTTGAAGACGGTCGACAAAGCCCGCGGTGATGGGCGTCGCGATGACGAGCGTCGCCTGAGCATTGCCAACGAGACTTCCGACCTCGCCGATCGAGCCTGCGCCAACGATCAGCCTTCTGGGCTGGTGAAGCGTAATGAAAGCAGTCATCGGCAGTATCCTTTTTCTGTCCGGCCATCGACCAGCTTGCGGGCATAGGCGATGGCCGAGTTCATGTTGCCATGATTTGCGATACCCCTGCCGGCAATGTCGAAGGCTGTTCCGTGGTCGACGGATGTTCGATCGATCGGCAGTTCGACGGAGACGTTGACGGCGGTATCGAAGGCGACCAGCTTGATCGGGATGTGGCCCTGATCGTGATATTGGGCGACCACCAGATCGAAGGCGCCCGAATAGGCGCGGTGGAAAACGGTATCGGCTGAAATCGGGCCATCGACGTTGATGCCCTCGGCCTTGGCAGCGGCGACCGCCGGGGCGATCTGATCGTCATCTTCCGTGCCGAACAGTCCGTTTTCACCGCAGTGTGGGTTGATACCGGCGACCGCAATGCGTGGGTTCTCATATCCGATACGCTTCAAGTGCTTGTTGCCGGCGCGGATGGTGGCGAGCACGCGTTCTGTCGTCGAGCGGCGGATCGCTTCCTGAAGCGACACGTGGGTAGAAACGTGTATGACTTTCAATCGTTCGGAGGCGAGCAGCATATATGCGGCGCTTGATCCGGTCAGACTGCGCAGCATACCAGTGTGGCCGTCATAGTGATGACCAGCTGCGTTCAAGGCTTCCTTGTTGATGGGGGCTGTGACGATGCAGCCAATCAAGCCAGCTTCTGCATCGCGCACAGCCCTCTCGATAAAGCGGAAGGCAGCGTCACCCGCAATTGGACTAAGCTTGCCCCAGGGAAGCGGTGCGCCTTCCACGTCGATGTCCACGACGTGGGGCTCGAGATCGATGCTAAGGCCCAGCGCCTGTCGGGCAGCTTCAAGCGTAGCCAGGTTTCCGTAAATTCTGGTTGCCATACGATCTTGCGCCGACATCTCGGCCAGGGCGCGAACCGAAATTTCGGGGCCGACGCCGCAAGGGTCGCCCATCGTGATGCCGATAATGTCGCTCATGTCAGTCTCCAGTGCCTGTCCGGTCCCAGCCTGCGGGCAGGTGGACATATTTGATCGCGCGTCGATGATAGGTGTAGGCCAAGTGGAGGCTTCCATCCGGATCCGCCAGCAGCCACGGATAGGACATCTCGAAGTTACGTCCGTCGATGGAATCGTTCGACAGGCAGGTGCCCGGCCCATCTTCGATCATAATGCGTTGCGGGAAGGTCTTGCCACCATCTTCCGAAAGACAAACGCTGACCGGCGCACGCGGAACGCCCCATACCGGGACGATACCGCCTGCCGGGTCAGCATCCGGCCGGGCGTCATCTTCGCCAAGTTCGTCATAGAGCGAAGTGCGACGGTCGCTGGATGCTTCGTGGTTTACCGGATTGCAGATCAGGGCAATACGACCGTCATGAAGCGTGATCGCTGCCAGCGAGGAATTGTTGTTCGGCAGGTCTGTTGCGACGGGAACGCTCCAGCTACGCCCTTCGTCGGTACTGTCCGTCCTAAAAACGAAATCGGCCTGGCGTCGACGGAAGAAGGCAGTGAACCTGCCTGTGCCATCGGACACAGGTGACATATGTACGCAGCCAGTCGATTGCGGCAATTTCTCCAGGCGCCAGGTCCGGCCAGCATCTTCACTGATGCCGACAGCTGCCGTGTCATGGCTACCATTCCATTTCTGGCCGGGGCGCTGGACGCATCGGAATATCGGCAGAAGCCATGCGCCGTCCTTGCGGATCATCAGCGGTGCGCGAACGAAGCTACCGCGTGGCAAGTCCAGGTAGCGACCTTCCGAGGCAAAGAGCCGGGTCGGGTCGATGGGGTCGTTCACCACTTCCGCCATGCGAATGCGGCACTCATCCTGATTGCCGGAAGGCTGGGAGGTATGGAACAGAATGAGCCGCCCGTCGGGAGCCTGAAACAGTACCGGGTTTTGTTCTGAATGATCGGTGTCGGAACTCAAGCGCTGCGCCGGACCCCAGCTAGAGGCATTTTTCCGTAGAACGGATGCGTAGATGGAAATGTCGGATTTGCCTTCGAGAGAGCCACCGAACCAGGCACAAATCAGCGAACCTTCTGCAGTGCGATGCAGGAAAGCGGCATGGTTCTGAATCATGGGCGAAGGCAAAAAGGCAACAGTCCGCCCGTCTTCGGCTTGAGTCAGTCCACCCGTCATCTGTTGCGCTATCTCGTCTGGGGTCATGATGAGCTCCTCTCGCTTCCGGAAATCAGCCAAAATTCGAAAGTTGTCAAGTTTATTTATGTCCTAAAACAGCGAGATATTCCGATTTGCATTTTTTAAAATATTGAAAATAAATAAGAAAATATGATTATGTTTTTGTTTTATATTTTACATCGTAATTCTATTTGACAAGATGGGGCTGTGCGTAGATGCTCAGCGTCAACCTGGTCGATGAGGGCTCAGGATGTCTGTCGGTGCGTTTCGACACATTCAAGCTTCTGGAAGGCGGATCTTGCTCGCTCATCCATGTCGTCGCCTGTCATGTATGGACTTCATCTGGGAGGAGAACAAAGATGAAAAAGACTGCTGTTTCATGTGCCTTGGCGCTAAGTACGCTGGTGATGCCCGCGGTGACGCCGGCCTATGCGGGATCTGGCCCGATCAAGGTCGTGCTGGCCGAAGAAGCGGACCTGCTTGAGCCCTGCATGGCGACGCGATCGAATATTGGCCGTGTCATCATGGAGAATGTCAGCGAAACGCTGACGGAGCTCGACGTGCGCACCGACAAGGGTGTCATGCCGCGCCTGGCGGAAAAGTGGGAGCAGAACTCCGATGGCAGCTGGCGCTTTCATCTCCGTCATGGCGTGAAATTCTCTGATGGCTCAAGCTTCGATGCCAAGGATGTCAAGCACAGCTTCGACCGCATCATGAGCGACAAGAATGCCTGCGAATCCCGCCGTTACTTCGGGGGCATGAAGGTGACGCCTTCTGTCGTCGATGATTACACCATCGACTTCAAAGCCGATCCCGTCCAGCCGATCCTTCCTCTTCTGATGACGCTCGTCACGATTGTTCCAGAAGAGACGCCACTCGAATTTATCCGCGAGCCGGTCGGCACCGGTCCCTACAAGCTCACCAACTGGACGCCTGGCCAGCAGATCGTTCTCACCGGCCGCGACGATTATTGGGGCACCAAGCCCGAAGTGACGGAGGCCACGTATCTGTTCCGCGCCGATCCGGCTGTCCGCGCAGCCATGGTTCAAGCCGGCGAAGCCGATCTATCTCCGTCTATCTCTCAGCTCGATGCGACGAACCCGAAGACTGACTTCTCATATCTCGATAGCGAGACCGTCTATCTTCGCCTTGATCACAACATTGCGCCGCTCAACGATGTACGCGTTCGCCGCGCGCTGAACCTGGCCATCGACCGTCAAGCGTTCCTCGGCACGCTGGTTCCAGAAAGCGCGGTACTTGCAACGGCAATCGTCCCGCCAACCACGCTTGGCTGGAACAAGGACGTCAAGGTGTTCCCCTATGATCCCGACGGCGCCAAGAAGCTACTCGACGAAGCCAAGGCAGATAGTGTGAAGGTCGATACGCCGATCACCATCATCGCGCGCTCGGCCAACTTCCCGAACGTCACCGAAATCATGGAGGCCATTCAGCAGCAGTTGCAGGATGTCGGCTTCAAGGTTGACCTGAAATTCGTCGAAGTCGCAGAACATGAGCGCTATTATTCGAAGCCCTTCGCCAAGGATCGTGGTCCCCAGATCGTCGCTGCCATGCACGACAACTCCAAGGGTGACCCCTCCTTCTCGATGTTCTTCAAATATGCTTCTGACGGCACGCAGTCGGGCTTTTCCGATCCGAAGGTTGATGATCTGATCAAGCGCGCTTCAGCTGCCGTCGGCGATGACCGTGCCAAGCTCTGGTCGGAACTGATCGCCTACCTGCATGACGACGTGGTGGCAGATGTGCTGCTCTTCCACATGGTCGGCTTTGCCCGTGTCTCTGAACGTCTCGACTTCAAGCCGACGATTGCGACGAACTCGATGCTCCAGCTCTCCGAGATCAAGATCAAGTAAGATCACATCCAGCCGGAGATGGCGGCCAGTGCCGCCATCTCGCTTGAACGACGCGCGGCAAAGTGATGCCGCTGCACAGGTTTCTTCGAGGACGCCATGCTGAGTTTCATCCGAAAAAGGGCCGTGGCCAGTCTGATCTCGTTGATCGGGCTGATCGTCATGGTCTTCTTCCTCTCTCGCCTGACCGGCGATCCCGCAGCGCTTTTCCTGCCAGTCGAAGCTTCTGCCGAGTTGAAGAACCAGTTTCGCGAATTGCATGGCCTCAACGATCCTTTGCTTGTCCAATTCGGTCGCTATGTCGGTGACGTGCTGACCGGCGACCTTGGAGAATCGTTGCGCAAAGCCCGGCCTGCACTCGATGTGGTGCTGGAAGCTTTTGTCTGGACTTTGTGGCTTGCGGTCAGCACCATGACACTCGTCACGGTCGCGGCGATTGTCGTTGGCTCCTTCGCCGCCTTCCGTGTCGGTGGGTTTTTCGACCGCTTTTCGTCCATCGTCTCGCTGATCGGCGCGTCTGTGCCGGATTTCTGGCTGGCAATCGTTGCGATTGTGGTCTTCGCCGTCAATCTCACCTGGCTACCGACATCGGGTACGGGCTCCATCTGGCATTGGATCCTGCCGATCGGCGTGCTTTTTGTGCGCCCCTTCGGCATCATCGTTCAGGTTGTGCGCGGGTCCATGATCACGGCGCTGTCGTCTGCTTACGTAAAGACGGCGCGCGCCAAAGGCGTCAAATCCGGTCCGATCATCTTCATTCATGCGCTTCGCAACGCCATGCTGCCCGTGATCACGGTGCTCGGCGATCAAGCGGCAAGCTTGCTTAACGGCGCTGTCATCATCGAAACCATCTTTGGTTTCCCGGGTGTCGGCAAGCTGATGATCGATTCCATCTTGCAGCGCGACTTCAACGTCGTTCTCGCCGCCATTCTGGTCACGGCGGTCGCGATTTTCATCATGAACCTCCTGATCGATCTCGCTTACGCGTTTCTCGATCCACGTATCCGGCATTAGGGAGGGACGACAATGACTGACGTCACGACTGCCACGGATATCGCGTACGAGCCACCCTTCTATCAGCGCATGTTCCGTATGCTTCTCGCCGACAAGTTCGCTCTCGCCGCTGCGATCTTTCTCGTATTCATCATCATTCTGGCAGTGATCGGCCCGAGCTGGCTTGGCGATGTTGCGACGAAGCAGAACTTGCGTGGCCGAAACGCCGCACCCTTCGACTTCGAAAAGGCGTGGGTCTGGTGGATGGGCGCCGACGCGCTCGGCCGTCCGCTTCTCGCCCGCATCATCGTTGCCACCCAGAACACCTTGATGGTGGCGGCGGGTGCGGTGTTGATCTCATCGATCATCGGCACCGCTCTTGGCTTGATCGCGGGTTTTTCTTCGGCAAGGGTCAATCAGGTAATCATGCGGCTCGCGGACGTGATCATGTCATTTCCGTCGCTTTTGATTGCCGTTATCGTGCTCTACATCCTGGGATCGTCGATCCTCAATCTGATGCTGGTTCTGGCGATAACCCGCATCCCTGTCTATCTGCGCACCACCCGCGCCGAGGTTCTGGAAATTCGCGAACGCATGTTCGTGCAGGCGGCACGAGTGATGGGCGCTTCCAACAAGCGCATTCTGTTTCGCCACATCCTTCCCGTCGTGCTGCCAACGCTGACGACGCTCGCCACGCTTGATTTCGCCTATGTGATGTTGGCCGAGAGTGCACTCTCCTTCCTCGGCATCGGCATCCAGCCACCAGAAATCACCTGGGGTCTAATGATAAGCCAAGGGAGGCAGTATCTCACCAACGCATGGTGGCTCTCCTTCTGGCCGGGACTGGCGATCATTCTGACCACCATGTCGCTGAACCTCCTGTCCAACTGGCTGCGCATTGCTCTTGATCCCGTGCAGCGCTGGCGTCTGGAAATGAAGGGCCACAAGAATGGCTGAACATTTACTCGAAGTTCGCAATCTCTCGGTCGAGTTCCACACCGTCAACGGTGTGGTCAAGGCGGTGCGCGACATCTCCTACCATGTCGATCGCGGTGAAACTCTGGCGATCCTTGGCGAGAGCGGCTCCGGCAAGTCCGTCTCCTCATCTGCCGTCATGAACCTGATTGACATGCCGCCGGGTCGCATCACCTCCGGCCAGATCCTGCTGGATGGCGTGGATCTTCTGACCATGCCTTCAGCCCAACGGCGCGAGATCAATGGTCGCCGCATTGCGATGATCTTTCAGGATCCGCTGAGCCACTTGAACCCGGTCTATACTGTCGGCTGGCAAATCCGCGAAGCACTGACAACCCATGGTACGGATGATGCCAAGGCGAAGGCCGAAGCGCTCCGACTGCTTGGCCGTGTTGGTATTCCAAGCCCGGAAACCTCACTCGAAAAATATCCGCATGAATTTTCTGGTGGCCAACGCCAGCGCGTGATGATTGCCATGGCGCTCGCCTTACGCCCGGATATTCTAATCGCCGACGAGCCGACGACGGCACTCGATGTCACGGTTCAGGCGGAAGTGCTGGCGCTTCTCAAGGAGCTTCAGCGGGAAACCGGCATGGCCGTGCTGATCATTACCCACGATCTCGGCGTTGTTGCCGAAATCGCTGATCGTGTGGTGGTGATGGAAAAAGGCGTGCTGGTCGAATCCGGCGCGGTGCGCGACGTCTACAAGAACCCGCAACATGCCTACACGAAGAAGCTGATCGCCGCTGCACCCGGCAAGGGTGAGATGCATGCGCCGCTGCCGGGTGCCGAGCCTGTGCTGAAGGTACGCAACGTCCGCAAGACTTACGGTGCTTTCGAAGCGCTTAAAGGCGTTTCCTTCGACTTGATGGCTGGGGAGACCATGGCCGTCGTTGGCGAAAGCGGGTCGGGAAAATCCACGCTCGCACGCATTCTGCTCAGGCTGGACGAGCCCGATTCCGGGGAAGCTTTCTGGAAGGGCAGGGACCTTTTCACTCTTTCGCCTGCTGAGCTCTACAAGCTTCGTCGCGATCTACAGATGGTGTTTCAGGATCCCACGCAGTCGCTGAACCCACGAATGACGGTCTATCAGCTGATCTCGGAGGCTTGGGTCATTCACCCTGACATACTGCCAAAGGCGAAGTGGCGTGAACGGGTGGCGGAACTTCTGACCCAAGTCGGCCTCGGACCTGAACATATGGGCCGCTATCCGCATCAGTTCTCCGGCGGCCAGCGCCAACGCATCGCGATCGCACGGGCGCTCGCGCTCGAGCCGCAACTGATCATCTGTGACGAGGCGGTCTCAGCACTCGACGTATCGGTGCAGGCGCAGGTCATCGCGCTGCTCGACAAGCTGCGCAAGCAAATGGGAATTGCCTTCATCTTCATCGCCCACGATCTTCCAGTCGTTCGCGACTTTGCCGACCACGTCATGGTGATGCAAAGGGGTGAGGTGGTCGAGATTGGCACGGTGCGTGAAATCTTTGAAACGCCGCGTCAGCCCTATACGCAGGCCCTGCTGGCCGCTGGCCTCGACCCGGACCCGGATGTGCAGGCCGCGCACCGCGCTGCTCGCCTTTCGCACGCATCCTGACTTGGAATTTAAGGAGTACCTATCATGTCTAAAAAGGCCTTCGTCGCGCTCGTCACGTGCTTCAACGAGGACGAAACCATCAATTACGAGGCCACGCGGGCGCAGGTGCGTCGCCAAGTGGCTGCTGGCAACAACATCATGTGCGCTGGCACCAATGGCGACTTTTCCGCGTTGACCTTCGATGAGAAGGTAAAGCTTGCCGAAGCTGTAGTCGATGAAGTCAATGGTCAGGTCGATGTCATCGTCAATGCCGGCATGCCCGCGACATTCGAGACGGTGAAGCTGGCACGCGAATTCGACCGGATTGGTGTCAATGCTATCGCAGTCATCACACCGTTCTTTATCGCCTGCACGCAGGACGGCCTGATCCGCCATTTCTCCACAGTAGCCGATGCGGTGAAGACGCCGATCTACCTCTACGACATCCCGGCGCGCACGCAGAACCACATCGAGCCGGAAACCGCCCGTGCTCTCTCGGCACATGGTAATATTGCTGGGATCAAGGATAGCGGCGGGGCGAAAGAGACGCTGGAAGCCTATCTATCCGTTGCCCGTGATGTGTCCGGCTTCGAAGTGTACTCCGGTCCCGATCACCTGGTGTTGTGGGCGCTGCAAAATGGAGCGGCGGGTTGTATTTCCGGGCTAGGCAACGCCATCCCTCAGGTGCTTGCCGGTATTCTCAACGGGTTCAATGCTGGTGATATTGCCGAAGCAGAACGTCAGCAGGCCTTGTTCACCGCTTTTCGGACCGATCTCTACGCTTTGGGATTTGCTCCGGCTATGGTCAAGCGTGCGCTCTACATCCAGGATGCATCTGTCGGTGCGAGCCGTCAGCCTGCGCTTTTGCCCGATCTGGAGCAGGACGCGAAAATAGCCGAAATCCTGCAAAAGCACGGGTTCATTAAGGCCCGTTGAAGCGGTGACAACCGCACATGCGCACTTTCGGAAAACAACAACAGGCGCGCACTCGTCAAGTTTTGCTCGATAGTTCCGGAATGCTGCGCCGCCGAGGAGGCCGTGCATTCGCGCACGGCCCAAATACCTTTCCGGTAAACTAGCGGGCGGCCCAGTTTGCGCCACGCCGGAAAATCTCCCGCATCTGCGGGACGGCAAATTCCTTTGCCTGATGGCCGAGCGATGAATAGAAGACACGACCTTTCCCGTAGTTGCGCTTCCAGGCAACCGGCATGACGACACCGTCGATCCACCAGGCGTGGTCTCCGGTAAAGGTCGTCGTCGCCAGCACCTCGTTCGAAGGGTCGACCTGCATGTAGTACTGCTCGGACGTGTAGGGGAAATCGGTGATGCCGGCCATGATCGGGTCTTCCGGCTTGGTAATGTTCACGGTGTAGTCGATGATGTTACCGGGGTGGGCAACCCATTGTCCGCCGATCATGAATTGATACTCGACGCATTCGCGAAAACTGTCGCCGGCGCCGCCATGATATCCAGCAATACCGACACCATTCTCGACGGCGGTGGCAAGATTCTTGATCTCTTCCTTTTCGATCTTGGACATGGTGACGATCGGAACGACGAGGCTCAGATCATGAACCGAAGGGTCGGCGAAGGCTTCGGTACTATGTTCGACATAGACCTTGAAACCTTCCTCTTCGAGCAGGTCCTTGATGATGACCGAGCATTCCTCTGGCTCGTGGCCGCTCCACCCGCCCCAGACAATCAGTGCTTCACGCATTTTATTCCTCCTCAGAATTATTTGCCGATCCGACCGTCGACAAGCGACTCGGCCAGCGGGGCCGGGCGGTCGACGACGGTGGTGATGGAAACGGTTGTGCCGGTGTCCGATGCGGTCTGGAACGCTTCCATGACCTCGAGGACATGGAGCGCCAGATCGCCGTTAGCTCTGTGCGGGCGATTGGAGCGGATGGCGTGGGCCATGTCGGCAACGCCAATCGATCGGTAGTTCCCGTCTGCATAGGGCGACGACAGGTCCTGGGTCTCGAATTCGCCACCCTTTTTGAGAAGCTGAACCTCACCTCCGAAGTGGTTGGGATCTGGCACCAAAAGCGTTCCTTCCGTGCCGTATAGTTCAAGCGGGACATGCTTGTGTCCAGCCACGTCGAAACTCATGCCGACCTGAACGACGGCACCGTTTTGGAATGCCAGCGCGCCCGCGACATGGGTCGCCACATGGACCGGGATTTTTTCGCCGTTACGGGGCTCGCTGGTGATCAGGCGCTCTGAGCGGGGCGAGAAGGCAAAGCCTGCAACTTTAGCGACGGGTCCGAAGAGGTTGACGAGGTCGGTGATGTAATAGGGGCCCATGTCCAGCATCGGTCCGCCGCCAACTTCGTAGTAGAAGGCGGGGTTGGGATGCCACCGTTCGTGTCCTGGGCACATGAAGGTCGCCGTGCCGCCGACCGGAGTGCCGAGAACGCCCTGATCGATGAGCGTCCGTGCCGTCTGATGACCGCCACCGAGGAAAGTATCCGGCGCCGCACCAATGCGAAGCGTCTTGCTTTTCGCCGCTTCAGCGAGCTTTTTGCCCTCAGCGAAGTTGATGCCCAACGGCTTTTCGGAATAGGTGTGCTTTCCGGCATCCAGTGCTCTGAGACCCACTTCGACATGTGCCTTGGGGATCGTCAGGTTGACGATGATCTCTATTTCCGGATCCGCCAGCAGTTCCTCGACGCTTCGCGCGGTGACATTGAACTCCTCAGCCTTTGCTCTGGCCATGTCCGAATTCATATCCGCGACACCCTTGATGTCGAGGATGGGGAACGATGCCATCGCCTTCAAATAAGCGCCCGAGATATTCCCGCATCCGATGATGCCGATGCCGACCTTTTGCATATTCTTCTCTCCCATCATGCTTTCGCCCGCTCACTCCTCAGAGAGCTGGGCCTGTGGTGTTCCAAGGCGATTCATAAAGTTCGTACAGCGCGACAGCCGCAGCACCCTGTGCCCAGAGTTCGTCGCTACAATCGTCGAAAACCAGTTCCGCCACGCCCTGAAGGGATGGCGGTACGGAAATCTCGTAGGCGCTTCTGATGCTATCGATGAACGGGGCACCGAGGTCGAGGCTGGAGCCGACGAAGATGACGCGCGGCGGCGCAAACAAGGTCACGATATTGGCGAGCGTCAGGCCTATCGCCGCACCCGCACGATGGGCGGCGGCGATAAGATCGTTGTCCTGCGCAAGCACCAGCGCCTGCGCATGTTGGATGCCCCGCCCAAGCCGGATAGCCTCGGCAAAACGCCCGTCAGCCGGTCTTGATGCGAGGATCGCGTTTTCGCCTGCCTGGCTTGCCAGCCGAACCGTGCTTTCCGGGTTTGCGACGAGCACGAGGTCGCCGAGATTGTGGCTAAGGCCACCTGCGCCGCGGAAGAGATCGTTCCTGTGCAGCACGCCGAGTCCGAGTGTCTGCTCCAGGGAAATTAGCACCATGTCCTCGAGGTCGCGCGCCTTGCCGAACCAGTGGTGGCCAAGTGTTACGGCATGGGCATCGCTCTCGATGATCGTGGGAGTTCCGAAACGCGAGGTCATCTCGCCGGCAAAATCGATGTTGACTTCGCGTAGTACCGGGCTGAAACGGATTTTACCGGTGCGATGCTCGATTACACCGGGCAAACCGAGGCAGACCCGATCGACGTCCTCAAGCGAAAGCCCTGCATCGACAACGCATCGACGAACGCCGTCTTCGATCAGGTCAGCAATGACGCCGATGGGTTGGCGATCGATGCGGATTGGTAGCGACAGCGAAGACAGCACGTTACCGCAGAAATCGGTGACGACGAAGACCATGCGGTTGGCAGCGATCTTCGCACCAACCACGCGCGCGGCATCTGGATTGAGTTCAAGCATGACGCGTGGACGACCGCGCGCGCCTTCTGTTCTTATATCCCCTAGGTGGCGCGACAGGATGAGCCCGTCATCCAGTAACGATGCCGTTATCGCCGAAACAGTGGTGGTGGAGAGCTGGGTTCTTTCGCTGATCTCTACGCGTGAGATGGGGCCGTGACGACGGATCGTGTCGAGGACGTTCAAGCGATTGATTGCACGCATCAGTTCGGGGTCGGCAGTCTTCATGGGTCCAGTCGCAGCGAGCTTGAGCAGAGCAAATCCGATGTCCTATTAATATCGGATCGCGGATTAAATAGCGTCAAGATCGGCACCCATGTCAAGCATTGCTCGGAAAAATATTGGCGATGCCTTGACAGTCATCCAATTCTTATATGAATTAATTCGGATTGGGGAATAAATGTGAGGAAGTCCCCGGGAGGATCACCATCATGACGTATATGCACGCAGGCGCAAGCCTGGGCGGCAAGCTGATAACGCTTGCCTCAACCACAGCCATTACCTTCTTGCTCGGCGCAGCGAGCGTTTCTGCCGCAACGGTCGTCAAGTGGATGCATGTTGAACTCGATCCGAAATCCGTGGCCGTCTGGGAGGAGATTGCCAAGGATTACGAGACCAAACATCCTGATGTCGACATCCAGCTACAGTTCCTAGAAAACGAAGCCTTCAAGGCAAAGCTTCCGACCCTGCTACAATCAAATGACGTGCCCGACTTCTTCTACAGCTGGGGTGGTGGCGTGCTTGAGGAGCAGTCGAAAACCGGTGCTCTGAAAGATCTCACCGAAGTTTTCGATGCCGATGGCGGCAAGATCAGAAACGCCTATAACCCGGCGGCCATCGACGGCCTGTCTTTCGATGGCAAAGTCTGGGCCGTGCCTTACCGTGTTAGCCTCGTCAGCTTCTTTTACAACAAGGAGCTGTTTTCCAAGGCTGGCGTGAAGGCGGAAGATATCAAGACGTGGGATGATCTCGGTGCCGCTGTGAAGAAGATCAAAGAGGCTGGCATCGTTCCGATTGCCGGTGGCGGTGGCGAGAAATGGCCGATCCATTTCTACTGGAGTTACCTCGTCATGCGCAATGGAGGCCAGTCGGTCTTCGAGGCGGCAAGCAAGGGCGAGGGCGAAGGCTTCATGGATCCTGCCATCATCAAGGCCGGTGAGCAGCTTGCCGAATTTGGCAAACTCGAGCCATTCCAGCCTGGCTATCTCGGCGCTACTTGGCCTCAGGCGCTTGGCGTCTTCGGCGACGGAAAAGCTGCTATGATCCTTGGTTTCGACAATACCGAAGCCAATCAACGCAAGAATGCAGGTGATGGCAAGGGTCTCGCTTCCGACAATCTCGGACGCTTCGCTTTCCCGATGGTCACGGGCGGTGCGGGTAAAGCCACCGATACTCTGGGCGGCCTGAACGGATGGGCGGTGACGAAGAATGCTTCCAAGGAAGCTATCGATTTCGCCACCTTTCTCACCAACGCGGATAACGAGAAGAAACTCGCCGCAGCCGGCATGATCTTGCCCGTTGCAGTCGGTGCGAGTGAAGCGGTGAAGGATCCGCTTATGGCCGATTCCGCCAAGCAACTTGCGGCCTCCACCTGGCATCAAAACTTCTTCGACCAGACGCTCGGTGCCGCCGTCGGCCGCGTCGTCAACGATATATCCGTCGAGATCGTCTCCGGTCAGATGACGGCCGAAGAGGGTGCACAGCAGATCCAGGATGCTTTCGAGCTTCGCTGATCCCGCCTGAACGATAGGCGTCGTCAATGTACGGCGCCTATCGCCACCGCGTGAATACGAAAGCGGATAAAATGACCAATATTTCCATGAACGCTGCGCCGGCGCTGGCAAGCCCTGTCGTAAAGTCGAAACGGAAACGGAGCTCCGTTGCGCATGACCGCGCGCTGACCTTGTTGATATTCCTGCCCCCGGCGCTCTTGTTGTTCACCCTCTTCGTTATTCTGCCGATGGGAGAGGCGGCCTGGTACAGCCTGTACCGTTGGAATGGCTACGGTACGCCGAGCGAGTTCATTGGGCTGAAGAATTTTCAGGTTCTGTTTGGCAATGCTGCCTTTTCGCAAGCGCTGATCAACAATGCGCTGATCATCGTGATTTCGATCTGCATACAGATCCCGCTGGCAATCTGGCTTGCGACGATGTTGGCCCATCGCATTCCGGGCGTCGTGGCTTTTCGTCTCGTTTTCTTCCTGCCGTACGTTCTGGCAGATGTCGCGGCAGGTCTTATCTGGCGCTTTGTCTATGACGGCGACTACGGGCTATTCGCTGCCATCTCAAACTTCTTCGGCTTTGCCAACCCCTATGTGCTGGCGGATAAGGATGTCGCGATCTATGCCGTCCTCGCCGTTATCGTCTGGAAGTACTTCGGCTTCCACATGATGCTGTTTATCGCCGGGCTGCAATCGGTGGACAAGAACGTGCTGGAGGCCGCTGAGATCGATGGGGCAAGCGGCTGGCAGAAGTTTAGGTACGTGACGCTCCCGATGCTCGGTTCGACTGTCCGGCTATCGATCTTCTTTGCCGTGATTGGCTCGTTGCAGCTCTTCGATATGATCATGCCGCTGACCGGCGGCGGCCCATCCAATTCTACCCAGACGATGGTGACGTTCCTTTACACATATGGCGTCATGCGCATGCAGGTTGGGCTTGGAAGTGCTGTCGGGGTGGTGCTGTTTATTATCTGCGTCACGCTTGCCTTCGGTTACAAAAGGATCTTCATGCGCCATGACTGATACGTCCACATCCGTCCGCGTCAGCGTGCAGACGAGGATCTACCTCTATGTGTCGCTAACCCTTATTGCCGCCATCGTCCTGATACCGCTGCTCACGACCGCGCTTGGGGGCTTCAAGACGCTCGGTGATCTGCGCGTCAATCCTTTCGGTCTGCCAGCGGAGTGGCAGTGGGCCAACTACGGCGATATCCTGCTCGGAAAGCGCTACTGGCTGCAGATTTTCAACTCGCTCGTCATTGCCGTTCTGACGGTGTTTTTGACGCTCGTCGTTTCGGCGATGGCAGCCTTCACCTTCGCGCATGTGAAATTCTTCGGCTCCAACTTTCTGCTCAATTACTTCCTGTTGGGACTGATGTTCCCTGCCGCCACAGCCATTCTGCCGCTCTTCATCCGCATTCGCGATCTCGGGCTGCTTGACACCTATTGGGGCGTTGTGCTGCCGCAGGTGGCATTTGGTCTGGGGATGAGCATCCTGCTGTTCCGCAACTATTTCAGAAATCTGCCCGACGAACTCTTTCAGGCAGCGTTTGTCGATGGCTGCGGCTACCTGAAATTCTTCTGGCATATCTCCTTGCCGCTTTCGCGGCCCATTATCGCGACGGTCGGCATCGTTTCCTTCGTCGGCAGCTGGAACAGCTACATTTTGCCACTCATCATGCTCAACTCGGAATCCAAATACCCTTGGCCGCTCGGCATTATGGTCTATCGCGGTGAGTTCGGCACGGAATGGCAGCTGGTCCTTGCCTTCATCACCATGACGATCCTGCCAACCATCATCGTGTTCTTCTTAGCGCAAAAACACATCATCGCGGGTCTGACGGCCGGCGCCGTCAAGTCCTGAGGAGGAGAAGACAATGGCATCTGTGGAACTGAAAGATATTCGCAAATCCTACGGCTCGCTTGGCGTCATCCATGGCATTTCACTGGAGATAGCCGATGGCGAGTTCATCGCGCTCGTCGGACCTTCGGGCTGCGGAAAGTCCACGCTGCTGCGCATGATTGCGGGACTCGAGGAAATCACCGAAGGTGACATCCTGATCGGCGGCAACATCGTCAATGAGATGACGCCGCGCGAACGCAACATCGCTATGGTGTTTCAGTCCTATGCGCTTTATCCGCATATGACCGTGGCCGAAAATATGGGCTTCAACCTGAAGATCGCGGGCCAACCCAAGGCAGTCATCGAAGAGCGCGTCACCGAAGCCGCCCGGATGCTGGACCTCGCCAATCTGCTGGATCGCAAACCGTCGCAGCTTTCCGGCGGCCAGCGCCAGCGTGTGGCGATGGGGCGGGCTGTCGTGCGCAATCCTGCGGTCTTTCTCTTCGACGAGCCGCTTTCCAATCTTGACGCGAAACTGCGCGTGCAGATGCGCAGCGAAATCAAAACCCTGCATCAGAAGGTCGGCACGACATCGATCTATGTCACACACGATCAGATCGAAGCCATGACCTTGGCGGACCGCGTCGTTGTCCTCAATCAGGGGCGCATCGAGCAGCAGGGAACGCCGCTCGAGCTTTACAAGAAACCCGCCAACCTGTTTGTCGCCGCCTTCATCGGTTCACCTGCGATGAATCTCATCGAATGCATCGTGGATGGCGAAGATGGCGCGCCCGCTGCGAGATTGGATGACGGAACAGCCATTCGCATTGCGACCGATCGCAAAGTTAAGCGCGGGCAATCGGTGACGATTGGACTACGTCCCGAGCACTTCGCCATGGGCGGCGAAGGCGACGTGACGGTGTCCGGAAACACCTTGCTGGTGGAACCGACGGGTGCGCAGACCCATGTAGTGTTTGATCTTGCCGGACATCACGTGACCGCGGTGGTTGACGGCGAACAACTGGTGCGAACGAATTCGCTGTTCGCCGCTAACATCAATCACGAGCGGGTTCATGTTTTTGACAGGGCAAGTGGATTGGCGCTTTGAGGCTTGGGCAAATGCATGTGGCCAAGCCGCCCTCGCTAGCCGCCGCTTGCCGGTGATGTCAGCATAATCGAAGTTAATTTCGAATTTCTTTTTCGATCCAGGCGCGTCCATCGTGGAAACGCGTATTAGCGGGCTGCGCCAAAAGATCGATAAGCCTTCGAGACAGCTTTGATTCAGACCATCCGCAATATGGGATGCCGGATCCGTGCGCCTCACGGATCTTTCGTCCGGCCGCTCTTTTCGGACCTCCGCCAAGGTTGCCATAGACGTTATAGTTTCCATGAGCCTTGGCGGTACTCCGTAGAAGCATGCGATGGGCTGTTTTCTCCAGACTCATGATCTTGCTGACAACCCGGCCCTATGCTTCCATGGGCGGCGCCGATGACCATAATGCGATACTTCGAAAAACGGCTTGCCGCATCCTGCTGTCCGGCAAGATGTGAAAAGAAGCGATATCAGATTTGGTATTCCCGCTGGTGGCGATGATGCTCATGCGCAGAGCGCTATCGCTTAGCGAACGGATAGAACGGCTGAAGAACTCACCTTCACCCATGCCGGGACGGTGCAGCCTCCGTCCCGTACATTATGATTAGCGCCGAATGAAGAGGCTGTAACGCACTCATTGGTTTACAAGCACAATTACCAACCGAAGTGCATTATCACCGGCGCTTCCAGGCAAACCGATCTGGGGATCGCTGTTTACGAGCAGCGACTATTCGGATCGTCGCCACCTCAGCACTGGTTCATATTAAGGCGGCTGATCATATTGTTATAGTCCTGCAGCAGCGAGTTGGCATCCTCTTGCTCGCGCGATTGCATCATTTGGAACTGGGAGCGCTGCTGCTTGTCCTTTTCGTAGCTACCCTCTTCGGTCCTGTTGACGATCTGTCTGCCAGTGGAGAGATAAGCATTGGCTTTGGACATGATCGCCGAGCAGCCCTCGTTGTTTTGCTCTCGGATTTTATCGTCATAGCCTGTCGCCATTGCGTTGAACTGATCGAGAGACGTCTTGAACGCGTCGCGCTCGTCGCCCAGGCCGGATCCGCTCAGGAAGCCGGACGCGAAGTTCATGCTCTCTTTAATCCTGTAGACCATGCCGATCCGGAAATAGGCCAGAGTGTCTTTTTCCGCGTTATCGAACGCAGACTTGATACGTGCGCGATCTTTGGCTTCGATCGCGTTATCGTAGTTTTCCTGGGCCATCGCCAGGGCTTCCATGGCGGAAATGTAGGCTGGTTGTATCTCGCGCCCGTGCGCAGACTTGTCGCCAAGATAGGCCTTCGACTCGATGTAGTTTGCCATATCGCGGTCAATAGGAATCGCGTTTTTTAACGCGTCGCTATAGGCCTTCGCCGGTCCGTCGATGTCAGCCATGTCGGGCTTCATCGTTCGTGCCTTATCTAGATTGTCTTTGATCTGGCTCATTGTAGAGGAGGAAGGGAAGAGAAGATCGTCCTCCTTCTTCTTGCCGTCGAAGACTGGCTTAACAACGCTCTGATAGGTCGCCAGATCTTCTGCGTAAGGGCGGCGAACCGCGTTTGCGACCTCCACATATGCGTTATATTTTTGAATTTCTTCCTGGTCGCTTGCTGTTCGCACCCCCTGCGAATGGTCCGATTGGCTTGATGTGCTGTCATCGCAAGCTGAGAGAAGGATTAGGGCCGCTGCAAGGGACAGAGAGCGGATCAGGGATTTGCAAGCTCGATTTAATGTCATTTCAGTCCTCATTTCCATTCCGAGAAGATCTTCAGTTTCACTTCAGTGCGCAGAGCATCTGCCGTGTGACTTCAGATCCACTCAGGTCAAAGCGCCTGCCGGGTATCGTGATGTGAAGGTGCAAAGACGGATCGCTTTCTGGACCGATCGATTTTTTTAGGCAAGCCTAATGAACGCTTATGGGTGCCAGATATCCGCTAATGGATTGTTTTGGCGTTATTTACGCCGCAGGAACGATTGCGAAAGTGATTCCTAGGGCATGCTGTTCCAATGCGTGAGCGACGCGAAATTGCGACCGAAACAATAACGCCTTGTGCAAGGGAGCTAAATCGAAGGGAAGATGGATTGACGACTGGTGGAACCTGTTGCTGATGACGAAGATGTGATGTATCCGGTTCGGCCGAACGAGCCGGATTTCCGCGCTGCCAGGCCATTGCGCCTCTTACGACAACAAGGATGAGCCATATGACCCAGAATGCGATCGTATGGGGTATTGCGGGGCTGACAGCAGCTGGCGTGATTACTAGGCCGTTCCGCTGGCCGGAGGCTATCTGGGCCGTAGTTGGCGCGGTTCTCCTCGTCGTCTTCCAACTGATCGGACCTGCCGATGCGCTAGCAGGTGTCACCAAGGGGACTGATGTCTACCTGTTCCTGATCGGCATGATGCTCTTGTCAGAGCTTGCCCGTCGCGAAGGCCTTTTTGATTGGGTTGCCGCCATAGCGACATCCTACGCCAAGGGTTCGCCGAAGCGCCTCTTTGTACTCGTTTATCTGGTAGGCCTTGTCGTCACGGTCTTTCTTTCGAACGATGCGACGGCTGTCGTCCTGACGCCTGCCGTCTATGCGGCATGCCGAGCAAGCCGGGTTCGCGATCCGATGCCCTACCTCTTGATCTGCGCCTTTATCGCGAATGCCGCGAGCTTTGTGTTGCCGATCTCCAATCCGGCTAATCTCGTGATCTTTGCTGGCGGTGAAATGCCACCTCTGTCGCGTTGGCTGGCGACGTTCCTGCTACCGTCAGTGGTTTCCATTGTCGTTACATTTATGTGCCTCTACTGGACGCAGCGGCGTGCTTTGTCGGAGGAAAGTCTTGCTGCTGCTGCAGAGCGACCGGTCCTCAGTCGAAGCGCAAGTCTCGCAGGATGGGGGATCGTGATCACCGCCATTGTCCTTATCGTTGCGTCTGCGCTCCATGCTGACCTCGGCGTCCCCACCTTCATTGCCGGAACGATCACGACTGCTCTCGTTCTGTTGCTGACACGCCAAAGCCCGATCGAGACGATAAAAGGTATCAGCTGGAGTGTCCTGCCATTGGTGGCAGGTTTGTTCGTCATCGTCGAAGCGCTTGACCGGACGGGTGTTACGACCACTCTCGCCAATCAGTTGGTGTCTCTGTCCTCTGTTTCAGAAGGCTACGCAATTGGGGTGGCCGGGACATTCGTTGCCGTCATCTGTAATCTCGTCAACAATCTGCCTGCCGGATTGCTCGCAGGTAGCGTGGTTCAGGCGGCACATGTATCGGACAAGGTCGCTGGCGCTGTCCTGATCGGCGTTGATCTGGGTCCCAATCTGTCCGTCACAGGCTCTCTTGCGACAATCTTGTGGTTGTCGGCACTGCGGCGCGAAGGCCTTGATATTAGCAGCTGGAGATTTCTCAAGCTCGGCGCGGTTGTCATGTTTCCAGCGCTAGTCTTGTCGCTAGCGTCGCTGGTTCTGGTTTGATGGCCGTGAGTTCTCTTCCTTTGCTCGAGATGGTCACCATCTGGGAACCGCTCGTCACGCCCCTTGGCAGTTTGCGATCGGCGTATTCGAAAGTTAAATGATCGAGCGGCGAGCCCAACCGTGCAGCAAGAAGTCGGACTTGCACAGTTGCTGTTCACGTCTCTATGTCGTGGACAGCTGTTGAAACTGTAACGTGGGCATGAGCACGAGGTAGGAAAGCCAGTCTTAGAGCTTTGCCGCGTGCCAATATCTGCTCAGCTCACAAATGGTCGAAGCCTCTGGACTTTGACGGTCGCTCCTGACCCGAACAACTGCCCATCCAATAACCACCCGAATTGAGCCGTTCGCTCCCGCGGAGGTGATGGCGGTTGAGATCACGCCACACGCCCAATCGTGGCGGCTTCACGTATCGCCTTGATCATCAGGGCGAGTGAGGTGGAAATTGCCGTATCCGTCCGCATTGTTAGCCCTACGGGCCCGCTCGTGTCGGAGGTGTCGAATGGCAAAACGGCAAGAGTGCCTGCTGCGACATCGCTGAACACCACCCCTTCCGAGATGATCCAGACAGCATCGCTCATGCGGACATAGGCACGCCCAAACGAGTCGGAGACGGTTTCGATCTGCGTTTGCGGCATTGCTATGCCCTGTGCGATCAGGAACTGCTCGACTATCGGTCTGATCACCGAATTGCGGGTGGGCATCAACATGGGATAGGTTGAAAGTTCGGTGAAGATATTGGCATTGCGCGATAGCAGTCGATGCCCGGGACGAACGACGAAAACCACCCGTTCCGAATAAAGATGCTCGAAGCTGAGACCGGTCATTTTTTCCGGAGCGGCAAGTCGTCCTACGACGAGGTCCAGATCGCTCTGGCGCAGTTGCTCCAGTAGGATCGCGTTTTCTCCGGTTACAATTTTGACGGGGGCCGGGGTTGCGTCTGCAAGAAAGTGCGTCATCGCCTCGGGCATGATGCGTGCCGATACCGTCGGCAAGGCGCCGATGCGGACAGGCGGGTCTGCCTGCGCCGCTTCCCGCGACACGGCATCGACCGCCTGGCGAAGGGCGGTCATCGTGGTAGCCGCATGGCGCAGGAAGATCTCGCCGAGACGCGTTGGGCGAATACCGCGACCTTCGCGTTCGAAGAGAGCGACACCCAGCACGTCCTCGAGTTCTCTCACCGTTTTGGTGACTGCTGGCTGGCTGATATGAAGCACATCGGCTGCCCTCACGACGCTCTTTTGCCGCGCCACCTCGATAAAGGCCTGCAGATGACGGAGTTTGATACGTGGATCGATAAGAGAAACCATAACCACCAAGTTATGTAAGGTGCGAAAAATCTCATTTTACTTAACCTGAGCTATCTTGCAATCTCCTGCCTAAGAGGAGTGTGAGATGAATTTCCTTAATGTTGACGACACAGCAATCCACTACCGGACCGTGGGTATGGTGCCGGGAAAGCCGGTCATTGCCTTCGTCAATTCGCTCGGTACCGATTTCCGGATCTGGGATGCCGTCATGCACGAACTGGGCGACACGTATGCTTATGTGCTGCATGACAAACGTGGCCACGGGCTTTCTGGGGCTGGCGTTACGCCCTACACGATCGAGACTCATGCGCACGATCTCCTCGCTCTTCTCGATCATTTGAAGATTGAAAAAGTTATCGTCTGGGGACTTTCGGTGGGCGGGCTTATCGCGCAGTCGCTGGCAATAACGCGGCCTGAGCGCATCACCGCTTTGATCCTGTCTAACACTGCCCACAAGATCGGCACTGCCGAGATGTGGAATGCGCGTATCGATGCCATCAAAGCTGATGGGTTAGCGAGACTCGTCGATCCGGTGATGGAGCGCTGGTTTACCCCGGCCTTCCGGCGGACCGACAATCCGCTTTACGCTGGCGCCCGAACGATGCTGGCCCGCCAGTCGGCGGAGGGCTATAGCGGCACCTGTGCGGCGATCCGCGATGCCGATTACACCGAGGCCGTGACGCACATTGCCGCGCCGACCCTCTGCGTTGCCGGCGATCAGGATGGCTCGACGTCGCCTGATCTGGTTCGGACGATGGCCGATAGTATTCCCGGCAGCCGGTTCGTCGAGATCGCCGATTGCGGGCACATCCCCTGCTTGGAGCAGCCGGCAGCCTATGCGGCTGCAGTTGCCGCCTTCTTGAAGAACCTTTCCCTCGCCACTGCCGGAGCCTCGGCCGTCGATCGTTACAGCCAGGGCATGGTGACCCGTCGTGCGGTGCTGGGCGATGCGCATGTGGATCGGGCGAGCGCCTTGGCTACAACCTTCGACCAACCTTTCCAGAGATTGATCACAGAAAGTGCCTGGGGCACGGTCTGGTCGAGCGATCGGTGGACAAAGAGGGATCGCTCCAACGTGACCATCGCGCTTCTTGCCGCACTTGGGCAATACGAGGAGATGGCGATGCATGTGCGGGCGACCGCCAATACCGGTGCGAGCGAAGACGACATTCGCGAGGCGCTGATGCATGTGGCGATCTATGCTGGTGTGCCCGCTGCCAATCATGGTTTCAAGATCGCCAAGCAGGTGCTGGCCGATCGAAACGCATCCTCCGCGCAAAAGGAGCAGACGACGTGAGCAAACACCCTCCGGAAACCGGCCCCTTCTTTGCCCGTGATCGGGAGATGCAGCCGCAGGCCTATACGCCCTGGTACAAGACCTCGATTTTGCGCTCGCCGCAGCGTGCGCTGATATCGCTCGAGGGCACCAAGAGTGAAATCACCGGCCCGGTCTTTGGCCATGGGTTGCTGAACCCGCTCGATAACGATTTGATCCTGAACTACGCCAAGCCCGGCGAAATGCCCATCGGACCGCGCATCCTCGTGCATGGCAGGGTGCTGGACCAGCGGGGAGCCGGCGTTGCCGGCGCGCTTCTGGAATTCTGGCAGGCCAATGCCGGTGGGCGTTATCGCCACAAGAAGGAGAGCTATCTCGCCGCCGTCGATCCGAATTTCGGCGGTGTCGGTCGCACCATCACCGACGAGAATGGCTATTACTGGTTCAAGACCATTCAGCCCGGTCCCTACCCGTGGCCGAACGGTGTGAATGACTGGCGTCCGGCCCATATTCATTTCTCCGTCTTCGGTCATGGTTTTCAGCAGCGGTTGATTACCCAGATGTATTTCGAGGGCGATCCGCTCATCTGGCGTTGTCCGATCGTCAAGACGATCCCGGATGGGGATGCCATTCGCCGGTTGATCGCGCCACTCGATATGAATGCGACCATTCCCATGGATATGCGCGCCTACAAGTTCGACATCGTGTTGCGTGGGCGCCGCTCGACCTTCTTCGAGAACCGCCCGGAGGGGAACTGACATGGTGCAGCCGCTCGACTATCTGAAAGAAAGCGCCTCCCAGACGGCGGGTCCCTACGTCCATATCGGTTGCACACCGAATTTCGTTGGCATCAACGGCGTCTTCGAGCGCGATCTCGGCTCGGGCAAACTCTATGACGATCAGGCCGCCGGCACCCGCATCACCATTCGCGGCACCGTCTTCGACGGCGGCGGCTATGCACTGAAGGATGCGTTGGTCGAGATCTGGCAGGCCGATGCTCAAGGGCTCTATAACAGCCCGAGCGAGACGGCTGGCGCTGCCGACTCGCATTTTACCGGTTGGGGCCGCTCGCCTGGCGATATGGATACCGGTGAGTTCCTGCTCGAAACGATCAAGCCCGGCCGCGTTCCATTCAAGGATGGTCGTTTCATGGCGCCACACATCACCTTCTGGATTGTCGCGCGCGGCATCAATATCGGTCTGCATACTAGAATGTATTTCCCCGAGGAGGGTGCAGCAAACGCAGCCGATCCGGTGCTCGCACGAATCGAGCACAAGGACCGCATTCCAACGCTGATCGCGAAGGCGGATGGTGAGAATGCGTATCGCTTCGACATTCGCCTGCAAGGCGATGGCGAAACCGTTTTCTTCGATATCTGACCGCCATGAGCCTCTCGCCCTTCGATCATCCTTTCCTCTCCGGCCTCTTCGGCGATGCCGAGATCGCTGCGCTGTTTTCCGCAGAGGCCGATATTGCCGCGATGATCCGCTTCGAGAGGGCGCTGGCACTGGCCGAGGCAGATTGCGGCGTGCTCGCCGTCGATGTTGCCCAAACGATCGACGCCGCGCTCGGCACCTTCGCGCCGGATATGGCCGGGCTTGCTGAGGGCACTGCGCGTGATGGCGTGGTCGTTCCTGCGCTCATTCGCCAGATGCGCGGGGCGGTCGGTGGGGCGGCTGCGGAGAAAGTACATTTCGGCGCGACCAGCCAGGACGTTATCGATACCAGCCTGATGGTGAGACTGAAGGCGGCGAACGACATCATCAAGGCTCGGTTGGGCGAGGTGATTGGCGATCTCGACGCACTTTTGAAGCGCGACGGTGACAAGCCGCTGATGGCGCATACGCGGATGCAGGCCGCAATCGAGATAAAGGCCGCCGATCGGATCGGTTCCTGGCGATCCCCACTCGAACGCACGCAGTCCCGGCTCGCCCATTTTGCCGCCGTTGGATTTTCCGTGCAGTTCGGCGGCGCGGTGGGAACGCTCGAACGCTTTGGGAACGATGGGCCGGCCTTGCGGGCTGCACTTTCCGCCCGTCTCGGCCTTCACGATCGTGGGCAATGGCACAGCCAGCGGGACACTATCGCCGAATTCGCGGGACTCCTGTCACTTGTCACCGGCAGCCTCGGCAAGATCGGGCAGGACATCGCCCTGCTCGCCCAAGCGGGCACCGAGATAAGCCTTGCTGGTGGGGGATGGTCTTCGGCCATGCCGCACAAGCAGAATCCGGTTGCAGCGGAACTGCTGATCACGCTAGCGCGCTTCAACGCGACGCAAGTTTCGGCGCTTCATCAGTCGCTGGTGCATGAGCAGGAGCGGTCGGGTGCCGCCTGGATGCTGGAATGGATGACGCTGCCGCCCATGGTGTTGGCGAGCGCCTCCGCGCTACAGACTGCGCGCCGACTGCTAGGCGACATCAGACGCATCGGGCGAGAGCCTGGAGAGAACAAAGGCATCACAGCCGAGGAATAGCCTGCGAGTGAGGGTGTTCGAGCGTGATCCCTGCTTGCTGCTTCATGGTTCATGGTGCATTGAAATCATTGAATAAATAGAAACAAAATCGCTCCGAAAATCAGTCGTGAAAGCTGCATTTTCATTCTCCTTGAGCGTTGACTTTAAAATGAACTAACTGGTACAAACATTCATATGTTGGATCTGGAGAGGCTTGGGAGAGCTCTTCTTGAAACACTATCCGGCAGGAACAAGGGAGCGTTCAAAGCCCAAGTGCGGAGAACGGGAGACGACCGAACGGCGGGCTAATGCCTTAACCGGAAGGTTGCGGAGGAACCATGTCATACAGTCTCGATTTCTCGGCGGTCATCGATCGCCTTCCCGAGCTGCTCGTCGCGTGTCTTGCCACCATAGGCCTGGCGCTTGCCGGCATGTCGCTGGCGACCGTCATCGGGATTCTGGGCGTCGTAGCACGTCGGTCGCGCTTCAAGCCGTTGCGCGGCTTTGTCATCGGCTTCGTAGAGTTGATCCGCAATACGCCCTTTCTGGTCCAGATATTTTTTATCTTCTTCGCGCTGCCGCAGCTTGGTCTGCGTCTTAATCCGACAGTGACTGCTATCGTCGCGCTGGCGCTTAATGGTGGCGCCTATGCGATCGAAATCATTCGCGGGGGTGTGGATGCCGTCCCAAAGGGGCAGGTGGAAGCAGGGCTCGCGCTTGGCCTCGGTCGCGCGCAGATCTTCCGCCACATCATTCTGAAGCCTGCGTTGCGGGCGGTCTATCCCTCGCTTACCAGCCAGTTCATTATGCTGACGCTGACGACCTCCGTTTGTACGTCCATTGCAGCTTACGAGCTGACCTCCGTGGCGCAGAAGATCGAGGCCGATACCTTCCGCTCCTTCGAGGTCTATTTCTCCATCACGCTGCTCTACCTCGTGATTTCCTCGCTGATGATGGGCGTCTTTGGTCTCATCTCGCGCATCTCTTTCAGCTACCCGGTCAAGTGAGGAGACGATCATGGCAAGCATAGGCCCCAACGAACTGTTCTTCCTCATGCAAGGCCTGAAGTGGACCATCGCATTGACCTTGATCGGCTTTGCTGGTGGTGGTGTCTTTGGGCTTCTCGTGGCCTTGGCCCGCACCGCCGAAGCCTCGTCGATGCGTCGGGCAACCGCTGGTTATATCGCTGTCTTTCAGGGGACGCCGCTCCTGATGCAGCTCTTCGTGGTCTATTACGGCGTGGCTCTGCTTGGCTTCAATATCGATGCCTGGATTGCAGTCGCCATTGCTTTCACACTGCATGCAAGCGCGTTTCTCGGTGAAATCTGGCGCGGTGGCATACAGGCCGTTCCCAAGGGCCAAACGGAAGCAGCCCGCGCGCTTGGCCTGCATTACAGGTCTATCATGAAGGACGTGGTCCTGCCGCAGGCGTTGCGCATTTCGCTGCCGGCCACCATCGGTTTCCTGGTGCAGCTCATCAAGGGCACGTCGCTTGCTGCCATCGTCGGCTTTGTCGAATTGTCGCGCGCCGGCCAGATCGTCTCCAACCAGACATTCCGCCCGCTCACCGTCTTCGCCATCGTTGGCCTCATCTATTTCCTGATCTGCTGGCCGCTCTCTCTTTGGGGTGCTGGCGTCGAGAAACGCCTTCAGACCGCCGCTCGATAGAGCGTCGTGAAAGACCCGTCGATTTTCCGGTCGATGGTGGAGGAGATCTACTTTCGTGACCATGCATTCATCAGTTTACAAGGAGGAGAATATGATGAAATCCAGCATGACTTTCGGTCGCCGCAGCGTACTTGCGCTCATGGCCGCCGCTGCCGCTCTGCCCTTCATGGCTCCGGTCGATGCCGCGGCTGGCACGCTTGAGGAGGCCAAAGCCAAGGGCAAGGTTGTTATTGGCATTCAGGGCGACAACTCGCCTTGGGGCTTCGTCAATTCTAGCGGGGTCCAGGATGGCCTAGACGCGGATATTGGCAAAGCCTTCGCCAAAAGCCTCGGTCTTGAAGCCGAGTTCGTACCGCTCGCCGTTGCCAACCGTATTCCGGCGCTCATGACCGGTAAGGTCGACGTGTTGTTCGCAACGATGGGCATGACGCCGGAGCGCGCCAAGACGATCCAGTATTCGCAGCCCTATGCCGGCAACGTTCTGTCGGTCTATGGGCCCAAGGACAAGAAGATTGCCGGTTTTGACGATCTGAAGGGACTGAATGTCGGGGTACCGAAGTCGAGTGCCATGGACACCGCCATCACGGCGGGCGCAGGCGACAAGGCAAGCATTCTGCGCTTCGACGACGATGCCGCCAATATTCAGGCGATCGTCTCCGGTCAGGTCGAGGCCGTAGGCGGCAACCAGTTTTATGGTGATCGTCTGAACGCTGCAGCACCGGGCAAATACGAATCCAAGTTCGACCTGACGACCCTTTACAACGGCGCGGGCACCCGTCCCGGCGAGAAGGACTGGAACCAGGCCATCAACACTTTCCTCGAAAAGATCAAGACCGATGGCGAGTTGCAGGCGATCTATACCAAGTGGATGAAGCGCGAGGTTCCGAAGTTCCCGGAATCCATGCCTGACGTCCCCTTCACCGTGAAGTAAGGGAGGTTTCCATGCCGCAATCCGCCGTCCAGGCTCCGCTGATTGCCCTTGAGGGCGTCGGAAAGTGGTATGGAGCCTACCATGCCCTAAGGGATATCAATCTGACGGTTCGCAAAGGCGAGAAGATCGTCCTTTGCGGCCCGTCCGGCTCCGGGAAATCGACACTGATCCGCTGCATCAACCATCTGGAGGAAATCCAGGAGGGAAAGATCACCGTCGAAGGCACCACGCTGACCGATTCTGCCCGTGCCATCGATGCCGTGCGTCGGGAGGTCGGTATGGTGTTTCAAAGCTTCAACCTCTTCCCGCACAAGACCATCATGGAAAACTGCACGCTTGCGCCCATGCGGGTGAAGGGGCTCTCCAAAGGGCATGCTGAAGAAACCGCACGCAAATATCTTGCTCGCGTGCGCATTCTCGATCAGGCCGACAAGTATCCCGCCCAGCTCTCCGGCGGCCAGCAGCAGCGTGCGGCAATCGCGCGCGCACTCTGCATGGAGCCGAAGGCGATGCTCTTCGACGAGCCAACCTCGGCGCTCGACCCGGAAATGGTCAAGGAAGTGCTGGATACGATGATCGGCCTTGCCCGCGACGGGATGACGATGATCTGCGTGACCCATGAAATGGGCTTTGCCCGCCAGGTGGCCGATCGCGTGGTCTTTATGGCGTCGGGCGAGATCATCGAGGAGGGGCCGCCGGAGGACTTCTTCCGCGATCCAAAACATCAGCGCACGCGCATCTTCCTCGGTGAAATCTTAGCGCATCACTGAAGCAAGCGGCGGGATGGCCCGCCGCGCCTTTCACGCCGCATAAACGGTCCAGATCCATGACAGAACGAACCGCCTATCAGGTCGGCCTTATCGGCGCCGATATCCAGCTTTCGAAATCGCCGGCGCTCCATATGCGCGAGGGCCGTGCGCACGGCCTCGACTATACTTACGAACTCGTGGACATCAATGTTCGCGATGTGACAGAGACCGCGCTGCCCGACCTTCTGGCGGAACTGGAAGCCCGCGGCTTTGCCGGGACCAACATCACGCATCC
The DNA here is from genome assembly GCF_053521965.1 of Rhizobium sp. 22-785-1. Taxonomy (NCBI): domain Bacteria; kingdom Pseudomonadati; phylum Pseudomonadota; class Alphaproteobacteria; order Hyphomicrobiales; family Rhizobiaceae; genus Rhizobium; species Rhizobium sp. 22-785-1. Next base: position 96,097 of record NZ_JBNWDI010000006.1, on the reverse strand, counting down.
CTTCAAACAGGCGGTGATTGCCCATCTGGACGAGCTTTCCGAGGATGCCCGCATGCTGGGCGCCGTCAACACCGTCGTCTTCAAAGATGGCAAGCGCATCGGTCACAATACCGACTGGTACGGTTTTTATGAAAGCTTCCAGCGCGGTCTGCCGAATGCCCGGCGCGACCGGGCGCTGCTGATCGGTGCAGGTGGCGCCGGCGTCGCGGTCGCCCATGCCGCATTGAAACTCGGCATCGGCAGGCTGGATATCTTCGACCAGGACGTCGACCGTTCGGCGCGGCTTGCGCACGACCTCAACACCCGCTTTGGCGAGGGCCGGGCGATGCCAGCTAAAACGCCAGCAGCTGTGCTCGGCAATGCCGATGGCCTTATTCACGCGACACCTGTTGGCATGCCGGCCCATCCCGGCATTCCGGTCGATCCCGTTCTGATTATGTCGCGCCACTGGGTTGCGGATATCGTCTATATGCCGCTCATCACCAGGCTGATCGAGACCGCTGCAGGGAAGGGCTGTCAGACACTGCCGGGCGGTGGCATGGCGATTTTCCAGGCTGTCGGTGCATTCCGGCTGTTCTGCGGGCGTGAGCCGGATGCGGAGCGGATGAGCGCCCATTTTGCCGAAATGTTTAAAGCGGAGGCGGCTGCATGAGCCTGTTTTTCGTTCTTAACGGACCGAACCTCAACCTGCTCGGACAGCGTCAGCCGGAAATTTACGGCCGCGAGACGCTTGCCGATGTCGATGCGGCGTGTCGCGCCGTAGCGACGGCCTCAGGTCATGAACTTTTCTTCGCGCAGAGCAATCGGGAATACGAGCTAATCGACTGGATTCACGAGGCGCGCGGCAATGCCGCTGGCATCGTTATCAACCCCGGCGCTTTCAGTCACACGTCGATTGCCATCCTCGATGCGCTGAACGCCTATGAGGCGCTCGTGATCGAGGTCCATATTTCCAACATTCACAAGCGGGAAGTCTTCCGCCACCATTCCTATGTGTCGACACGAGCCGACGGCGTCATCGCGGGTCTCGGTATCGAAGGCTACAGCGCGGCGCTTCGCCATCTCATCGCTCGTCAGACCCGATAGCGTCGATATGTTCGGGCCGGACCACATAGCGCAAAACCATTTCAGCCACGTGGCGCGCCAGCGTTTGCTGCGCTTGCGGTGTGAAAAGGTCTTCGCCGAAGATGGAGGAGAAGGTCGGAGCGTTGGAGACGTTGAAGAAGGACAGCGCACTGATCTGCCAGTGGAGCTCCAGTGCCTCTATCCCTTCACGGAAAACACCGCTCTCCTGACCGCGCTTCAGCACCGCCTCCAGCGCGGCAATCGCGGGACGGTTGAGGCTTCGGATGGTCTTCGACATCTGCACATGCCTGCCGTGATGGATGTTTTCGATCATGACCATGCGGATGAAGGCCGGATTGCGGCGGTGATGCTCGAAGGTGTAGCGACAGAGTGCGTCGAGCGCGGCCATCGGGTCGAGATGATCCAGTGCCAGATTGCTCTCGCCGCCGCGCACCTTGCTGTAGGCCTCTTCCAGAACGTGCTGGTACAGGCCTTCCTTGTCGCCAAAATAATAATAGATCATGCGTTTGGACGTTTTCGTCCGTGCTGCGATCTCGTCTATCCGCGCCCCGGAAAGACCGTTCTGGGAAAACTCTTCCATCGCGACCGCCAGTATGTCGCGCCGCACGCCCTCCGGATCGCGCTTTGCCGGACGCGCCTTCTTGCCCTCAGTGGTCGTCGCGGTGCTCGTCATGTTTCCCCCGGATGCTTTGCATCCGCGTTTTTCCACGTTCCATATTAACCAACTCGTACATAAACACGAAAGGTAAGGCAATATGGCCCAGTACCAGACAGACAAGCAAAGCGTAATGATGCGCACGTCGATGGCGACGGTGTCGATCAGCGGCGAGTTTCCTGAAAAGCTGGCAGCGATTGCCCGTGCTGGCTTTGACGGCGTCGAGATCTTCGAGAATGACTTTCTGACCTATGATGCCTCGCCACGCGAGGTGGCAAAGATCGTGCGCGACTACGGTCTGAACATCACGCTTTTCCAGCCGTTTCGAGATTTCGAAGGCATGCCGGAGCCTCACCGCAGCCGCGCCTTCGAGCGGGCGGAGCGTAAGTTCGAGATCATGCAAGAGCTTGGCACTGATCTTATGCTGATTTGCTCGAATGTATCGCCGATCTCGCTTGGCGGGATAGACCGGGCAGCAGCTGATTTCCACGAACTCGGGGAGATGGCCGCTCGGCATGGCGTGCGTGTCGGTTATGAAGCACTTGCCTGGGGACGCCACATCAACGACCATCGCGACGCATGGGAAATCGTGCGGCGCTCTGATCACCCGAATGTCGGCATAATCCTGGACAGTTTCCATACCTTGTCCCGCAAGATCGATCCCAATTCGATCCGCTCCATTCCCGGCGACAAGATCTTCATCGTGCAGCTTGCCGATGCGCCACTCTTCGACATGGATCTGCTCTACTGGAGCCGCCATTTCCGCAATATGCCAGGAGAGGGCGATCTGCCAGTCGTCGATTTCATGCGCGCTGTGGTAGCCACTGCCTATACCGGCCCGCTCTCCCTTGAAATCTTCAACGATCAGTTCCGTGGCGGATCAGCCAGGGCTTTGGCAGAGGACGGACATCGCTCGCTCGTCAATCTGATGGACCGCGTCCGGCGCTACGAGCCCGATATCCGTCTTTCCATGCCGGAGATGCCGGACCGTGTCGAGGCGAAAGGGGTGGAGTTCGTCGAGTTCACCTCGGCACCCGACGAACAACAGACCCTCATCGATCTTCTGCAAACGCTTGGCTTTAGACGCACCGCCCGGCACCGCAACCGCGCCGTCGATCTCTATACCCAGGGCGATATCCGTATCCTGATTAATACGGATGAGAGTGGCGATAGCTTTGCCGGCGCTTCCTATGCCGTACACGGCACCAATGCCTATGCATTTGGCCTCAAGGTCGATAATGCCGAGCAAGCGCTCGCCCGCGCGCGCGCACTCGGTGCGCCCGTCTTTTCCGAGCCCCGGCAGCCCGGCGAAGTCGCGGTGCCCGGCATTCAGGGCGTCGGCAATGGTGTCATCTACTTCCTCGACGATAATGCGACGCTTGGCAGTATCTGGGAGAGCGAATTCGAGGCTTTGGTCGACGAGGGCGGGTCGCCCACAGCCCATCTCACCCGTATCGACCATCTTGCCCAGACAACCCATTACGACGAGATGCTGACCTGGCTTTTATTCTACACGTCGATCTTCTCCACCCGGCGCACGCCGATGGTCGACGTGGTTGATCCGGGCGGGCTAGTGCGAAGCCAGGCCATCGAAAGCGAGCCGCAACCGCTTTTCCGCCTCACCATGAACGGCGCTGAAAATCGCAAGACCTTTGCCGGCAAATTCTTGGCAGAAGGCTTCGGCACCAGCATCCAGCACATAGCATTTGCGAGCGACGACATCTTTGCGACTGCCGAGGCGCTAAAGACCACCGGCTTTCAGGCGTTGCCGATCTCGCGAAACTATTATGATGACCTCGAGGCGCGCTTCGGTCTTGAACCGGATTTCTCCGATGCGCTGCGTGCCGCCAGTATCCTTTACGACCGCGACGAACACGGCGAATATTTCCAGATCTACAGCCGCACTTTCGGTGAAGGGTTCTTCTTCGAAATCATCGAGCGACGCGGCGCCTATAATGGATATGGCGCCATGAACGCGCCCTTCCGCATTGCCGCCCAGCGTCGCCTACTGCGACCGGAGGGCCTACCGAAGCTATAGTCGCTCTTTGTTGCAACACGCAGACACCGCGCTGCCAGCGGTGACTCGGTGTATCGCACCGGAGTTGGTAGAGAACGGCACCGCAGCTTGGAACAGCGCTTGGACATTGCAGTGCTATCGAGGATGCTGTGCGGCAAATGCCAATGAGGAGCACGTCTCTCGCGAGATCACACTCCTCATCGAGGCAAGATATTTATTGATTGCCAAGGACGCCCACCTCTACGCGGCAAGGTCTGCGATCCGCTCAAGCCTGGCCCAGTCGTCTCGACATTTCCTCCCGTGTCTTCCCGCTACGGTGCAGGATGAGGATCACGGTGGTGGTGCCGCAGATGGCCGCGATGGGCAGCAGCGTGTAGAGAAGTTGCTGCGGACCCATGCCGCTTGCCAGGAGCCAGCCAGCGACGAGAGGTCCGACGATTGAACCAAGCCGACCGACAGAAACGGCAAGGCCGACGCCGGTGCCGCGCACCTCGCTTGGATAGCATTGTGGGGCAATACCATAGAGTAGCGCCTGTACGCCGATGACCGTCGCGCCGACAAAAGTGCCAGCCGCCAGCGCTGCCGCAACATTGCCTGCGGGCAAGATGGCAAGAGAGGTGATTGCCAGCATCAGCCCGATAAAGCAGAGCGCTGCGGAAAAGGCAGGCCTGTTGCCGTCCAGCAGTCGCCCGCCAAGGATGGCGCCAGCTGCACCGCCGATATTGAAAACGATCTGCACGGTCGACGCAGTTTCACGCGCAAAGCCCAGTGACACGAGAATCTGCGGCAGCCAGTTGAGAAGCAGATAGACGACGATGAGGCCGAAGAAGAAGGCGGCCCAGAGCAGCAGCGTCTGTGGCAGTGCGCCTGGCGCCATCAGCACGTCGCGACGACGCGCAGGTACCTTGGCATCGCGTGTCACGCGGAACGGTCCCATCATGAGTTGGAGCGGCAGGACCAAAAGCAACGGCAAGATGCCGCCCACCAGGAATATCGAGCCCCAGTCGTCATGCAGGCCAAGCAGGGCGATCAGGCTGGCGAGTGCGCCACCAAGCGGTACGCCTGCATACATGATCGCGACTGCCCTGCCGCGCCGCTCGGGCGCAACGGATTCAGCGGCAATGGCGATGAGATTAGGCAGCGCGCCGCCAAGGCCGACGCCGGTCAGAAACCGCATCGCAACCAAATGCTCGAACGTATCGGAGAAAGCCGTGCCGATCGAAAACAGGCCGAAGACGACCAGCGACAGGGCAAGGCCGTTGCGCCGTCCAAAGCGATCGGCGATCACGCCCCCGCACAGCGCGCCGAGCACCAATCCGAAGGTTGCCGATGAGAGGAAAACGCCCAGCTGTGACGGTGAAAGCCCAAAGGCGGAAACAAGTTTCGGCACGGCAACACCCGCGGCCTGAAGGTCGAAGCCTTCGATAATCGCGGCGAGAAACACAAGCACGAGCGCGCGCGTTCCCGTCCCCGCATGAACATGCGTGGCATTCGTCATGATATTCTCCTCCCAAAGGCCGCCTCAGCGGCAATCATGCTTTCATTCGGCCTGCGTCTGACGCTGCCTCAGCGATATCTCCCGCAGTCCTCCCAAGCCCGTCCTCTGCGAGTAAGGGCTCGTTCCCTTTAAAGCCGCCGCTCTAAGGCGATGGCTAAAACTGTAACCGTGCTTTCCGCCCGTTCGGATGGCGTCACGCGCCCTTCCAGATGCGCGACAATAATTGGCGCAGCACTTCGCGTTCTCTTGGCGTCAGCGCACTGAATGTACGTTCCTCCTGCGCCATGACACGCGCGCGCCATTCGGCCACGACCTCAGCACCCGTTTCACTCAAGTGCAGATGCTGAATGCGCTGGTCCTCATCATCCGCGAGACGTTCAATCCATCCCTGGGTGTCGAAATGCGCAAGGATTGGTGCGAGATTGGCCCGCTGCAGCCGCGCCTGCCGACCGATCTCAGCGGCGGTGGTACCTGGGGTCTCATCGATCAGGCACAGCACCGTGAAAGGAATGGGCTTGATCTCGTCGCCCAGCGCCTCGGCAAAACCCGCCAGATCGAGGATCGAGGCCCGACGCAGATGGTAACCGAGAAGGTCGTCCATAACAGGCGCTCTCACCGCTTCAATGTCCCGTACCTTCGCCTTCACGCTTCGCCCTTTTTAAAATTCGTAAAAATTGCCTCTTGTCAGTTTCATATCGCTATGGGATATAGCAGTCAATCGCTATTTCACATAGCAATGTTTAAGGTCGGGAGCCTTGAACGCTCCAGGGAGGAGACACCATGACATCGACATCGAACCTGTTTCGACGCATGAATCCGATCAGCGGCGAGATAGCCAGCGAAGCGCCGGCGCAAACGCCTGATGAGGCAAGAGCTGCAGTCGATGCGGCCGCGCGCGCCATGCCAGCCTGGGCCGCGCAGGGGCCGAATGCGCGCCGCGCTGCGCTTTTGAAAGCTGCCGATGCCGTGAGTGCAAAGGGCGACGCCTTTGTGGCGGCGATGATGGCTGAGATCGGTGCGACCGAGGCCTGGGCGCGCTTCAACGTCATGCTTGCCGCATCGATGCTGCGCGAGGCCGCCTCCCTCACCACTCAAGTTGCCGGCGAAGTTATACCCTCCGACAAGCCGGGCTGCCTTGCCATGGCTATCCGTGAACCGGCAGGCGTCGTGCTCGGCATCGCGCCTTGGAATGCGCCGGTCATCCTTGGTGTGCGTGCGCTGGCTACTCCGCTCGCTTGCGGCAATGCCGTGGTGTTCAAGGCAAGTGAACTGTGCCCGAAAACCCATGGCCTGATCGTCGAGGCCCTGGCGGAGGCCGGATTGCCGGACGGGCTTGTTCAGCTTGTTACCAATGCGCCGCAGGATGCCGCGGAGGTGGTTGGAGCGCTTATCGATCATCCGGCTATCCGACGTGTGAATTTCACCGGCTCTACCGCCGTCGGACGCATTGTTGCGATGCGAGCGGCACAAAATCTCAAGCCCTGTGTTCTGGAACTCGGCGGCAAGGCGCCTCTTGTGGTGCTGGACGATGCGGATCTCGACGAGACCGTGAAAGCAGCAGCCTTTGGATCTTTCTTCAATCAGGGCCAGATCTGCATGTCGACGGAACGGATTATCGTCGTCGATGCGGTGGCTGACGCCTTCCTTGAAAAATTTGCCGCCAAGGTGCGGACGCTCACCGCTGGCGATCCGCGCTGGGGTGCGGCACCGCTGGGCGCGGTTGTGGATATCAAAACCACCCAGAAGCTGAAGGGGCTGATCGACGACGCCGTTGCCAAGGGCGCAAAGGTGATTGCGGCGGGCGAGTCGGACGGCGTACTCGTTCCCGCCCATATCGTTGCGGATGTGACAGCGCAAATGCGCCTCTATTCCGAGGAGAGCTTCGGGCCTGTCGTCGCGGTCATCCGGGCGAAGGACGAGGCGGACGCCATCCGCATTGCCAATGACAGCGAATACGGTCTGTCGGCTGCCGTCTTTACCGGAGATGCGGCGCGCGGCCTGAAGGTCGCCCGGCAGATCCGCTCCGGTATCTGCCATGTCAACGGCCCGACAGTGCATGATGAAGCGCAGATGCCCTTCGGCGGCGTTGGGGCTTCGGGCTACGGACGCTTTGGCGGCAAGGCAGGCATTGCGGAATTTACCGAGCTTCGCTGGATCACGGTCGAGACCGAAGCCGGACGCTTCCCGATCTGATTTCACGTCGAGCCTTTCTCGCCTCTAAATCATTCAAAAGGAAACCAATCTTATGACCGACAATAGCAGCAAGACGGACGTCGTCGCCGTCGAGATAGGGGACGGCATTGCCTGGGTCCGTTTCAACCGCCCGGAAAAGCGCAATGCGATGAGCCCCGAGCTGAACCGCCGGATGATGGAGGTGCTGGACGAGCTGGAATTCCGCGAGGATGTCGGCGTTCTTGTTCTCAGCGGCGAAGGCACAGCCTGGACGGCTGGCATGGATCTCAAGGAATATTTCCGCGAAACCGAGGCCAAGGGTCTCGCTGGCGTGCGCCAGAGCCAGCGCGAGAGCTATGGCTGGTGGCGTCGTCTACGCTGGTACCAGAAGCCGACCATTGCCATGGTCAATGGCTGGTGCTTCGGTGGCGGTTACGGTCCGCTCTTCGCCTGCGATCTGGCCTTTGCGGCGGATGAGGCCAAGTTTGGCCTTTCCGAGATCAACTGGGGCATTTTGCCGGGCGGTGGCGCAACCAAGGTAGCGGTAGAGCTGATGCCCTTCCGCCAGGCCATGTATCACGCCATGCTGGGTGAGCCTATCGACGGTCAGAAGGCCGCTTCCTGGGGCCTCGTCAACGAAAGCCTGCCGCTTGCCTCTCTGAAGGACCGGGTGAAAGAGGTTGCCAAGGTGTTGCTGGCCAAGAACCCGGTCGCGCTTAAGGCCACCAAGGATGCGGTGCGCCGCGTCGGCGTCATGACCTATGACGACGCTGAGGATTATCTCGTGCGCGCCCAGGAGGCCGCCAACTCCTACGATAATGAAGGTCGCAAGGAAGGCATCCGCCAGTTTATCGACGAGAAGACCTACAAGCCGGGCCTCGGCTCTTACGACAAGAGCAAAACCCACAGCTGATAGCGGTTTTACTGGGAGGAGGACCAACATCATGCACAACTGGCTAGCCCCCGATCCGGTGGGCCTGCATGCGCAGGCGCGCCCGGACAAACTCGCCCTAGTCGATCTGGCGTCAGGACGGCGCTGGACCTACAGGGGCCTGGACCGGGCGATCGAGCAGGCAAGGACAGCACTCGAAGCACTTGGCCTTAAGACAGGCGACAGAGTGGCGACAATTGCCCGCAATTCCGCCGACCTTGTGATCGCGCAGCAGGCCTGTCTGCGATCTGGCCTTATCTTCACGCCGCTGAACTGGCGGCTTGCCGCTCCCGAAATCAATGCGATCCTCGCCGACTGCACCCCAACGCTCATCCTCGTTGATAGATCGTCCGCCGCTTTTACGGTGCCAGACGACGCAAGACTGCTTGGTATCGCCGCCTTTACCGCACGTTATGAAACCGCGGCGCCAGGCGAGCGGGGCTCTTCGCGTGATGCCGACCAGCCTTGCGTCCTGCTCTACACCTCCGGGACGTCCGGAGTGCCGAAGGGCGTCATTCTGACGCCTCAGACACTGTTCTTCACTGGCGTCAATTTCGGCGTGCTGGGGCATGTGTCGTCGGAGTCGGTCTTTCTTGCAGAATCGCCCTTCTTCCATGTCATTGGCCTTGTGACCTCGGTCTGGCCACCACTGGTTCAGGGCGGCACGGTGCTCGTTTCATCCGGCTTCGATCCGGTTGTGACCAATGCCCGGCTTGCAGACCGCGCTCTCGGCATCACCCATTATTTCTGCGTTCCGCAGATGGCCACCGCATTGAAGGACGCTGATGGCTTCCAGCCGGAGAATTGGTCGCTTGCCGCACTTTTCACCGGCGGCGCTCCGAACCCGCCTGCCAATATCCGCTGGTGGCTCGAGCGCGGCGTTGCCATGGTGGACGGCTATGGCATGACCGAGGCCGGAACGATCCTTGGCATGCCGCTCGATCCGGCGCTGATCTCTGCTCATGCCGGCGCCGTCGGTCAAGCGGGGCCTGCCACTGCGATTCGGATAATCGATGGCGATGACCGGGACGTGCCGGATGGAACCGCTGGCGAGATTATCGTCAAAGGTCCGCACGTCACGCCCGGCTACTGGAACAAACCGGAAGAGCACGAGACCGCGTTCACCCCGGATGGCTGGCTACGCACCGGCGACATTGGACTTCGTGACTCCGATGGTTTCGTAACCATCGTCGATCGCCGCAAGGACATGTTCATTTCGGGCGGTGAGAACGTCTATCCGGTCGAGATCGAGAGCGTTCTTGCCGAACATCCAGCAGTCTTTCAGGCAGCGGTCGTGGGCGTGCCGGACCCGCGCTGGGGCGAGACGGGCCATGCCTTCGTCATCCTGTCGCCGGGACACGAAGAAGCCGAGGGCGAGCTTCGTGCCCATTGCGAGGCGCGGCTTGCCCGCTTCAAGGTGCCAAAGCACTTCCGGATCGTCACGGAACTTCCCCGGACCAGCACGGGTAAAATCCGCAAGAATAAGCTCCGGGAGAGCCTTTTCGCCTGAGCGTCCCATAAATCCGCATCGAGCAGCGCCGCCAAATGGCGCAGCCAGTTAGGAGACAACCATGCGCACACAAGTCGCTATCGTCGGAGCCGGCCCCGCCGGACTTATCCTTGCCCACCTCCTCCACGCCTCCGGTGTCGAGACAGTGGTGATTGAGCGGCAGACCCGCGCCTATGTCGAGGGGCGGGTGCGAGCGGGGGTTCTGGAACAAGGGACGGTAGACTGCCTGTCCCGCCTCGGGCTTGATCAGCGCTTGCGCGAGGAAGGACTGCGCCATTCCGGCACGCATCTATCCGCCGATGGCGATGATTTCCGTATCGATCTCGAACAAGCCTCGGGCGGTGCCTGCGTCACGGTTTATGGCCAGCAGGAGGTAACGCGCGACCTTTTCGAGGCTGCGGAGGCGCGGGGCCTGAACATCCTCTTCCAAGCAAGCGATGTCGCTCTCCACGACATAGACACCGAGAAGCCTTTCGTGACCTGCAGCACGCCGTCCGGCGAGGTCCGGGTTGATTGCGATTTCGTGGTTGGCTGCGACGGGTTCCATGGCGTCAGTCGTCAAGCGATCCCCAGCCACGTGCTGCGCACATTCGAGCGGGTCTATTCTTTTGGCTGGCTCGGCATTCTCACCGAGCGCCCGCCTGTTAGCGAGGAACTTGTCTATGCCAGTCACGAGCGTGGCTTTGCGCTTGCCTCTATGCGCTCCATGACACGCAGCCGCTATTACATTCAATGCGACATGAGTGAGCGGCTGGAAGACTGGCCGGACGAGCGCATCTGGGATGAGTTGGCTGTGCGTCTCGGACCCAATCTCGGCGCAAGGCTTCAGCGCGGACCTTCCTTCGAAAAGAGCATCGCGCCGCTACGCAGCTTTGTCGCCGAACCAATGCGTTATGGCCGATTGTTCCTGGCGGGAGACGCTGCCCATATCGTGCCACCGACCGGGGCAAAGGGCCTCAATCTCGCAGTCTCTGACGTGACCATGCTGGGCGAGGCGCTGGCGGAGTTCTACAGCGAGCGCTCGGCTGCGGGCATCGATGCCTACTCGGCGCGGGCACTGGGGCGCGTCTGGAAGGCTGAGCGTTTTTCCTGGTGGTTCACCACCCTTACGCATCGTTTCCCCGAAACGGGGGCTTTCGAGCGACGGATGCAGGTGGCCGAACTCAGCTATCTGCGAAGCTCACCGCGGGCACAGGCGAGTTTTGCCGAAAACTACGTCGGTTTGCCTTTGGAAGGAACGAAGGCGCGCTTAGACGAGAAGCCCTTTTAACTCCATCTGCACCGCAGTGAGCGTAGGTAGATAGCGCTCGACCAACTCCTGCATGGACCCCGCGGAGGCGGCGACACCGACATTGAGGGCCGCGACCGTCTTACCTCGCACGTTCCTCAGCGGCACGGCCAGCGAACGCAGGCCGACCTCGACCTCCTGATCGATCATTGCATAACCACGGGCCGCGGTCTCTTCGATCTCCGCCAGAAGGGCATCGATATCAGTCAGTGTCATCGGTGTGCGGGCGGTGATCGCCGAGCGTTCCAGTAGGACGCGACGATCTTCTACTGTGAGAGAAGACAGAAGGACCCGACCCATGGAGGTGCAATAGGCGGGTAGCCGGGATCCGGGCATCAGCGCAATCGACATGACACGACGCTGGGCGGCACGTGCGACATAGACGATCTCGATGTCGTCAAGGATCGACACGGATGTGCTTTGTCCGATGTTTTCCGACATTTGATCGAGAAAGGGTTGCACGATGCGAGGCAGGGGCATTGTGGCAAGACAAGCTGTACCGAGGCGCAGCACTTTTGGTGTGACCGTGAAGAATTTTCCGTCATAGGCGGCGTAGCCAAGTTCGGCCAGCGTCAAAAGGCAGCGTCTTGCTGTCGCGCGATCAAGCTCGGCGATGTCTGCTGCTTCGGAAATCGACAATCTCGGTCGCTCGGCGCTGAAAGCTTCGATGATGCTCAGCCCCTTGGCGAGCCCGCCCATCATATCGCGTCCTTTCACAATCATATGTCACCCTTTCAGTGATGTGCGATAATCGAACAAATATCATATATCGCACAAACGGACTTGATGTCGAGCCGCGTTGGGATTTACCTGAGCCTCAGGCGGAAAAGACAAGGCTGCTGGAGGAAATGACATGGATAAGAGGATCGACAGCCTGGCGAATGCCGTGGCTGACATCGACGACGGCGCAACAATCATGATCGGGGGTTTTGGCGGCTCCGGCGCGCCGATCGAACTCATTCATGCCCTGATCGATCGCTTCAAGGCGACAGGCAAACCGTCGGGGCTCACGGTCATCAACAACAATGCCGGGAATGGTCGTATCGGTATCGCGGCGATGATCGATGCGGGCATGGTCAGCAAGATGATCTGCTCCTTCCCCCGCTCATCCGATCCCCGCGCCTTTACGGATCGCTATCTCACCGGCGAAATCGAGCTGGAACTGGTGCCACAGGGTACGCTTGCCGAGCGCATTCGCGCTGGCGGTGCAGGCATTCCGGCGTTCTATACGCCGACAGGTTTCGGTACCGAACTTGCCGACGGCAAGGTGATTGCCGAGTTCGATGGTCGCAGCTATGTGCAGGAGCGCTGGTTGAAGGCCGATATAGCCTTGGTCAAGGGGCATCTCGGCGACACGCATGGCAATCTCACCTACCGGCTGGCCGGGCGCAATTTCAACCCGCTGATGTGCATGGCGGCCAAAAAGACTGTCGCGCAGGTGTCGAAGATCGTGACACCCGGAGAGATCGATCCAGAGCAGGTGATCACACCGGGCATCTTCGTCGATGGGGTCGTGGAGGTGAATAATCCTCAGCAGGAAGAAGAACTGATCCGAGCAGGAGTGGCCTACGCATGAGCGACGCAACCAGCATCGACGTCCGCGACGATATCAAGCTTTCCAATGCGCAGATCGCCTGGCGCGCCGCGCAAGATATTGCCGATGGTGCCTATGTAAACCTTGGCATCGGCTTTCCGGAAATGGTCGCAAAGTTCCAGCCGAAGGGCCGCGAGGCGATTTTCCACACCGAGAATGGAGTCCTGAACTTCGGTGAAGCGCCGCCCGCTGGTGAGGAAGACTGGGACCTCATCAATGCCGGAAAGAAGGCGATCACCCTGAAACCCGGCGCGGCCTTCTTCCATCACGCCGACAGCTTCGCCATGGTGCGCGGCGGCCATTTGGATGTGGCGATTCTCGGGGCTTATCAGGTTGCGGAGAATGGCGATCTTGCCAATTGGCGTGTCGGCTCCAAGGGCGTGCCTGCCGTGGGCGGAGCGATGGACCTTGTCCATGGTGCAAAACAGGTGGTGGTCATCACCGAGCACGTCACCAAGGATGGCAAACCGAAGCTGGTCGAGCGCTGCACGTTTCCTCTCACCGGCGTCGGCTGCATCACCCGTATCTACACCAGCCATGCCGTTATCGACATTGTGAATGGCAAATTCGTTCTCCGGGAGAAGCTTGCCACCATGACCATGGAAGAGCTTCAGGCCATGACGGGCGCGAAGCTCCATATCGATGGTCAGGTCGCTGACCTTGTGGTCCCGGACCTGTAAGGAGTAAAGAAATGACCGAAGCCCTTATCTGTGCCTATCTCCGCACGCCCATCGGCCGTTTCGGCGGATCCTTGTCATCGGTTCGTGCCGACGATCTCGGTGCGGTGCCGCTGAAAGCCCTGATAGCGCTTTATCCGACCGTCGATTTCGATGCCGTCGATGATGTCATCTATGGCTGCGCCAACCAGGCGGGCGAGGACAATCGCAACGTCGCGCGCATGTCGCTGCTGCTGGCAGGCCTGCCGGTTTCTATCACGGGTACCACGATCAACCGCCTGTGCGGCTCAGGCATGGATGCCGTCATTACCGCCGCTCGGGCGATAAAGTCGGGCGAGGCCGAGTTGATGATTGCCGGGGGTGTGGAATCGATGAGCCGCGCGCCTTTCGTTATGCCAAAGGCAGAGTCTGCTTTCTCGCGGAATGCGGAAATCTATGACACCACCATCGGCTGGCGCTTCGTCAACCCGCTGATGAAGACGCAATATGGCGTCGATTCGATGCCGGAAACCGGCGATAATGTCGCGATCGACTTCAATATCTCGCGCGAAGATCAGGATGCCTTTGCCGTGCGAAGCCAGGCAAAGGCTGCCGAAGCGCAGGCCAATGGCCGCCTAGCAAAAGAAATCACGCCGGTCAGCGTGCCACAAAGGAAAGGCGATCCTGTCCTTGTCGATCGCGATGAGCATCCACGTACGACATCGATCGATGCGCTCGCCAAGCTGAAGCCGGTCAACAAAATCGAGGGCGCGACGGTGACAGCCGGCAATGCCTCTGGCGTCAATGACGGCGCGGCAGCACTTGTTGTCGCCTCGGAGGCAGCCGCCAGAAAGCACGGACTGACACCCATAGCCCGCATTCTGGGTGGCGCGACGGCAGGCGTTCCTCCGCGGATCATGGGTTTCGGCCCGGCTCCGGCATCGAAGAAGCTACTCGCCCGGCTTGGCCTTTCGCAAGAGCAGATCGACGTCATTGAACTCAACGAAGCCTTCGCCTCCCAAGGCCTGGCGACGCTGCGTGATCTCGGCATCGCCGATGACGATCCGCGCGTCAACATCAACGGCGGAGCAATCGCTCTCGGACATCCTCTCGGCATGTCCGGTGCCCGCATTGCCGGCACGGCGGCGCTTCAATTGGGCTTGTCCGGAGCGCGTTACGCGCTTTCCACCATGTGTATCGGCGTCGGGCAGGGCATCGCAATTGCTCTTGAGCGGGTTTGACGTCGACGACAAAGAAGCAAAATACGGCTCCGCCCTGCACTCGCTCGATTTCAAAGCTGATCAAAAGGCTTCCCAGCCATAGGCGCTGTTTTGGTGAAGAGCAGGTCCTGGTGTTGCCATTGCTCCTCGAAATCGGCGATGGAGCGTGCGCTCATTTGAGGGTTTAGCGCGCCCAACTCTGCAGAGATGGCTTCCGCAAGCCCGATGCCGGGGACGACGGTCGCGTAGAATGAGGTGCTTTCTGCTGGCGCCAGCAGCAAATAGTCGGCATTTTTTGCCAGCGCATCCACGGCAGCGTCAGTGATCACGCATGTGGTTGCGCCCTTGGCCTTGGCCTGAGCGGCAGCTCTGATTGCGGAATTGTAGAGGCGCCAGAAGGTGAAGATGATGACGACATCGTTTTCCTTCACATCGCCTAGCGCATTGGCGATCATTACCCCGTCGGTCGCCAGTTCCATGCGGTAGCCGCAAAGCGTGGCGTGGTGCGCGAGTATATTGGCAATCGAAGCGAAGCTGCCCGACCCAAGAACGATTCTGCGTTTTGCGCCTGCAATAAGTTTTGCAATCTCTTTGATCGAGTTGCGGTCGGTACGCCGACGCAACGCCGTCAGTTGCTCGATCTGCCGATTCATAGCCGCATCGAACGGGCGCTCATTGCCGGTTTCCTGTTGGTGGACGACGCTGACCTCAGGTGCCGAAAGCTTGCTCATGAAGCGTGTACGGATTTCCTGGCGAAGCTCCGGCCATCCTGAAAAACCAAGACTCTGCGCGGTTCGCGTGATCGTCGCAACGTTGACGGAAGCCTTTTGAGCAAGTTCGGCGGCGGATGCAAAAGAGGCGTGCCGCGGGTCGTTGATCACGGCCTGTATCACCTCGTGCGCTGCTGGCGTCAGCGAAAATTTCTCATCGAGATGACGCAGCCAGTCCTCTAGCGTTCCCGCAAAATCGTCTGCAGCGTTTTTTGCATATTGCATTAATAATCGTTCCCGTGCAAAAAATGTTGCGCGACGAAAAGACGCGCACACCATCCGCAACGCGGCGGAGGTGACACACTATAATGGTGGGAACCAAAAATGTATAATACTGCTGCAAGACTGGAGAGGCTGCCCGTGGGGCGCTTTCAATACAAGCTCCTCATGATGGGCGGGCTGGGCTACATGTTCGAGGCGTGGGACGCGGGCATTATCGCTTTCCTGCTTCCGGCACTTCGGGCGCAGTGGCAACTGACGAGCCTTCAGGTCGGCTATCTTGCCAGCAGCACCTATGTAGGCTTCCTCATCGGCGCTCTCATTGCCGGTGCGATCGGCGATCGCTATGGCCGCAAGAACGTCATGCTCTGGGCGCTCGTCCTCTTTTGCCTGGCAAGTCTTGCCGGCGCTGCCGTTAATGACTGGCACCAGTTCTTTGCCTTGCGCGTCGTCGGCGGTATCGGCATGGGTGCCGAGGCGGCGATCATCGCGCCGTTCCTCTCCGAATTCGTTGGCGCCAAGTATCGTGGACGATTTACGGCTTCGCTCGCAGCCTTCTTCTCCTTCGGCTTCGTCATTTCGGCAGTTCTTGGATATCTGCTTGTGCCCGCCTCTGACGACGGCTGGCGTTACGCTCTGATCGTCACCGCGATGCCGGTCATCGTGGTTTTGTGGTGGCGCCGTGGCTTGACGGAATCGCCACGCTGGCTGGAAAGCCAGGGCCGTCATCAGGAAGCAAACGACATCGTCACTGGCATCGAGCAGCAATATGCGGCGCGCGGCATCGTTCTGCCTGCACCGGAACCTGCGGCGCAGGTCTCTGCAACGCCCAACACCTCGCTGATGGCTAACTTCAAGGCGCTGCTGTCGCCACGCTTCTTGCGCATCACCATCATGACCTGGCTTCTCTGGGTATCGGTCACTTTCAGCATATACGCCTTCATGACATGGATCCCGAGCCTGCTCGTCGAGCGTGGCATGACCATGACCAAAAGCTTCTCCTTCTCGATTCTGATCTATGCCGCACAGATCCCTGGTTACTTCACAGCCGCTTGGTTCTGCGAGAAGATCGGTCGTCCCTATACGATCGTGCTCTATATGGCGTTGGCAGCTGTTTCGGCGCTCTCGCTTGCTTTTGCCACCGGTGATACGCAGGTCATCGCGCTTGCCATGACACTCTCCTTCTTCATCAATGGCGTTGCCGCTGGAGAATACGCCTACACGCCGGAAGTGTTTCCAACGCGCATCCGTGCCACCGGCGTCGGCACCGCCTCGGCCATCGGACGTATCGGAGGAATTGCAGCACCGATCCTCGTGGGAGCCGTCTATCCGATTGGCGGTTTCGCTGGTGTCTTCGGCATGACGACCGTCATCCTGTTCATCGGTGCGATGTCCGTGCTCTTTCTCGGCATTCCGACAAAGAACCGGTCGCTGGAGGAAATCGAGGCGGAAGAGTTTGCCGCGCGTTGAGGCTTAGATCGAAGAAGATGGAGCGTCCTTCGAGCGCCCAATAGGACGCATGGCGTTCCAGGCACATAAGGGAGCGGCAATTGCTGCTCCCTCATCAGCAAAAAGGATCACGACATGCACAATGAGATCAGCCTTTACGAAGCCATGAAGCTGCCCGATCAGCCAGCACCCTTCTTTCAGGCACTCGACGAATTGTTCCAGCGCGAGGTGGGACATGTCCTCTTCACGCTGCTCGCGGTCGATGGTGGTGAAGTCGTCCGCATCTACTCCTCGGACCCTGAGCATTATCCGGTCTCGGGCCGTAAGCCTATGACGGACACCCCTTGGGGCCGCCACGTTATCGGGCAGCACAAGAGTTTTCTCGCCAAGGATATGGACGGCATCAAATGGGCCTTTTTTGACCATGAACTCATCGCAAGTCTTGGCGGCGGCACGCAGATCAACGTGCCCGTTGTTTTCGATGGCTCCTGCATTGGCACGATCAATCTGACCCATCGCGCTGGAGTTTATGACGAGCGTCATCTGGACCGTGCGGAGGCGCTAGCGCCGTGGTTGGTTCCATACTTCTTGCTGGCAGCGAACCAGCGTTGAGCCGCTGTGCGCCTTTCTAAGACATCGATCGAAAGTGAATCCAATGAGTTCAATTCTTCTCAAAAACGCCCGCATCGTTGATGGATCGCAGGGTGAACCGACCGCTCCCACGGATGTGCTCATCCGTGACGATTTGATCATCGAAGTTGGCCCGGCGCTCTCGGCCACTGCCGACCGAGTTGTCGATCTGGCTGGCAAGATCCTCATGCCGGGATTGATTGATGGACATGTCCATGTCATCGCCACCAAACTCGACCTTGGAGCCAATGCGGATCTGCCGAATTCTCTGGTGGCGCTGCGCTCAGCGACCATCATGAAGGCGATGCTGATGCGTGGCTTTACCACGGTTCGTGACCTCGGCGGTGCCGATCACGGTCTGGTTGAAGCGCTTCACGAGGGCACGATTGTTGGCCCGAGACTGATCATCTGCGGCAAGGCGCTGTCCCAGACGGGCGGCCATACCGATTACCGAGGCCGGTTCAATCGTCGTTCGGTCGAGCATTATCCTGACCAACTGGGTGCGCTCGGTCGCATCTGCGATGGGGTCGATGCAGTTCGCCAGGCCTGTCGTGAAGAGGTCAAAGGTGGCGCACAGTTCATCAAGCTCATGGCCAATGGCGGCGTGTCTTCGCCGACCGATCCGATTGCAAACCTAGGCTTTTCAAAAGAAGAGGTGCTCGCCGCCGTTGAAGAGGCCGAGAACGCGCAGACTTACGTGGCTGCCCATCTTTACACCGATGCCGCCATTCGCCGCGCGATCGAATGCGGGGTTAAGTCGATCGAGCACGGCAACCTGATCACGCCGGAGACGGCAAAACTTGCCAAGGAACGCGGTGCCTTCGTCGTGCCGACCAACATCGTCTATGATCGCCTGGCAAAGGACGGCGCTTCGCTCGGCCTGCCGCCAGTCTCTGTCGCCAAGATCGAGGATGTGCGCAGCGCTGGCTTCGAGGCGCTGAAAGTGCTGCAAAAGGCGGGCGTGACCATGGTCTATGGTACGGATTTGCTGGGTGAGATGCACGAGCATCAGTCGGAGGAGTTCGTTCTTCGCGGCCAACATCTACCGGCCGCAGATGTCATTCGCTCTGCAACGCTTGATGCGGCAAAGGCACTAGGTTTTGAAGGCAAACTGGGAGCTGTGGCGCCAGGGGCTTACGCCGATCTGATCGTCGTGGAAGGCAACCCACTCGACGATCTCTCACTTTTGACCGGTCAGGGTAAGCACATGCCGTTCATCATCAAGGGCGGAGAATTCGTCAAGCAGAGCTGATGCGGTCAAAGGTGTGGGGTGTTTTGTGTTCACCCTGCCATTTTCTGCCACGTTTCGGCATAGGCAGCGAGGTTTGCAATCGTGTCGCTCACTCGCTCGACAGGCACATTCGACTTTGTTCCGGTGAGAAAGCTGGCGCCAAGCGATGTGCCTGTGTGCGAGGCCGAGGCGTACACCTTCCGGGCGGAAAAGGTGGCGAGTGCTGCGCAGAACACGCGGTTGGCGGCAAAGGGGCCTTCCACCACGATAGGGCCGCGTGATCCAATCAGGTCGAGGCAGGTCATCGTCATCAAAGCTTGGTAGAGGCTGGCAGCCGCGCGCCGGCCTTCATCCGTTTGTGGCTCATTGCGCCACCCGCCCGTCGTGCCCGGAAACGGGCCGGTGCCGCTGACGACACTCGGGAGCAGCATCTGGCCTTGCGCTATCACGTCGTTTACCGACGCCCACTCTGATTCCGGTGTGACTGGCCCTAAGGTCTTGTTGACCAGTTCCCATTCCCGGCCACCCATGTACCGGGCAGAAGGCACGGGTTTTCCGAATGCATCCACATTGACCAGCGTGTCACGCTTTTCGTCAAGATCGACCGCCTGTCCGCCAGCGGCAAAACACACCACCCATGTGCCGGTCGAAACGACGGTGCAGGGAATGCCAAAACCCACGAGATGCGGGAGCAATGAAGCATTGGAATCATGGATCCCGCAATAGACGGGAACCGGTGCGGGAAGGCCGAGTTGCTCTGTGACGGCAGGCGTCGTTTCTCCCAGAACATCGAAAGCAGACCGGATGGGCGCCATAAGGTCGGCAATACCGAGACGCGCAACGAGGCTTGAGTAGCTTCTCTCAAAGGGGCGCCATAGATCGGTGTGGCAGCCGAGCGAGGTGGCCTCATTCGCAGCAATGCCGGTCAAGCGGTGGGCCCAATATTGCGGGTAGGTTAGCATGGTCGCGACGGAGGCGAACTCCTCAGGAAAGCACGTACGCTGATAGTGGAGCTGCGCACCGAGGTTCAGACCTCCTGTCAGCCGCGGCGAAAATGTCTCCGCAAAATCCGGGCGGATCGTCTCATAGGCTTGGACAATCTTGTCCGGGAATGCGAACTCGTAATCGAGAACGGGCAACGCCAAATCCCCCGAAGCATTCAGGAGCGCTGCACTTGCGCCATGTGTGGTGATCGAGATTGCCTGATAGCCGGGCGCCTTGTGCAGTCCGGCAAGCCCTCCCAGAATGAAACGCCACAGCGCATCGGTATCGTAATGCGGATATGGCGGACCGCTGACGATCCTGTTTGCAATCTTGCAGGATGCCAGTTCTTGGCCGCTTTCGCCATCAACGATGATCAATTTGGCATGCGTCTTGCCGATATCGATGACGGCAACGGTTTGGATCGGCTGGCTCATGGCAGATGAAAGACGGTAACGAGATCGGTCGCGACTGGAGAGTTATCCGGATTGCTTTCCATGATATCGGCCATATGTGCCCACCATTTCTTCATCACGGGATGGTGGGGCAGCGCCGCCATGCCGTGATCTTTCGGACGTGTAAGGACGCCAAAGAGCACATTGGTCTCAGGGTCGAGGTGGATCGAATAATCGGTCACGCCAGCCTCGTGCAGCAGGTCTACGAGCTCCGGCCAAATCTCGTCGTGACGCTTCCTGTATTCCGCTTCCTTGCCCGCAAATAGCTTCATCTTGAACGCGTGTTTTTCAAGCTCTGGCATTATTCACCTCATGGCTTTCATGCGACGCACGACGATTGGAATGGCGATGATGATGATCAACAGAAGGCCGACAAAGATCGACATGACAATGCCGGGGACGTTGAGGAGACCAAGACCGAATGTAACCAGCCCCATGACGAAAGCGGCAATCACCACTCCGCCGATTGTTCCGGAGCCGCCCAGGATCGACACGCCCCCGAGCACGACCATCGTCACGACTTCCAACTCCCACCCTTGAGCGATGGAGGGGCGTGTGGAGCCGAGCCGCGAAGTCAGACACACAGCGGCAATACCACTCATCAAGCCGGTAATGAGAAAGAGAATGAACTTGACGCGCTCCACGGGGACGCCGGAAAATCTTGCGGCGAATGGATTGTTGCCGATGACATAGACCTGTCGTCCAAAATTCGTCGCATGTAGTAGGATCGCAAAGGCGATCGCCATCAGGACGAACAGTACGAATTCGAACGAAATCGCCCAGAACACGTAGCCCTGGCCGAAGTAAGCGAAGTCTTCGGGATATTTGCCAAAGGCCTGGTCGCCGAGAACCATGTAGGAAACGCCGCGAAACAGGCTCATGGTGCCGATGGTGACGACGATGGACGGAAGCTTAAGTCCGGCAACAAGAAAGCCATTAAAAGCGCCACAGGCCAAGCCAACGCCAATGCCGATTGCCACCAGCTCAGGCGTTCCCGCACCCAATTGTACCGCGTAACCCATAGCAGTGGAGGCGAGTGCGATGATGGCGGCAACCGACAGGTCGATTTCACCAGCGATAATGAGAAGCGCCATGGCAAAGGCGATCATCGCCTTCTCGGTGAAGTTAAAAGTCGCGTCTGAGAGATTCCAAGCGTCGAGAAAATACGGCGAGGCCAGCGAGTTGGCGATGAAGATAAGGATAGCCACACCAAGTAACAGCAATTCCCAGCTTGCCATAATGCGGCGCAGAGGCGTGCCCAGCTTATCTGGAATGATGCGGGATGACATCTGCGGTTGCGAATGATCCACGCTCATGCCGCAGCCTCCTTGCTCTGTTCGGTGGCGGCTCTGTCGCGCAAGATGATGCGCCCCTTGCGAGCTTCTGCGCGCGCATTGAAGACGACGGCGAGAACGATGACGATGCCGGAGATCGCCATCTGCGCAAAGGGCGAGATGCCGATTACCGGAAGCGCATTCTTGATGACGCCGAGAAAAAGCGCGCCAAGGACGGCGCCAAGCACCGAGCCTATGCCGCCTGCAATCGAGATGCCGCCGATTACATTGGCCGCAACACTGTCCAGCTCGAAGCCTTGAGCGATATCCACATAGGCAACGGCGTATCGCGACACCCATAGATAGCTTGCGAGACCGGCCAGCGCTCCGGACAGTACAAAGGCGAGGAAGCGCGTGTGACCTACATCGATGCCCGCATAGATCGCAGCGTTCGGGTTGCCCCCAGACGCATAGGCCGCACGACCGAAGGAGGTCCGCTTCAGGATGATCCAGGCAGCGAGGATGACGAGAATTGCCACCCAGGAGAGAATCGGTATTCCGAGGACCGGCGTTCGGGGCACGTTGAGATATGTCGGGGACATCTGATGGGCGTTGACCCATGCGCCGCCTGACAGAACGAAGGCCATGCCGCGATAGATGGTGAGTGTACCAAGTGTCACCACGATGGAGGGAAGGCCAAGCCACCAGACGAGAATACCGTTAATCGAACCGAGCAGCGCTCCGATGCCGACAGCCATGGCGATCAGGAGGGGAAGTGGCACGCCTGGGAATGCGGCATTGGTCATCGCCACCGCCATGCCGGTAAATGCAAGATTGGCCGCCACCGACAGATCGATCGATTTCGTCAGTATCACCGTCATCTGTCCCAAGGCCAGAATGATCAGGATCGAGGTATCGTTGAAGATATTGACAAGATTGGCTGGTCTCTCAAAGCCCGCAGACCGCTGCGAAAAGCCGATGATGAGCAGAATGATGATGCCTGCCAGCAGCCATTCACGGTTCTTCAAAAGTGTCTTCATGCGCATTTCCCCTCACGCATTTCCGGTGGCGGCGCGCACCAGCTTTTCCGGCGAGAACTCCGCCCGGTCGAATGTGCCGGCCGTCAACCCTTCACGCATCACGATCGCGCGGTCGGACATGCCAAGGATTTCCGGCAGTTCGGACGAGATCATGATGATGGACAGGCCCTCCGCCGCCAATTCACTGATAAAGCCGTGGACAGCGGCTTTCGAGCCGATGTCGATGCCTTTTGTCGGCTCGTCCAAAATGATGACCCGCGGCGCAGTCGCCAGCCATTTGCCGATCACCACCTTTTGCTGGTTGCCACCGGACAGTGTTCCTACAGGCACGGAAAGCGCGGCTGCACGCAAATCAAGGCGCGTTGCATATTTGCGTGCGAGCGCAAACTCGTTTGCCGCTTTCAGAAAGCCTTTGCGCGATGTGCGGGAGAGGGAGGGTAGAGACATGTTCTGGTAGATCGGCATCTCCAGCGCCAGGCCATGACGTCCCCGCTCTTCCGGCACATAGGCGATACCGGCCCGGATTGCGTCTTCGGGTGAGTCGATTGTCACGGTTTTGCCGTCCAGCTTCAGTGTGCCGGATGCAGGTCGGGTAATGCCGAAGATAGACTGGCAGACTTCCGACCGCCCAGCGCCGATCAGGCCATAGAGCCCAAGAATTTCGCCCCGTCTCAATTCGAAGGAGATGCCGCGAAACTCCGTTTCGTGGCAGTAATCATCGACTGACAGCACCGTGCCGCCAATGTTGACGGCTTGTTTCGGAAACGCGTCCTTTACATCGCGACCGACCATCAGCCGAACGATTTCGTCCTGGGCTGTTGCGGCGAGCTTTCCCGCGCCGACCATGCGTCCATCGCGAAAGACGGCGTAATTTTCGGCAATTTCGTAAACTTCATCGAACTTGTGGCTGATGAACAGTATCGCCTTGCCCTGCCGCTTGAGATTTTCGACAATGCGGAAAAGATCGTCGATTTCCTTGCGTGACAAAGCCGCCGTCGGCTCGTCCATGATGACGATGCGCGCCTCCACCGACAGGGCACGGGCAATCGCCACCAGATGTCGCTGTGCGATGGACAGATCCTTCAGCCGGATGGTGGGGTCGATCTTGCTTTCCAGCCGCTCCAACAAGGTGCGGGATTTCTCGTTGATCGTTTTCCAATCGATCAGCCCAAAGCGGCCCCTGGGGGCATGTCCGAGAAAGATGTTCTCGCCAACCGAAAGCTCGTCGAACAGAACCGTTTCCTGATGGATGGCGGTTACACCCGCATCGATGGCATCCTGCGCGCTTTGAAACTGAACGGGCTTGCCATCCAGAAGGATCTCGCCCTCATTGGGCCGATAGATACCGGTCAGAATCTTGACCAGCGTGGATTTGCCCGCGCCGTTTTCGCCGATCAGTGCCGTCACTTGGCCGGGGTAGAGCTGAACGTCGACATTATCCAGGGCCTTTACGCCTGGAAAAATCTGGCTGATGCCGCGCATCTCGAGAACGGGGTTCAAACGTTCCTCTTCCGTCGCGTAAAGCGCTGCCGTTTCGGTCATTGTCTCTACTGTCATTTTCTCACGGACCTGCGTGCTCATGATCGAGCAGAAAAAGCGAAGCCTTCACTCAACGGCATCCCGATGGGTTTACTGATGCAAACATCCGGCATGCATGATCGATGCTTGGTTCAAGCTCGAGGATGACGTCGACTGAGGGCTGTTGGAAACATCTCCCGGCGGTCGGTGTCGCCGGGAGATGTCGTCAAGGATCAGAAAATCTTGGAGAACTGATCGATGTTCTTCGCGTCATAGACGAACGGATCGGCCATCGCGGCTTCGCTGTTTTCGCCAACCTTGATCTTGCCCATGCGGCCAGCTTCGATTTCCGAGCCGGGCTTGCCGTCGGCATCACCCTTGACGAGGTGGTAGGCGATCTGCGTTGCAGAATAGCCAAGGTCGATCGGGTTCCAGATGGCGAATTCCTTCGTCGCGCCGGACTTGATCGCGCCCGCCATTTCAGAAGGAAGGCCAAGGCCCGTCACATAGACCTGGCCGATCTTGCCGGCATCCTTTACGGCCTGCGATGCGGCCAAGACACCGACGGTCGTCGGCGCGACGATAACCTTGACGTTTGGCTGCGAGGTCAACAGACCTTGCGCTTCACGGTAGCTCTTGTCGGCCAAGTCGTCGCCGTAAACGGTCGTCACCAGATTGAGGCCGGGGAAGTCCTTCAACTGCTTCTTCATCTCCTCGATCCAGATATTCTGGTTCGTGGAGGTGGTTGTGGCAGAAAGAATGGCGAAGTCGCCCTTGCCACCTTCGAGATGATCCGCTGCAAGCTGCAGGCACATCTTGCCGATCAGCGCATTAGAGGACGGGTTGAGCTGCAGGATGCGGCCCTCCGGTGCTACGCCCGAATCCCAGGAGATGACCTTGATGCCACGCTGTGCGGCCTTCTTCAGCGCCGGAACCACGGCGTCCGGATCGTTTGCGGAAATCGCAATCGCATCGACGCCCTGGGCGATCAGCGAGTTGATAACTTCGATCTGGCCTTCAGCGGTGGTGGTTGTCGGGCCGGTATAGATGATCTCGACGCCGCCAAGCTCCTTGGCTGCTTCCTGCGCGCCCTTGTTGGCTGCCTCGAAGAAGCCGTTGCCGAGCGACTTGACCACGAGCGCGATCTTCATGTCTTTCGCCTGTGCAACGCTGCCCATACCGGCAACGCCCAAGGCCACACCGAGCGCCAGGGCGCGGGTCAGTTTTCTACGTGTAAGTTTCATTCCCTTTTCCTCCCGTTAAAACCTTCCCTTCGGTGCTCCTCAAGCAACCGAAGCGGAATCCTCCTCTGTAGGCGGCTTGTCCTCCGCCTGCGCGGCCGCTGTTCCGGCGATGACCAGCGTCACCCCCGCGGCCTCCACCATGCGTGCGGCCTCGTCTGAAATGTCCTCGTCGGTGATGATGGTCGATACCGTGTCCAGTGGCGTCAGGATCAGGCTGGAGCGTTTGCGGAACTTGGAGGAATCGACCATGACGATCAGCTCCTCTGCTTGGCGCATCAGCTTCTGCTCACTCTGGATCACCATTGCATCGGATTCCATGATGCCGAGCGCGCCCACGCCCTGCGCACCGATAAAAATACGCCGCGCATAGAAATTGCGGATCGCATCATTTTCAAAAGGCGACAGGATCAGGCTCTGGTCGCGATAGATCGCACCGCCGGGCACACTGACATTGCACTTCGAGTGCTTCACCAGATGCTCGGCAATGGCGAAAGAATTCGTCATCACCTGCAGGCGCCGGGCCGACATGTAATGCACCATCTGGAAGGTCGTCGTGCCGCCATTGATGATGATGGCGTCACCTTCCTCACACAAATCGACGGCCTTGCGCGCAATTGCGCGTTTCTTATCGATATTGACCGATTCCGATACGCGGAAGGGACGTGCCGCCAGATTTCCAAGCTGTGGCGGATGTACCGCTTCGGCACCGCCGCGCACCCGGCGCAGTTTTCCCTGAACATGGAGAGAGGCAATATCGCGCCGGATCGTCGCTTCCGACGCATCCGTCAGCTCGGCGATATCCTGCACCGTCACAACAGGCTTTTCCTGTATGGCGCTCAAGATGATGCGATGGCGTTCGCTCTCGTACATGGGGTCCTCCTGACCGCAATCTTTCGTAAACTTCTTTTGTTGTCAATCAAGTTCGATCAAAAATATCAATGGTGCGGCGCACAATGAAAATTTATGATCGTTTTTGATTGACATGACGCTTTTAGATGCGCGATATCTGCGCCTAAGGGAGGCGAGTTCCTTTGAGAGACTCGCGACAATCGATGTGGGAGGATACTGCGATGGGACAAACCCGTCTTCTCGAAAATCGCTGGGACGACGCTTATGCGGCAACGCTGGATGAGCTGGGAAAGCTGCTGTATCGCTCCAACCTGCTCGGCGCAGACAAACGGATCACCAATTACGGTGGCGGCAATACCTCTGCCAAAGTCTGGGAAACCGACCCGCTCACCAGCAATAAAGTCCGTGTCATGTGGGTCAAGGGATCTGGCGGCGATGTCGGCACGATCAAGCTTGACGGTTTCGCCACCCTCTACATGGAGAAGCTTGAAGCGCTGAAGGGCATTTACCGCGGCGTGGAAGATGAGGACCGTATGGTCGGCTTCCTCCCCCATTGCACGTTTAATCTCAATCCGCGCGCCGCCTCCATCGATACGCCACTGCATGGTTTCGTTCCCTTCGATCATGTCGATCACATGCATCCCGACGCAATCATTGCCATTGCGGCCTCGAAAAACTCCCGTGAACTGACAAAGGAAGTTTTTGGCAGCGATATCGGCTGGCTACCGTGGCGTCGCCCCGGCTTCCAGCTCGGTCTCGATCTTGAAGCTTTCGTCAAGGCAAACCCTGATACCAAGGGCGTTGTGCTGGAAAGCCATGGCTTGTTCACGTGGGATAATGATGCAAAGGCCTGCTACGAGCTGACGCTTTCGATCATCAACAAGGCGATCGAATGGTTCGCCGCCAAGACCGAAGGTAAGACGATTTTCGGCGGTGCAGTCGCGAGCGCCCTCCCCAAGGAAGAGCGGCGGGCGATCGCCGCGCGCCTCATGCCGGAAATTCGGGGACGCATCGGGAAGGACGAGCGCAAGCTGGGCCATTTCGACGATCAGGATGCGGTGCTGGAGTTTGTCAACTCGAAGGAATTGAAACCGCTCGGCGCGCTTGGAACATCCTGCCCAGACCACTTTCTGCGCACCAAGATCCGGCCCCTTATCCTCGACCTCGATACGTCGAAACCCGATGTCGATGCGCTGCTGGCTGGCCTCGATCAGGCCCTTGAAGACTACCGCGCCGACTACACCCGCTACTACGAGAGCTGCAAACACGCAAATTCGCCGAAGATGCGCGATCCGAATCCGGTCATCTTCCTTATTCCCGGTGTGGGTATGTTCTCTTTTGCCAAGGACAAGGCAACGGCTCGTATTGCCGGTGAGTTCTACGTCAACGCCATCAACGTGATGCGTGGCGCCTCCGCCGTTTCGGAGTACAAGGGACTGCCGGAACAGGAAGCCTTCGACATCGAATACTGGCTACTGGAAGAAGCAAAGCTTCAGCGCATGCCGAAGCCGAAGAGCCTGGCCGGGAGGGTGGCATTCATCACCGGTGGCGCCGGCGGGATCGGCCGGGCCACGGCAGAGCGGCTTGCAAGCGAGGGTGCATGCGTCGTCCTTGCCGATATCGATGAAGGTGCACTCGACAACACAAAGGGTGATTTCGAAAAGAGGTTCAGCGCTGATGCCGTTCGTACGGTCAAGCTGGACGTCACGCAGGAAGATGCCGTCCTTCGGGCGTTCGCCGAGGCGACCGTCGAGTTTGGCGGCATCGATATCCTTGTTTCCAATGCGGGCATTGCCTCGTCTGCACCGGTTGAAGACACCACACTTGCCATGTGGAACAAGAATATCGACATTCTTGCAACGGGCTATTTCCTCGTGTCGCGAGAAGCCTTCCGTCTGTTCCGACGTCAGAAGCTCGGCGGAAATGTCGTGTTCGTCGCGTCCAAAAACGGTCTGGCATCTTCACCCAATGCATCTGCCTATTGCACGGCGAAGGCCGCTGAAATTCATCTTGCCCGCTGCCTGGCGCTTGAAGGCGCCGATTCCGGCATTCGCGTCAACACGGTCAACCCCGATGCTGTTCTGCGTGGCTCGAAGATCTGGAACGGCGAGTGGCGCGAGCAGCGTGCGGCATCCTCCAAGATCGAAGTGGACGATCTGGAAGAACACTATCGCAAGCGCTCCATGCTGAAGCTGAACGTCTTCCCGGAAGATATTGCCGAGGCAATCTACTTCCTGGCCTCGGACGCCTCCGCAAAATCGACGGGTAACATTATCAATGTCGATGCTGGCAACGCCCAGAGCTTCACGCGCTGACGCTAAAACGCCCGCCTGTTAACGCGCGGGCGTCTCTCAGATGAGACCGATACGTTCAAAAGAGCAAGTTCCACAATCGAGCTCCGGTCCTGCGCGCCAAGAATAATGACGGTGCGGGCAGTTTGAAAAAAGTGGTGCAGAGGGAGGATGAAATGACGGAACTTAGGATTGCCGCCGATGTGGTCGGTCGCGAAAACGAGAAGCGCGCGAAGGCTCATGAGGCCGACTATTCGGCTCTCGGTGAACATCTGTCGCGCCGCAATATCGATATCCATGCAATTACCGCCAAGGTCGCAGAATTTTTCGTCGCCGTTCCCTCCTGGGGGGTCGGCACCGGTGGGACCCGCTTTGCACGATTTCCGGGCCTGGGTGAACCACGCGGTATCTTCGACAAGCTGGACGACTGTGCCGTCATCAACCAGCTGACGGCTGCCACGCCGACCGTCTCTCTCCACATCCCATGGGATAAGGAAGATCCTGCAAGGCTGAAATCGCACGCCGACGCCCTTGGCCTCGGCTTCGATGCGATGAATTCTAATACCTTCTCCGACGGTGCGGATCAGCAGCATTCCTACAAATATGGCTCGTTGAGCCACACGGATGCTGCAACGCGCCAGCAGGCCGTCGAGCACAACATCGAATGCATCGAGATCGGTAGAGCACTTGGTTCCAAAGCCCTGACCGTCTGGATCGGCGACGGCTCGAATTTCCCGGGCCAAAGCAATTTCACCAAAAGCTTCGAGCGCTACCTTGCCGGGATGGCCGAGATCTACAAGGCTTTGCCGGACGACTGGCGGATTTTCTCCGAACACAAGATGTATGAGCCCGCCTTTTACTCGACCGTGGTGCAAGACTGGGGCACGAATTACCTGATCGCCAACACGCTGGGTGAGAAGGCCTTCTGCCTTGTCGATCTTGGGCATCATGCACCCAACACCAATATCGAGATGATCGTCGCGCGTCTGATCCAGTTCGGCAAGCTCGGCGGCTTCCACTTCAACGATAGCAAGTATGGCGACGACGATCTCGATGCGGGCGCCATCGAGCCCTATCGCTTGTTCCTCGTCTTCAACGAACTGGTGGATGCAGAGCATCGCGGCGTGAAGCAATTCCACCCCGCCCATATGATCGACCAGTCGCATAATGTGACCGATCCAATCGAAAGCCTGATCTCCAGCGCAAACGAAATTCGCCGGGCCTACGCGCAGGCATTGCTCGTAGACCGCCAGGCGCTCGAAGGGTTCCAGCAGGAGAATGATGCGCTCATGGCGTCCGATACGCTGAAGCGCGCTTATCGCACTGATGTCGAGGCCATTCTTGCTGAAGCACGAAGGAGGGCGGGTGCGGCAATCGACCCGATCGCGACTTACCGCTCCAGCGGCTATCGCAAACAGGTTGCAGGTGAGCGGCCCTCACAGCGTGGCGGATCCGGTGGCATTGTCTAGGCATGGCGACATAAGGAACTTCATGATAAACTTGTGCTAAAGGAGTGAGTGAGCGCGACGCAGCTATCATTCGACCGAAACAACCTCATCGTGGCGGATTGCGTGCTCTTCCCGGCATCCTCGACTTCGTTGCCGGCCGACTACTGCCACTCCCCAGACCCATCATCGCCAGCCGTCGCCCAGGTTCTACATCTTGCGCTAAGTCGGCGCCGGGGATGGTGACGCCAGGCCGAATGGGCATCGCTTTCAATGATGGTAGGCGTTCCAAAACGCTCGGCCATCTCGCCGGCAAAATCGATGTTGACTTCGCGCAGTACTGATCTGAATCATACCTTTCCGGTTCGGTGCTCGATCACGCCGGGCAGGCCGGCAAACCCTGTCGACGCCCTCGAGCGAAAACCCTGCATCGACAACGCTTGGAGGCCTCAAGACGCTCGGTGCTCTGCCTCTCAATCCCTTCAGTGTGTCAACTGAATGGCAGGTGGCGAACTACGAAGATATCCTGCTTGGAAAGCGCTACTGGCCGGGCACTTTGTCTGAATGTTCGCGGCGCGTGCAGTTGTCACGAGCGCCGGGAAGTCTTGTTGCCAGACCGTTATCATGTGACCGGAATTTAGTAAAAATCCCCGGAATGATCGCATCTTTCCGGGGATTTGTTTGACAAGCCGTAATTTCAGACGGCTTCGCTCATCTTATAGTCTGTGTTGGCAGGCTCTTCCTTATGCTGGACCAGCGGTCGGTTGCCCGAAAGTCTGCGGACGAGGACGTAGAAGACAGGCGTCATGAAGATGCCGAAGAATGTGACGCCGATCATGCCGGAAAATACCGCAACGCCCATGGCCGCGCGCATTTCCGCCCCTGCGCCAGTGGAAATGACCAAGGGTACTACGCCCATGATGAAGGCGAGCGATGTCATCAGGATGGGACGGAGGCGAAGTCGGCTTGCCTCGATTGCGGAAGCGACAGGTGAGCGTCCTTCGAACTCCAACTCCCGCGCAAATTCAACGATCAGGATGGCATTCTTTGCCGAGAGCCCGACGAGGACGATGAGCCCGATCTGGGTGAAGATGTTGTTGTCTCCGCCCGTCAACCAGACACCTGTCATGGCCGCAAGCACGCCCATTGGCACGATCATGATAATCGCGAGCGGCAGAGTGAGGCTTTCATACTGCGCAGCCAGTACGAGATAGACCAGCAGCAACGCCAGTGGAAAAACGAGAAAGCCTGAGCTTCCGGCCAAAATCTGCTGGTAGGTCAGATCCGTCCACTCGAAGGAGATGCCCGAGGGCAGCGTTTCGCTTGCGATGCGTTCGATGGCGGCCTGGGCTTCGCCGGAGGAGAAGCCAGGGGCCGGGCCGCCATTGATGTCGGCCGAAAGAAAGCCATTATACCGTGTCGTCCGCTCTGGTCCCGTCGTGGCATCCACCTTTAGCAGTGCGGACAAGGGGATCATCTGACCGTTAGATGACCGGACCTTCAAATGACCGATATCTTCCGGTTGCGAGCGAAATTGGGCATCTGCTTGTAGGCGAACGCTGTAGGTGCGACCAAATGCGTTGAAGTCATTTACGTAAAGAGAGCCTAGATAAATCTGAAGCGTCTCGAAAACGTCCGTCACTGAGACACCCAACTGCTCGGCCTTGGCGCGATCGAGATCTGCATAGAGCTGGGGCACGTTGATCTGGAAGCTGGAGAACAAGCCGGCCAGTTCGGGTGTCTGATAGGCTTTCCCGAGAAAGGCCTTCGTGACCTCGTCAAGCGTCTGGTAGCCAAAGCCCGCACGGTCCTCGATCTGCATCTTGAAGCCGCCGGTAGTGCCGAGTCCGTTGACGGGCGGTGGCGGGAACATTGCGATGAACGCGTCCTGGATAGCGCCGAATTTCTGGTTGAGCGCCATGGCAATGGCGCCGCCGGAGAGGTCCGCTGTCTTGCGTTGCTCAAACGGGCTCAATGCAACGAAGACGACACCCGCGTTTGAGCTGTTCGTGAAGCCGTTGATGGACAGGCCAGGGAATGCAATAGCATGCTCCACGCCTGGCTGCTGCATGGCGATGTCACTCATACGTTTGATGACGTCTTCCGTGCGGTCCAGACTTGCGGCATCCGGCAACTGGGCAAAACCGATCAAGTACTGTTTGTCCTGCGCGGGGACGAAGCCGCCGGGTACTGCACTGAACATGCCATATGTAGCACCGGCGAGAGCCAGATAGACGACCATTACAATGCTTTTGCGGTTGAGCAAGCCACCGACGCTTTTACCGTAGCCGTTGGACGCTGCGCCAAAAGCGCGGTTAAAGCCACGGAAGAAGCCACCGAACAGCTTGTCCATGCCACGGGTCAACCAATCCTTCGGCGCATGGTGATCCTTCAGCAGAAGAGCAGCGAGCGCAGGGGATAAAGTCAAGGAATTGATGGCTGAGATGACCGTAGAAATCGCGATGGTAAGCGCGAACTGACGGTAGAACTGTCCCGAAAGGCCCGAGATGAAGGCAAGCGGGACGAAAACCGCCACAAGTACCAGCGCGATCGCTATGATCGGACCGGACACCTCCCTCATGGCGCGATAGGTGGCATCGCGTGGCGACAGGCCGTTTTCAATGTTTCGCTCGACATTCTCCACGACGACAATAGCGTCATCCACGACGATGCCGATCGCAAGAACAAGCCCAAACAGGCTGAGCGCATTGATTGAAAAGCCGAAGACATACATGACCGCGAAGGTGCCGATGATCGATACCGGAACGGCAATCAGCGGGATAATCGAGGCACGCCATGTCTGCAGAAAGAGAATGACGACGATGACGACGAGCGCGATGGCCTCGAGCAGAGTGTCGATAACCTTGTCAATGGAAGCGCGGACAAACTGCGTGGTGTCGTAGACGATTTCATATTTTACACCGTCAGGCATAGCCTTTTGCAGATCCTGCATGGTTGAAGCGACCTGGTCGGAAATGGTGATGGCGTTGGAGCCGGGGGCCTGGAAGACCGGGATCGCCACGGCGGATTCGCCGTCAAGCAGCGAACGCAGAGCATAATCTGCGGCACCGAGTTCGACACGCGCGACGTCACGCAGACGGGTGATTTCACCGTTCGTGCCGCTCTTGACGATAATATTGCCGAATTCTTCCGGAGTGGAAAGGCGGCCCTGAGCGTTGACATTCAGCTGCAGATCGACGCCGTTCGGGCTTGGAGAAGCACCAATCGTGCCAGCCGCCGCCTGAACATTCTGTTCGCGGATCGCGTTGCTGATATCGCTCGCCGCAAGATCATGCTCGGCGGCCCTCTGAGGATCGATCCAGACTCGCATGGAGTAATCCCCCGCGCCGAAGATCTGGACTTGTCCGACACCCTCGATGCGGGCCAGCCTGTCCTTGATGTTGAGAACGGCATAGTTGCGCAGATAGGTGAGGTCATAGCGGTTGCCCGGGGACACGAGATGCACGACCATCATCAGGTCAGGCGAGCTTTTGACCGTGGAGACGCCAAGGCTTCTTACTTCCGCGGGCAGGCGCGGCTCGGCTTGCGAGACGCGGTTTTGTACCAATTGCTGCGCCTTGTCCGGATCCGTTCCCAGCTTGAAGGTGACAGTCAGTGTCATGACGCCATCCGAAGTCGCCTGGCTGGACATGTACAGCATGTCCTCGACGCCGTTGATCTGCTCCTCTAATGGCGTTGCCACAGTCTCTGCAATGACCTTTGGGTTCGCACCCGGATAAGTGGCGCGGACGACGATGGATGGTGGTACGACTTCCGGATATTCAGAAATAGGCAGCGCGCGCATGCCAATGAGGCCGGCGATAACGATGAGGACCGATAGGACCCCAGCAAAGACTGGACGGTCGACAAAAAATCTGGAGATGTTCATGGGTTTGCCCTCTCCTGGTGAAAATTGGATGCAAAAGATCTTTCCGGTGACGTTTCGCCACCAGTCGAAGGTCTTTCTGTTGTTACTGGCTCTAGGCGGACCGGGACGATCCGCCGGATCGACTATTGCGCGACGGCGACCTTGTCTTCGGCCTGCGGAGCGACGATGGCACCCGGCCGTATGCGCTGCAGACCGTTGACGACGATCCGGTCACCTGCGGCAAGACCGCTCTCAACGACCCGCATGCCCTCGTCCGAGGGACCAGGCTTGATCTGCCGGTAGCCCACCTTGTTTTGGCTATCGACGACGAACACGAACTTCTTGTCCTGATCGGTGCCAATGGCGCGGTCTGTGATGACGATACGTCGCTCCGATTTCGGCTCGCCGAGGCGAACACGTACAAACTGGCCAGGGATGAGGTGCCCGTCAGTATTGGCGAAGACCGCACGCACTCCGATCGTTCCGCTGGCGCCATCGACCTGGTTGTCGATCAGGTGGAGCGTGCCTTTGATCGGCGTACCCTCATCGGCAAGCGTTCCAACCTCTACCGGGATCTGCTCAAGCGGCTGGACTGCGCCGTGCGATGTCGGAAGTTGCGACAAGGCTTTGGAAACGACCTCTTCGCTTGCATTGAAGCTCGCATAGATAGGATCTACCGACACGAGCGTGGTAAGCGCGGGAGAGGCAGACCCGGCGGCAACCAGATTACCCACAGTGATATCAAGCTTGCCAACGCGTCCCGAAATCGGCGCGCGAAGTTGCGTGTAGCTCAGATCGAGCTGCGCGGTTGTCAGGGCTGCGCGGGCCGCCCGCAGTTGCGCCTCTGCTTCTGCAACATTGCTCTGACGCTGGTCGAGGTCGCTCTGCGAAATGGTGCGATTGTCGGATAGGCGTTGGCCACGCTCGAGTTCGGTTTTGGCGAGATCAACTTTTGCTTCCGCTGAGGCTACTTGTGCTTCTGCTCCCGCGACTGCTGCCTGATAGGGTGCCGGATCGATAGTAAAGAGCAGGTCGCCCGTCTTTACCAGCGCGCCCTCCCGGAAGTGGACCGCTTGAAGCTGGCCCGCAACACGGGAGCGGATCTGAACTCGCTCGACAGCTTCCAGCCGACCGGAAAACTGCTCCCAGTGGGTGATGTCGCGGTCTTTCACCACCGCAACAGTGACAGGGATTGCAGGCGCGGGCGCCTCTGGTGCTGCGGCCACCGCGCCGGTGCTCACAGGAAGATCGAATAGCAATGCCGCTGCTGCAACAGACATAGCAAGGCCGATACCGGCACCCGTAAGGGCGCGGCGCTTGTTCTTGAGCGTCATGGGATACTCCTTGGCTTCATAAGGAAGCTGATCAGTGATTGTCTTTAATGCTAATGCTTGAGGTCTTGAACAAACCCCGAAAATTCATCGCAAACCGCCGAAAGCCATTTGCCACCTTCACATCGATAAAGCCCCGTCCAGCCGGAACCTGAGGGGAAAACATGCAGCCTGACAACTATTCCTGCATCCCGCAGCCGACTGGCATAATTGATAGTCTCGTCACGCAGAGGATCATCTTCTGCGGTAAAAATCATGGCTGGAGCCACACGGCCCAGCCTCGTACACAGACATGGTGCCGCGTAGGGATGCGCCGCCCCACAGGCTTTGCCCAAATATCTGCTCCAGCCTTCTGCCCAGCGTTGCCGCATGCCGATCCTGTCTGCATCTCTCATCGATATCGATGCCATAAGCGGATCGATCATCGGCGACAGAAGGATTTGCCCAGCGAGTTTTCCCGGCATACGATCCCGCGCCTTTAGCGCCAACCCTGCAGCAACATTGCCACCTGCTTCTTCGCCCGCAACGAACAGCAGAGATTTGGCGCTGCCATACTGCTTTCGGCTGTTGCTTAAGCAATTAAGCGCTACAAAAGCACGATCGATCACCGCGGGGAACTCATTGGACGAGCCAGTGCTATAGTCCGCCTCGATAACGACGGCACCGCTACTGGCCAGCGCTTTTGCAACAGGCAGTTCCGCTGGCTCGGCCTTATCTTCAAGGAAAGAGCCGCCCCTTAGATAAAGGACCAACGGAGGCGTACGAACTTTCCCCTCAGCACTGTACACGCGCACGGAGACAGGCGGGCTCGCTGTGCAGCTCATCTCGATCGTGTGCCATCGGCTGTCCATCTTTCATCCTTCAGAGGAGATCGCTTCCTCTCTTGTAGTGATTTCGAATATTGATATATTGTTCGGTGTAAGTCGCGCAAGCGCGCAAAATCGAAAACACTATTCCAAATTCGTGGATAATCTGTGGGGGATGACATGGATCAGTTGGCGGCGATGCGCGTATTTGCAAGGGTGGTGGAGACGGGAAACTTCACCAAGGCAGCCAACGCTCTCAATATTCCGAAGACCACCGTGACGAATATGGTCCAAGGGCTTGAAGCACATCTGCGCACTACCTTGCTGAACCGCACGACGCGGCGCGTGATGGTGACGACTGACGGCGCTCTCTACTATGAGAGAGCCACTCAGATATTGGCGGAGATCGATGAACTGGATGGCAGTGTCTCAAACGCCAACGTACAACCTTCGGGTCGCCTGCGTGTTGAAATGTCTGGAATGTTTGCAGATGAGATCATTATTCCCAACCTGTGTGATTTCCATCAGCGCTTCCCGCAAATCAGGCTCGATATCGGGGTCGGAGACCGCCTTGTGGACTACATAGCCGAAAATGTTGATTGTGCCTTGCGCGTGGGAACACTGCGCGATCAGTCGCTTATTGCCAGGAAGGTTTCCGAACTCAGTTTCCTCACGGTCGCTTCGCCTGCTTATATCGAACGCTTCGGCATGCCCCAGGCGCCAGAAGATCTTGAGGTCGACCATCACTGTGTTGGATATCTGAATGCCAATGCGGGCCAAGTCATGAGCATGGCCTTCGACAATGGTATCCGTTCAGTCGAAATCAATCCGCGCTACATTGTCTCGGCGAATGATGCGCGCACTTATCAGCATGCCGTTTTTGCCGGAATGGGAATTGGACAATTGGTGCCATTCGCGATCCGAGAGGAAATGAGGCAGGGGCAGCTGGTTCGCGTGTTGCCGGAATGGAAAAGCGAAGCCATGCCGATCTACATCGTCTATCCACAAACGCGCCACGTCACCAACAAGGTTCGCGTATTCGTGGACTGGGTGGCAAAGCTCCTGAACAAAAACGCACTGGGAAGTTTGTGAGCGGTATCACTACGATCACCATCGATTGCCTGGCAGGCGCTTGAAGCTAAAAAATCGCAGGTCTTCGATCATACCGCGTTGTCTGGTGTGGATACTTCAGTTCTGCGCCCGAGATATAAAGCGGCTTGGGAGGAGACTGATCGCCTTTTCGTTTCTGCTGGAGCATCCTTTGTGCGTTTTAAGAGATGCACAAAGGGTGCTCCATCTTCTTTAAACTACGCAACGTGCTTTCTGGAAAATCGTGTTCGATTTTCGAGCCGTTGGCGTAGAGCTTTTCCCGCTTGCGAGAGAAAATCCTCGAAATACTTCAATCGTTCATCACTATTGTGACTAGCAATCTCGAAGATAATTCGGTCCTCGGTGCGGCGACCGGCGAACTCTTTCACCAAAAGCGCGATTGCCTTGGCTGGCGCTTTTGCAGTGACGTTCAAGGCCAGTGCCTTCGGGCCAGCTTCAAGCCTGGAGAAGCCCAGCCGTGCTGCGGTAAGCTGAAGCCGAGTCGTGCGTAGAAGAAGCAAGACCTGTGGCGGTGGTTCACCGAAGCGATCTTCGAACTCCGCTTCAAGATCATCTACTGCGCTCAGATCAGACGCTCGAGAAAGCTTTGCATAAAGATTAAGCCTCGTCGCCGGATCCGCCACATATGCTTCCGGT
Organism: Rhizobium sp. 22-785-1; assembly: GCF_053521965.1. NCBI lineage: Bacteria > Pseudomonadati > Pseudomonadota > Alphaproteobacteria > Hyphomicrobiales > Rhizobiaceae > Rhizobium > Rhizobium sp. 22-785-1. Next base: position 58,323 of record NZ_JBNWDI010000006.1, on the reverse strand, counting down.
ATTGTTCCTGACGCGTCGAGTTGTAGAACCGTTCGTTGAAGAAAAGGGGGAGGGCGCTTGGTGAGGTCTGCGACCGCAGCGGCCAAGAGCTTCTGGTAAAATCCGACACCGAGCACCCGCATATGACCGGCTTGATCATCGCCGGCCATGTCGCCGCCGCCACGCAGATCAAGATCGCGCAGGCTGATCGCCAAGCCGGACCCAAGCCGGTCACCTTCAATAAGGGCGGTAAGTCTGGAGGACGTATCGTCGTCCAACTCCGCATGCTCATCCGTCAAAAGAGTGACGTGGCCTTGCGCACCTGAACGACCAACGCGGCCACGCAGTTGATGGAGTTGTGCAAGTCCGAAACGCTCCGGGTTAAATATGAACATCGTGTTGGCTCGTGGTATATCGAGCCCGTTTTCAATAATATTCGTCGCGAGTAGTATGTCCCCGTCACCTGCTGCAAAGCTGACAACGGTCTCATCTATTAGCGCTGCAGGCATCTTTCCGTGTGCTACTTTGACCGACAGCTCCGGAACAGCCGTCTCAAGTAGTCGTTGGATCGCATCTATGTCCTCGATACGAGGCACGACGACAAAACTTTGCCCGCCGCGGCGGTGTTCCCTCATCAGTCCCGCTCTAATTGAGGCATTATCTACCGCAGTGATAGAGGTTCGCACCGCTCGCCGTTTCGATGGCGCTGTTGTGAGAAGGCTGACCTCCTGAACGCCGACCATTGCCGACTGCAGAGTGCGCGGAATTGGTGTTGCCGACATCATCAGGGTGTGAAGCGAAGGCGCGAGCTTCGTCATGGCTCTCTTTTCCCTCAGGCCGAAGCGATGCTCTTCGTCCACAATCAACAAACCAAGCTTTGCAAATCGTACATCCTTCGCAAAGATCGCCTGTGTCGCCACGATCACGCCCAGCTTCCCTCCCGCCAGAGCCGCTTTCGTTTGCTTGGCTTCAGCAGGCTTAAGAAGGCGCGACAGCATGCCGACCGAAATGCCCGTACCCCTAAAGCGTTGCTCGAACGTGTGAAAATGCTGGCGTGCCAGCACAGTGGTGGGAGCGATAACGACAACCTGCGCACCGCAGAGAGCCACAGCGGCCGCTGCTCGTAAAGCCACCTCTGTTTTTCCGAAGCCGACGTCTCCGCAAACAAGACGGTTCGTGACGCGTCCTGACCCGAAATCAGAAAGGACGTCACGGATTGCGCTGGCTTGATCGCGGGTTTCGACAAAGCGGAAGCGACGGGTGAAGGCCGTGAATTGCGCACGTGGAGGGACGAACTTTTCCGCTTCTAATTCCCGCCTCTCTTTTGCAACCTTCGAGAGATGGCGCGCAGTGAAAGCGATATCCTCGGCGATCTTCTGGCGTCTTTTGCTCCAAGCCTCGGTATGAAGGCGATCGAGTGACACGGCGTCGGGCTCGGAACCGTAACGCCAGAGCTTGTCGAACTCCTGCATGGGCACGAGGATTGAATCACCATCGCGATACTCCAGTCGAGCGGCGTCGCGTGGTACATCCTCGACGATGATGGTCTCTAGCTCCTTAAGGACCCCAATGCCGTGGTCTTCATGAACGACAACGTCGCCGATCCGAAGCTCGGGCTCCGATAGCAAATCGTTGGGATTTTCGGCAGACGATCCGCCGGGCGCTGCAATGACGACGATGTTAAGCGATTGATCGCAAAATCCCTCTTGTAGCAAACAGCTGCTTTTAAGCAGGCTACCCGGCTTGGCTTCCAACAAATCGCTCCATTGAACGAAAGAATCGGTCTTGAATTTTGCGGCATTCTCCAATCGCCGATAAAAAGTTTCTGCGCTCTTTCCTTCGCCAGCAACCAGAACTTTCTTCTCCTGCTGCAATGCCTCCCGCGCAAATTTTGTAGCCAACCTTCCATAGTTAGCCTCATATGTCCGTACCGGCAGGCCGCTGCCTCCTTCGAGGTCCAAGGTCTGTGTTTTGAAACGGTCTACCTCCTGATCCCATTCTTCGCGACTGAGGTAGAGCGAGCGCCGCGGCGAGGTGTTAGTTTCGTCGAGGTCTGCACTGCCCTGATAAGCGTCTGCAATTATCTCCAAACACCGTTCGATCCTCGTATGCATGCCTTGGCCCAGGATCAGGTCTGCGTCGCCAATGAGATCGAACACACTTGCCATGACATCGTAGTGGCTCAGCAGCAAATGCTCGATGTTGCGAGCCGACAGGCGAGTATCTTCGCAATTCTCGGTGGCCCAAACAACTTCCGATGCAGGGCCGATCGACACGTTCTCCAAAGAACTTTCTGTCCGTTGAGATATGCGGTCAAAGCCGTGCAACTCCAGCACTTCGTTATTCTCGCCAAGCACAATTCGCAGTGGACCAGGCGCGCCAGCAGGATAAACATCGATCACGTCCTCATGAAGAGCGAATTCTCCGGGATCGTCCGCAACGCCTTCTTCGGAATATCCATGACGCACGGCAAAATCGATGAACGCGTCGCGATCCAACGTCTTTCCAACTGCCAGCTCAAAGTGCGCTTGCGCGATCACGTGTAATGGCGGAACACGTTGAAGCAATGCCTCCAAAGATGTCAGAAGCAATCGTTGGGCGGATGTCTCATTTGTCCAGAGCCTCAACGCGTCCATTCGTCGTCCCATGGAATGTCGCGAGGGCGGCGCACGATCATACGGCGGGCAGTCCCAAGGCGGGAGGACGACGTGATCTATCGCCGGAAAGAGCGCGCTAATCGTCTGCGCGATGCCGTCTGCCTCTTCCTCATTCCTTGCAATATAACATATCGGCTTGTCCGATCTGCCGAGCCATTCTGCAAGCCTGGTCGCTATGAAAGCGGGCGGTGCCTTCAAAACTCTGCCTGCTTCAAGCTCTATTGTGGGGGCAGCGGCCCTTTTTTCCCGGCGTTTCGTCGCGCTCACGTCCATCGGCATTTCTTTCATTGGCAATTCGACCGTCAGCGCGAACAAAGTTCACCGCAACTTGTTCCGTTGCCAGTACAATACGTGCTTATAGGGCTCAGCCTTCTAGGCGCTTTAAGACAGGAAGCGTCTTGACGAGACGGATACTCTCTCTGCGGGCAGGTCCGTCCTCAATAACATGCCAGTAATGTCATTCAGCTTAGTCCTGCAGGCGCTAGCGAAGACAAAAGCTGAGCGTATTGGTATCAAACTATAAAACTTGCACCATGATGTGCGCCCACCGTCAATCGGATACGATGTGTCGTTGATGCTGCGGTTGCAGTAGCCTTGAATTCGCCGACATTTAAGGTCGTGTTAAGGAATACAGTCCTCTTCCGGAGAAAAATTTATGGCGCTTGGCGCATCGCATCGCTTGCAGGAAAGCCTGGCAGCGGTCGAAACGATGACACGTTTTGCCCTTGCTGTTCTTGCTCTCGCTTCCGGCGTCTACACATATCTCGGTGTACGTAGTATTCTCGACGGCTCGCCAACAGCGATCTTTTTCGCGGCCATCATCTACTCCGCTTCAGTTTCTGTCGGAATCTACGCGTTTTGGACATACATGGCGCGATTTTATCCGCACGTCACCAGCCGTTCCAGCCGCACCGCAATGCTGGCGGTGATGGCCGTTGGCTGCGTCATGATCCTGGCGATGTCGAGCTGGTTGAATGCTGCTGCGCTCGCAGGATCGGCAGCTCTCGAACAGCATCTGGCAGAGACGGTCGAGGATTACACGTCGGATCTGGAGCAGGCACACCAAAACGCGCTGGCTGCACAAAGCCTGCTGCCGGACATTCAACGCGCAAAGGAGCGTTTCGCCCAGCTGGCGTCCTCCGAGCAACAGTCCGGGGCGCTGACGGGCACGACAGGTTCCGGTAGCGTTGTCTCGCTTTTGTCGCAGATGTCTTCGCAACTAAACGAGTTGGAAAACGGCATCAATGCGTCGCGCGAGCAGGTCACCAGCTTGTTCAACGAAGGACAGAAGCGCCTTGAGACCATGCGTGGTCTCGTCTCGGCACCCGGTATTGTCGAACCCCGGGCAGATAAGTTTTCGTCGGAAGCCGTGGCTCTAACCGGCGTAATCACCTCGCTCCAGCAAACCTCTATCGCTCCCTCGATCCGCCGCGCGGCAGATGATCTGTCGCTCGGCTTCATAGCTCCAATCCCGGATGGTGGCGAACAGGATCTCATATCGCGCCAAGATCGGGTGATGGAAACGATCCGCACTTCCGTTGCAGCACAATCAAAGGTGCTGTCCGATGCCGCAGATGAAATTCTATCGCGTTCACCCGTGGCGGAGCGGAGGTTCGTGCCGCTTTCATCGGCGGAAGCCGTTCTGCGCTATGCGTCCGACTTCATTCCTGCATGGGCCGGTGCTATTTCCATCGATCTGTTGCCAGGGGTCATGGTTTTCATCCTTGCTGTCGTGAACGGCGCGATCCGCAGGCAAGAGGAAACGATGCCGCTTGCTGAGAGGATCACAGTGGCAGAGCTGATGCAGGCGCTCGCCATGCAAAAGGCGATCGCCGGAGAAGGCATGTCAGCCAGAGAGGAGCAGGATATCGAAGACGCTCTCGCCAAGGCCGGAGATGACAAAGACGACGCCGAGGTCAATAACATCACGAGTCTCGGCCTTAACAAAGCACCGCGCAAAGGCCCCACGGCATGAAGCCGGCAACTGCGCTAAAGGCCATGACGAACATCAACGATGGGGTGCTGATGCGCGGCGCCTTCTATCTGCTGCTCGCAGCGGCGGCGACCTTTTTGGTAATTGACATAAGAGAGATCAGCGAAGTCGAAGCAGCCCGACCAGGCGTGGAAACAGTCCCGGACGTGCCCACCTTTTTACCGCCGAAGATTGCGCCAGATGCCCCCGGAGCTCCACCGGTTAAACCCTCAAGCCCTGAGGCGGTTCTTCGTAAACCAATGACGTTCAATTTGATTTCGGGCGGAGTGCTCTATGCCGAGGGAACAATCGATCCGGGCGCAGCCGAACGTTTCGCCCACGAGATTGAGGCCCGAGGCGAATACATCAAATTCGTCGCGTTGAACTCGCCGGGAGGTTCGGTCGATGATGCAATCGCGATGTCCAAGCTGATCCGGCAAAAGGCAATCGGTACGAAGATCGACGAGAGGGCGCTTTGTGCCTCATCCTGCCCAATCGTTTTTGCTGGTGGTGTGACGCGAACAGCCGAAAAAGACGCCGTGATAGGCGTGCATCAGGTTTTCAATGGCGGCATCGAGCCTGTTTCACCAGACCAAGCTATGTCCAGTGCTCAGGCCGTCACCGCACGGGTCGCGCGACATCTCGACGAAATGGGTATTGGCGCTGGCTTGTGGATCCATGCGCTGGAGACTCCCCCCAATCAGCTCTACTATCTCACGCCCGAAAAAATGGCGGAATACCGGCTGACCACAAACGCAGCTGCAGTCGTAAAACTGAACCAAGGCTAACACTGATAAGATATATAAATTAGGGTTATGGCACACGATTTCTGTGCCGCCCCGTCTGAAGGCCCACGTAATCTGCGGGTTATGGGTTGAGAAACGGGTTCGATCGCGTCGAGCTTGGTAACCAGTAGTCTTTCGGTATTTTCCGGGCAGGGAGTGTAGTTTGCCTGACGCTATGCAGTCAGATCGGATTTCAAACCTGCGGCAGGTCGTGCATCTGATACGCGCCAGCGGTCGCCCTGCGTGCCATACCAACGAGGGCGTAGTTTCATTCGCCGGAGCTCGCGACATTCCTGCGTGACGCCTGGACGAACGAAGCGTCTGAGCTAACGGCGAAGGACGTGGAAGCAATCAGAAAGCTCGGTAACGCACACTGATTTGAACGCACATTTGGACACGGAGCCTGCTGCCAAAACAGCAGGCTCCTCCGCACCCCAATGACATCAATCTTTGAGTGGATCATGGCCCCAGTTCATGAGCGAGTGCCGCCAGGTGGAATTCTCCACATCTTCTTTGGGTCCGCCTTGGGCCACGTGACGGTGAACATAGCCGATCACCTTCTTCATGTGGGCAAAGTCGTCATTCGTGAGTTCCGATTTTGATTTGTGCTTGATTTCCACGATACGACGACCAGACTTATGACCAACGGTTTCGCTCTTGCCGTCTCCGGACCAGCCAGCTTCCTTGCTTTCGTCAGTCGTTAGCCACTTCTCCAACGCGGATGGTGTCATATTGACGGCGTCGGAAAACTCTTTCCAAATCTTCTCGTGATCGGTCTGCTCGCTACTCACACTGCACCTCTCATGGCGGCACTGCTTGCTCGCTCGATTGTTCCGTTTTCCTCGCCATCCCAGAATTCGATGGTGCCGGCCGATACCTTGATCAGAACGATTCGTGGCGTATCGGCGCCCTGCGGAAACCATCTGTCTAGATCGCGCGACCAGTGAGCTTCGAATTGTGCCTTGTCTCGAATCAGCCTCGCCTCACCGTTCACAGATATGAAAATTCCGGGCTTGCCGAGCATGCTTGGTGGAGCGGTAAAAGTCAGAGTGACCGACGCGTCTTGCTCGATCTCTTGGACCTTCTTGGTATCTTCATAGGAGAAGAACCATGAGTCACCGTCATATTCCACATCGCCGTTGTTGCTCATCGGTCGGCTGTTAATGTGCCCAGCTGGATCGTGCGTGTTGAACATGCAGAAGTCGATCTTGCTGAGCTTTTTAGAAAGCTCTTCCATCTTCATTGGCAAATCCTCGTTTTACATCGTGAATTTCAACCCATGATGACGCTTGAAGTTCCTTCGGATCCGTTCGCGGATCGTTGCAAACTGACGACTTTCCTGCGGTCGTTCTTTCCCGTCTTGAGCTATTTCAGAAACCAGCGGATCAAAATTGCTATTGCGGCGAGCGTCCCGACGCCGGCCAGCCACAGGACAATGAACCACATTGTCTTTCGAAGGCCATCGCTCATCAATGATATCCTTCCTCCGGGTCGATTTTGCCGCGAAAGACCCAGTACGCATAAGCCGTGTAGGCGAGAATCATGGGGAGGAGTACCACGGCGCCCACGAGGAGAAACATCAGTGAACTCTCCGGAGCCGCGGCCTCCCTGATCGTGAGGACGCCGGGGATAATATAGGGATAAAAACTGATCCCAAGTCCGGCGAAGCTCAACACGAAGACGCCGAGCGCTGCCAAGAACGGTTGCAGGTGCTTCCCACTGTTAAGGCCGTTCCAGAGCAAGAAAGCGCAACCAGTTAGCAGCAGCGGTACTAATGACGAGAAGAACGCGGTTGGCCAGCCAAACCACCGTTCGAAGTAAATCCGATTGATGAACGGTGTCCAGAGAGAAACGATCCCGATCAGCGCCAAGAGCGCGACGCTCAGAGGACGCGCGAGCAGTGCCGAGCGTGCCTGGATATCGCCGGAGGTTTTCAGGTTGAGCCACGTTACGCCAAGCAGCGCGTAGCCTGTGAGAACGGCGACGCCTGTCAGGATCGAAAAGGGCGTCAGCCAGTCCCACCAGCCGCCCGCATACTGCCTGCCATCAACTGCGATGCCCTGTACCAAGGCGCCAAGGGAGATGCCCTGCATGAGGGCCGCGATCGAGGATCCTATCCAGAAGCCGAAATCCCAAAGATGGGATTCGTCGTGAGTTCGCCAACGAAACTCGAATGCGACTCCTCTGAAGATAAGGCTGACCAGCATCAATATGATCGGCATATAGAGTGCTGGCATGATGATGGCGTAGGCGAGCGGGAACACGGCCATGAGGCCACCACCACCCAGCACCAACCATGTCTCATTGCCGTCCCAGACCGGAGCGATCGAATTCGTCATGACGTCGCGGTCGCGACGCTTTCGGAAGAATGGGAAGACGATCCCGATCCCGAGGTCGAAACCGTCCAGCACAACATAGGCAAGCACGGCGAAGGCAATGATCCCCGCCCATACAAAGGAAAGATCAATGTCCATGGCGGCCTCCAGGCTGATGGTCCTGCGTTACGCCGGGCACAATACCAGCGGTTCGGATTGGGCCGGCGTCGAGCTCCTGATCCATATCGAGCGGGGTCGGTGGCCGCCGCATAAGCTTCAGCAGGTAGTAGACCCCGACGCCGAAGACCACGAAATAGACGCCGATGAAAATGAGCAGGGAGGTCCCGACCGCGGGTGCGGAAACCGGTGACAGACTGTCGACAGTTCGCAGATGTGCATAGACCGTCCAAGGCTGGCGACCGACCTCGGTCGTGTACCAGCCAGCAAGCACGGCTATAAAACCAGAACCTCCCATGGGCACAGCGATGCGATGGAGCCACGGCGTGCTATACAGCCTACCCTTCCATCGAGCCCAGAGCGACCACAGCCCAACGCCGAGCATAAGGAAGCCGAGGCCGACCATGACGCGGAAGGTTATGAATGGCATGAGTGCAGGAGGGCGCTGATCGCGGGGCCATTCCTTCAGGCCTTTGATCTCGCCGTTAAGTTCGTGGGTCAGGATCAGCGAGCCGAGCTTCGGAATCTCGATTGCATAGCGGGTGGTCTCTGCCTCGTCGTCCGGTATGCCGAAAAGGACGAGAGGGGCACCTTCCTTATGTGTCTCGTAATGTCCTTCCATTGCTGCGATCTTCGCGGGCTGGTGTTCGAGTGTATTCAGACCGTGGAGGTCACCAACGAAAATCTGAACGGGTGTGACGATTGCCGCCATCCACATCGCCATCGAGAACATGATGCGAGCCTGGCGGTTCGTATTGTCCTTCAGCAGGTGCCAAGCGCCGACCGCGCCTACGGCGAAAGCGGTGGTTAGGAAGGCCGCCAGCACGGTATGGGTCATTCTGTAGGGGAAGGAGGGGTTGAAGATAATATTCCACCAGTTTTCGGGCACAAAGACGCCGTTAGAATCGATGCTAAAACCTGCGGGCGTGTGCATCCAACTGTTGGCTGACGTGATCCACGTAGCGGAGATCAGCGTGCCTAAAGCGACCATGGCGACGGACACCATATGTGCTGAGTCCCCGACGCGCTTGCGACCGAAAAGCGCGATACCGAGGAAGCCCGCTTCAAGGAAAAACGCCGTCAAGACCTCGTAACCCATCAGCGGTCCGATGACCGGTCCGGCCTTGTCTGAAAACGCGGACCAATTCGTCCCGAACTGATAGCTCATCACGATTCCGGACACGACACCCATCGCGAAGGTGACTGCGAAGATGGTCTTCCAGTACTCGAAGAGCTTCAGGTAGGCTTCGTCACGCTTCCACAGCCATAACGCGTTGAGAACGGCCAAGTAGCTCGCCGTGCCTATCGAGAAGGCAGGAAAGAGAAAATGGAAGGATACGGTGAACGCGAACTGTATCCGCGCCAGCATGTCCGCTTCTAGGCCGAGGAAGGTCATGGTAACTCCATCATGGAAACCCTCGAACTTTGCAACGCGGCCCCATGTTCCGGGCGGGCACTGCAGTTTCACAGAGTCGATGGCGAGCATCTTAAGCTCATGTCAAATGAGCCCAAGCCCCCATAGTGTCGCGTGACGCAATGTCACGTCTAGAGGGGGCTCAGAAAAGGTCCACCCACGGAAATACATTGCCCGTTCCCCGAGCTTGTACAAGAACCTATAAGGCCTCGTGTGTGGATATGACCTTTGGTGACATCTGGTATTTATAGAAAAGCCGTAAGCGTCATTACCCAGCTTCGTCCAAGCAGTGCCAGTTGGGCCAATGCCACTCTAAGTCATTTTCCGCTTCCTTCATTCTGTGGTGCGATGTCGTAAATAGACGTATTCCCACTTCCCGCGTTAGTCCTCAAATCTCGCGACCCGTTGGTTGCTATCAAGAGGTTTTTTGTCAGTCTGACGAGACTGGTGCTTCTGCCAAAGGACCTCTCAAACGCTCGCGAAAACTCACTTCGCGAAAAATATTTAGGGTTTTTTTATGGACATTGGAAAAAAATTATCTTATGTAGCGCCTATCAGTGAGTTTGATGCTCACTATCCCGCGTCTTTATCGGACCAAATCGTGCGTGTGCGAAGTCGTCATCACGAATTTGGATCCGCGTTTTTGAAGCTTGCGCTATCGGTGATGTCGCAAACGAGCTTTTATCCTGTCGATATCCCGCGTCTTAAGCGCTGAGGGTGTCAGGTGCAATTGCGGTAAGAAGGAGAGCGCCCCTGCTCTATGCTGGGCTGAATAAAATATATGAATTCTCAAACTGAAAATGACGCACTGGCTCCGCCGGTTACGACCAAAATCAGTCTCAATAACGTCTACAAGATCTTCGGTGAGGATACCGACAAGGCGCTGGATATGGTTCGCGCCGGGAAGACGAAATCTGAAATCCATTCTTCAACCGGATGCTCGGTCGGAGTCAACAAGGCAAGCTTTGACATTCAAGCCGGCGAAATTTTCGTCATCATGGGCCTCTCAGGCTCGGGCAAATCCACCCTCCTACGCCTGCTCAACCGACTGATCGAGCCCACAGCGGGTTCAATCAAGATCGACGGCCAGGATATCACGAAGATGTCCCGCCGCGACCTAATAGAGGTGCGTAGGCGCGATATCAGCATGGTATTCCAGTCCTTTGCTCTTCTGCCCAACCGCACCGTTATCAACAATGCCGCTTTCGGGCTTGAGGTTGCCGGTATGGGGGAAGACGAACGTAAAGCAAAGGCGCTTCTGGCGCTGGAGGCTGTTGGTCTCGCCGGTTACGCAGACAGCATGCCCGATCAGCTGTCAGGTGGAATGAAGCAGCGCGTCGGCTTGGCTCGCGCACTTGCCAGTGAACCCACAATTCTGCTCATGGACGAAGCATTTTCCGCTCTCGATCCTCTAATCCGTACGGAAATGCAGGATGAGCTGGTCCGCCTTCAGGCCGAACACAGCCGAACCATCGTTTTTGTCAGTCACGATCTCGACGAAGCCATGCGCATCGGTGACCGGATATGCATCATGCAGAACGGCGATGTCGTTCAGGTCGGCACGCCGGACGAAATCGTCATGAACCCGGCAAACGACTACGTCCGCTCCTTCTTTAGGAACGTTGACGTGAGTCACGTCTTCAAAGCTGGCGACGTCGCTCGAAAAACACAGGTGACGATCATCGAGCGACAAGGTGTAACCGCTGCCGCAGCACTCGAGCGAATGAAGACATTCGATCGCGAATATGCGATCATTCTGGGGCGCGACAAAACCTATCATGGCGTTGTCAGCCAAACCACGCTCGTCGAGAATATGCGTTCTGGACATTCGGATCCCTATAGAGCGGCGTTTCTATCCGAGATCGAACCGATCCCGGCTGACGAGCCATTGTCGAACGTACTGGGACGCGTAGCGGCGAGCCCATGGCCAGTTCCCGTTGTCGACAACTCCAGGCGCTACCTCGGCTCTATCAGTAAATCGACACTGCTTGAAACGCTCGACCGCGCGAGCTGATTTCAGCATTTCCCCCAACCGGCCAACAACCGGAGTCTGACTATGAATTTCGATATAGGGGACGGCGTCGATGCCGTCGTCAATTACATTCTGGACAATTTTTCACCCCTCTTGGATTTCGTCGCCACTCTGATCGGGTTCGTGACCAGTAACATCCAGGACACGCTCACTGCCATTCCCATGCCAGTGGGCATTCTCATCTTCGTCATCCTGTCATTTTGGCGGGTCGGCGCAGTTTTTGGTGTCTTGGCTGGACTTGCGCTCTGGCTCGTCGACCACATGGGTCTTTGGACCGCGATGATGGAGACTCTATCACTCGTCATAGCTTCAACGCTGATGGCTATGATCATCGGTCTTCCGCTTGGGATCGCCATGGCGCGGAAGGATTCGGTTGCTGCGATCATCCGACCGGTCCTAGACCTGATGCAAACCATGCCTGCATTCGTCTATCTTATTCCTGCGGCGATGTTTTTCGGACTTGGTGCAGTACCCGGCGCTATCGCAACTGTCATATTCGCCATGCCGCCGGTGGTCCGCCTCACCAATCTAGGCATTCGCCAGGTGCATGTAGAGTTCATAGAAGCTGGAAACGCATTTGGCTGCACGCCCTCGCAGTTGCTCTTCAAGGTCCAACTGCCGAACGCCATGCCCTCCATTATGGCGGGCATCAACCAGACGATCATGCTGTCGCTTTCCATGGTTGTCATTGCATCCATGATTGGCGCAGGCGGTATTGGGAACACGGTTCTCACCGGCATACAGCGCCTGGACGTGGGCACCGGTTTTGAGGGCGGTCTTGCTGTCGTGATTCTCGCGGTGATCCTCGATCGCCTGACACAAAGCCTTGGAAAGCCTCAAGCTGCCTTTTGGTCGGGGCTTTTCAACAGAAAGAGCGAGCGCAAACACTTGTCTCCGGCAACTGTCTGAGCACCGCGCCGCCCAACGATGCGGATGCTGAATCCGCAAATTCAAACCTCCCAAAAGGAGAACATATGTTCAAGACACTTTCCTCGACCCGCCGGGCTGCACTTGGTGGCGCCATTGGCTTTGCTGCCGCTGTGCTTTTTGGCTCAGCAACGCCAACGATGGCTGAAGATGCGAAAACTGTGAAGCTTGGCTTTGCCCCGTGGTCCGACGCTGAGTTCGTCACCAAACTCGCCGCCAAGCTGATCAAGGAGAAGCTCGGCCAGGATGTGGAACTCGTTCAGACGGATGTCGCGCCGCTTTACCAAGGCGTCAGCCGAGGCGATATCGATGCAATGATGATGGCGTGGTTGCCGGCAACTCACGCGGATTACTTCGCAAAGGTGAAAGACAAGGTAGAGACGCTCGGCACGGTCTATGACGGCGCGAAGCTCGGTTGGGTCGTGCCTGCCTATATTCCTGAAGCAGAGATTTCTTCGATCGAGGACCTGAAGAAGCCTGAGGTTCAGAAGAAGTTGTCTGGCACGATACAGGGCATCGATCCGGGTGCTGGTTTGACCCGCCTTTCGCAACAGGCGGTCAAGGATTATGCGCTCGACCAGTACAAGCTGCAAATCTCCAGCGAAGCGGGCATGCTAACGACAGTTGACCGCGCGATGCGAGGTGAAAAGTGGTTCGTCGCTACGTCCTGGAGCCCGCACTGGATGTTTGGAAAGTACAAGCTCCGCTATCTTACTGATCCGAAAGAATCCTTGGGTCAGGCCGAGCATGTCGATATCCTTGCATCGAAGAAATTCAGGCAAGAAAACCCCAAGGCTGCCGACTTTCTTTCGCGCATGAAGGTGCCGCTTAACGACCTGGAAGCGGCGATGTTCACAGCCCAAGAGACGTCTTACGACGCAGCTATCGAAAAATACATCAAGGACCATCCAGATCAGGTGAAGGCCTGGGTTGGGGAACAGAGCTGATGCAATCCGGCCTTCTCGTAAGATATTCGAGGAGGCCGGATCATTTTCGGGGGCAGGGATGGCACTAGAAACCAATCATAGAGCGCTCGCCGAAACTGACACGCTCGGGGGACGCATCTCATTGGCGCGAGATGCATCTACGCTCTCTATCGATAATGCTGCGAAGATGGTTGGGGTGGAAAGCGACGTTTGGAGCGCTTGGGAGAATGATCGAAGCGAGCCGGGCTGCGAGTACCTTGAGCCGATCGCCGCTTCTCTCGAGGTCAGCGAAGCATGGCTTTCTACAGGCATCGGTGTCGGGCCGCGATGGCCAGATGATGAGACGTTGTTCTAAAATCTGTCCAGGTGGATTTGGACGCTTGAAGTGCTGTGGACGGCCTGCTCATCGCCTCTGACGAATTCGATCAGACCGTCGGCCGCGTTGCCAGAATCCTTTGGCAGCCATTGTTTTCACGGATCGCCTTGCGCGAAATCGCGTTGCTTACCTTCAAATCTAGCTCTGTTGCTCAGTCTGGGTATTTGTCCGCTTCGAAGATGTTGTTGCAGGATAAGCTAGACTCGTGCTTGGCTACACATGTCGACCCTCGATCCAGACACTCGCTCGTGTTCTAGATATTCGGGACTGGAGCCGCTTGCTACGATGTCGCTGGACACGATCATGTCCGGCTTTGTGCCGACCATTTAGCACAACCTATCATTCGAGCCCTCGAGGAAGCATCTTTACGGGGTGCAAGGTTTCTGAGCGAATAGGTAGGCAGTACAAGAAGTCGCTAAGCAGCATCGCTTGCCCGTTCTGTTTGCGAACAGGCTGCGGGAAAGCTGACGAAAACGGATGGGGTGTCTATTACGTCAGAGCCATTGGAGACAACTTTGGGGCTGCTTGGATAGCCGGATCGAATAAGGTCGTAGGCGCCTTCAGTCTTCTCTACGGAACATTGGCATGGCTTGCCCGTTTTATCGCCAGAAATGTACGGGGCCTCCATCGATGAAAATCAGAGTGAACTCTGTCCGGCTTAGCCTTTGGGCCTTGCCGACAGTCGGGATGTTAGTGACGTGCGGCGCCGCCTTTGCCGCCGATGGAAAATCCCCCGGCCCCTCAGAGGCCTTATTTCTAATCCAGATCATTGTACTTGTGGTCGTCGGGAGATTGCTCGGCGAGGCTATGGTGCGCATTGGGCAGCCGTCTATCATGGGCCAGATCATCGGCGGTGTCTTGCTAGGTCCTTCAGTATTTGGCCTTGTGTTTCCCGAAGCCCAGTCGACGCTGTTCCCGGATGGCGAGGCGCAAAAGGCGATGGCAGACGCCGTTGCTCAACTCGGTATTTTGTTCTTGCTTCTGCTCGCAGGTATGGAAACGGACCTTGGTCTGGCGTTGCGGCTGCGTCGTGCGGCGGCTGGAGTTTCGCTCTCTGGGATCGTGGTGCCTTTTGCACTCGGTTTTGCTTTGGGGGAGGTCATCCCCGCAAGTCTGTTGCCTGATCCCGACGCGCGATTGGTCACGTCGCTCTTTCTTGGAACCGCACTGTCGATCTCTTCGGTGAAGATTGTGGCGTCTGTGGTGCGGGAGATGGACTTCATGCGCCGTAATGTCGGTCAGTTGATTGTCGCTTCTGCTATTATCGATGACACGATCGGCTGGGTTATCATCGCTGTGACCTTCAGCCTGGCCACGAGTGGCGTTGTTGATGTTGCAATCCTCGCAAAGAGCGTCATTGGCACGATCGCGTTCATGGCCTTCAGCTTCACGATCGGACGGCGCATCGTTTTTGAGATCATTCGATGGGTCAACGATACCTTCAAGAGTGACCTGCCAGTGTTGAGTGCGATTATCGCCATTATGGGTGGCATGGCGATAATCACCAATTTGATCGGTGTTCACACTGTCTTGGGCGCGTTTGTCGCGGGCATTCTCGTCGGTCAATCCCCAATCCTGACACGCCAGATCGAAGGACAGCTACGTGGATTGACGACCGCGCTGTTCATGCCGGTCTTCTTTGGTCTGACGGGTCTGAATACTGATCTCGGCCTCTTGGCTGACCCATCTATATTGCTTCTGGCGGTAGGACTGATCCTGATCGCCAGTCTTGGAAAATTCGGTGGTGCCTTTGTCGGTGCTAAAATGGGTGGGTTCTCCAATCCAGAAGCTATCGCGCTTGGGTGCGGAATGAATGCCCGGGGATCAACTGAAGTTATTGTAGCTTCCATAGGGCTATCGGTCGGCGTGCTCGACGAACGTCTGTTTTCCGTGATTGTTGCTATGGCAGTCGTAACGACGATGGCTATGCCACCCACCTTGCGGTGGGCATTGGCGCGGTTACCGATGCGGGAAGATGAGGAGGATCGCCTGCGGCTTGAATCCTTCGAGGAAAAAAGCTTCCTGTCCAATTTCGAGCGTATCCTGCTTGCGGTCGACCATTCAGCCAGCAGCGATCTTGCTGCCCGCATCGCTGGACATTTCGCTGCCGTGCGCAAGATGCCAATTACCGTTCTGGATGTCTTGGACGAACCCGGCGATGGTCGAACTGACGAATTGGCGGGACGTATGCCGGACAGTCGCGCGAAAGAGGTCGGCGAGCGCGTGCAGAGCACTGCTGATGCGGCCCTGCAAATGGACGACGTCAAGCAAGCTTCGGCTGATGGTGAGGTCCATGTTACGATCCGAGCAAAGGACGGGGAACTGGACGACATCCTGTCGGAGACTGCGGACAAAGGCCATGACATGATGTTCGTGGGCGTTGAGCCGAGCACTGCCGAGGGCGGTGGGTACGGTGGTCGGCACACAACGATGGTGGATGCATTCGGCGGGACGACGGCGATTGTTTCGGCTCGAGGACATCTTCCAGAAGCGGATACCCAACTGCGTATACTTGTACCTGTCAGCGGGACAGAGCGTTCGCTGAACGCAGCAGAGTTTGCATTTGTCATCGCAAAGGCTACCGGCGGATCGATCGCTGCAGTGTATTTCAACGATCCTGCACAGGCAGCGTCTCTGTCGAGAGTGAGCGACACGAGTGGTGTCCAGCAATCGGCGTTCGAGCAACTTGACCAAATTGCAGAGTTCTACGGTCTGCCATTGGAGAAGGTCACGTCGCAGCAAGCATCACCGGAGTTGGCCATACTTAAGCATGCTCGAAGAGGCCGCTTTAATCTGATCATTTTGGGGGTCAACAGGCGGGCAGGCACTGACCTTTCCTACGGCACTGTTGCTGACACGCTCTTGGAAACCGCCGACCGCTCGGTCGTCTTTGTCGAACTATGATGGCCCTATTCCTAGGAACAGAAATCGCTCAAAATGTCACTCCTTCCGCGATAAGGGAGATCGTCCCCGCCTGTCCTAACACAGGACGCTGATCAGAATGCGCGACAGAGGGGTACGAAGCTCGTCAGGCGGACATCCTTGCTTGCGTGACAGATGCGAGCCGCTGTGTCGCTTTCTGCTGTCTAGAGAGCGAAATTATTGAAAGCTTGTCGGTGAGCGGTAGCTGAAACGCGGATTGTCAGACCCCAACTCGAAGACTGCGCCTGTGAAAAAATTCGGTGTTCCGTCCACGTCTTTGATACACCGGCCGAACGCGCCGAGCCTTAATAGACCTGATCGTCTTGTGACCCTGAAGGATATTGTGCCGAATAATCCATCAAGAATGGAGGCATGGGTCCGCTCGGCGACAATTTCTCTATCCTCTTGCAGGATTTTGGACAAAAGGGTCTCGATGTCGATTCCAGCAGCAAGTTTGTCTGGATCAAACCCGTAGAGATAAGAGTAGTACTCATCGCCAACGAGGCTGTTTCGAGACAGATCCCACGTGTACATACCGAGCTTCGCACCATTCAATTGAAGCCACATATCGTTTGCCAACTCTGCCCCCAACGGTAGTCGTTACAGTTTTTTACAATATACTAGAACACTGTTCGCACACTACACTCTTTCGACACATGGATTGTGCAAGGATCTGTAAACAAGAATGCCTGCAGGCGGACACAGGGCAGTTGCTGGTGTCGCTGGGTAGTTGAAGTCAAATCATTCCTGGCGTTGCTGACGGCGAGGTTACATTCGAGCTGAATAATTCCTGCCTGCTGGCGAGGCTCTGGCTCTGCGAGCGTACACTTTTCGCCAGTAGTTCGAAAACGCTTTTTTGGCTCCTCACAAACCACGCGACTTTCTCTTCGAAGGAGGCAGCGGTCATTGCTTTAGCTGGCGTCAACGTAGCGTCGGCCAGCCGCTTCCTAGCCGGCGGGACATCTCTTGTATTGATCCTTGCGCCGATCTCCATTCTTTCGAGAATTTCCTGACGTGCCTGCTGCTCAGCACCGACCAGAGCTTTGACGACGCGGCACGATGCTCGCGTGTTGCGAAGAACGAGCTGCGAGGCTTTAAGGGGCTTCGCGTCCCATGTAGGTCGATAGCTCGATGACAGACAAATTACATCGAGCCCTGAGGAAGGCTTTCACTCCCGCGGCAAACACGATTTCCGTCAGCCTATCTCCTGTCATCGCCAAGACAAGTTCGGTTATCTGACGCTGCAGTTCGGTAATCCGTTTTACCGCGAGTGAAAGCGCCTGCGCCCTTAGTCCGATGTCTGCCAATGGAGTAGCTCCTTTCTTGAGACGTCCATAAGACATCGGACCCTTCACGGCCGGTGAAGCGATCGCTAAAATGCGAACGCCCGTGGAACGTTCTAAGGACGGCGGTAAGCTCGGTATGTGGCTCCGTCGGTTAGCGCTCTCACACCGGATTTATCCTGCGGCCCGTCTTAGGATCAAAAAGATGGAGACTTTCGGTGCGCACTCGAAAATGTAACGTCTCACCAACGTTCACGTCACTTGTTCGAGGGAACTCCGCGCAGAGCATTTTCGAATGACCGATCTCCACGTAACCATATGTCTGACTGCCCAAGCGTTCTACAACTACTAACTCTCCGGTTACCCAGGCGTCGTCCTCAGAACACTCTATAAGGTCTTCAGGCCGAATGCCGACCACGATCTGACCGTCGAGCCTGCCGTAAGCAACAGCATCATCTAGATGGATCGACTTGTTGAGTAACGTGAGCAGGCCACGAGCGAGGTTTGCAGGAAGGGTGTTCATAGTCGGGCTGCCGATAAAGCGGGCGACAAACAAGCTTGCTGGTCTGTGATACAAATCCAGAGGTTTGCCGATTTGTTCGATAACGCCAGCATTCATCACAACAATGCGGTCCGCTAATGTCATCGCCTCCACCTGATCGTGCGTAACGTAAATGGTGGTCGCCTTCATGCGATGGTGGAGCTTAGCAATCTCAAGCCGCATCTCGACACGGAGCGCTGCGTCAAGATTGGACAATGGCTCGTCAAAGAGAAACGCGGCAGGTTCCCGGACAATTGCTCGACCCATGGCGACGCGTTGGCGCTGGCCACCGGAAAGCTGCGCAGGGCGGCGGTCCAAATAGTCTGTGATCTTAAGGATATCAGCCGCGTGAGAAACACGGTGACCGATTTCCTCGTCTTTGCTGCCACGCATCTTCAGGCCGAAAGACATATTGTCTCTCACGCTCATGTGTGGATAAAGCGCGTAGTCCTGGAAAACCATTGCGATGTTGCGTTCTGCAGGCGGCAGACGATTCACTGTCCGTCCTTCAATGTGCAACTCCCCACCGGAAATCTCCTCCAGTCCGGCAATCATTCGAAGAAGGGTGGACTTTCCGCACCCGGACGGGCCAACCAAGACGAGAAATTCGCCGCTTTCAATATCAATATCGATGTCGTGAATAACTTTTAGACTGCCGTAAGACTTCTGGATTTCCTTCAGCGCAATTTCGGCCACGTTTTCCTCCCTGGTCGCAACTTCGTGCTTGACGATCATTATCGATGTCAATATCGATAATGATAAGTTCATCGATACGCAACAGCGCAGGCACATTCGGATGGCATATTTTCCACCCAGGCAAACCGCGACGAAATCCCTCAAATCCAGCGCAGCGTTTGACACGCTGAAACGGGACATCATGCTTGGCGTGCTTGAACCGGGAACGGGATTGACCGAACTCGATCTAGCAACGCACTTTCAATGCAGTCAGGGCACTGTCCGCGAAGCCTTGTTGCAGTTGCAGGAAGAGGGCCTTGTGCTTCGAAAGGGTCGTCGGGGCACGCAGGTTTCCGAGTGTACCGCTGACGAGGCAATCGAAATGTTTCGGCTGCGGCAGCAGATCGAGGGTAGCGGCATTGCAAGGATGATGCGCGCTCCGAGCCGAACCCTGGTCAAAGACCTTGAGGACCTGTTGAGCAAAATGTTGGACGCCGCGGACGCTGCCGACGAACTGGAGCTTGCAGCTGTCGACCGTGATTTTCATCGTCGAATCTTCGAGGATGCCAATCTGCCCGCCCTCGATCCCATTCTTCATCGCTGCCTGGTTCATAATCATCGGTTCAAGATTTCGCGTAGCCCGATGTCGCGCGACTTGAAGGCAACCGCACTGCGTCACCGCAGCATCATCGAGTCTATCGAAAGCGGTGACGCGCGGCGCGCAGCCGCTTCCATGCATCACCACATTGCAACGATCGTCGATTTTGGTCCTGAGGTATTTCCGGAGAGCGTTCAGTGAGCGCCGCCCAGGTGCTATCGGGTGCGTTGTCGGCAGAGACCGCTGCTTTGATGGCAAAGACGCTGGCGGAGCTTGGCCCGTTACCAGACCCAACGACGTTGGCGGTTGAAGAGGGAAGGGCCCAGGCGGCGTTCGCGAGCGCGCGTTGCAATGTCGATCTGCCGCCGATGCAGAGCGTCTCGGAAGTCTGGGTCGATGAAGATCAAGAACTTGGTGCCGCCCGCTGTCGCCTGAAAATTCTCGTGCCGAATGGTGCTGGGCACGGAGCAATCCTGTTCGTACATGGTGGAGGCTTTGCATTCGGTTCTCCGGAAACGCACGAGCGCTGTGCACGAGTCCTTGCGATTGAAAGCGGGATGCCTGTGGTGTTGCCGGACTACCGGCTTGCGCCCGAATGTCCGTTTCCTGCAGGTCTGAAGGACGTGGTATCGGCACTCCGTCACGTCTTTAGCGCAACATCTGCTTTCGGTGTTTGCGATGGCCCTTTGCTGGTAGCTGGCGACTCCGCCGGTGCCAATCTCGCATTGGCAGCCATGCTGCACGAAGAGCAGGATGGACGGCCACTCCCAGACGGTGGGCTGCTGTTCTACGGGAACTATGCGTGTTCATTCGAGACGGCCTCCTACGTGCGCTTCAGCGAAGGGCCCGGACTGACGCGTGGCAAGATGCAGCGTTATTGGGGCTTCTATGCCGGGGGGGAGAAGATCGAAGCTGACCCTTTGGCATGTCCGCTCGTCGCAACCGATCTGCAACTGTCATCGCTGCCGCCTCTTCATTTGATGGCCGCGGAGGTTGACCCTCTTCTGTCGGACACGCTGGCTCTGAGCGAGCGTCTTCAATCGCTTGGTCGCAGCGATGAGTTGTTGATCATCCCGGGCGTGATTCACGGCTTTTTGCAGAACACATCCGAGCTGTCTGCCGCGCGGGAGGCGTTGGCGGCAGCGGGCAGTGCAGCTAGGCGACTAACCAGCCGCTGAAAACAAAACAAACCTGGAGGAGGAAGGCATGAAATTTCTGAAAGCAATGGCGCTCGGCGCTGCACTGGCGGCGTCGGCGGCGCTATCCCAGGCAAAGGCGGAAACGGTCCGCTTTTGGTATCATTTCGACAATCCAGCCAACCCGATGGCTGACCTGGTCAAAAAGTTTGAAGCAGCCAATCCGGGTATTACAATTCAGGCCGAGAATGTCCCGTGGAACAGCTATTACGATAATCTATACACGTCGCTTGTGGGCGGTAACGCACCTGATGCCGCGATGGTGAAGCTTTTCGCTCAACCGCGTCTCGTCGAAATGGGCGCGCTTGAGCCGATCGGCGACAAGATCGATGCCTGGAAAGGCAAAGCCGATCTTCTCGATAACGTACTCGAACTGAACAAGGGGCCGGACGGCACTCAATATTATCTGCCTATCCAGTATGTCGCTCTTTATCTCTATTATCGGAGCGATCTTTTTCAGGCGGCTGGTCTGCAGCCACCCAAGACCTGCGAAGATTTCAGAAACGCCGCTATCAAGCTGACAAAGGCACCTGACACCTATGGATTTGGCCTGCGCGGCGGCAAGGGAGGCTGGGATCAGTGGGGCGCGTTTGTCTTTTCTCAGGGAGCAGAACTGAAGCCAGGCGGCCTGATCAAGCCCGAGGCGATTGCGGCCAATCAGTGGGTGATCGACCTCTTCCAGAAGGACAAGGTAATTCCGCCATCCGCCCCCAATGATGGGTTCCAGGAAATCATTGCAGCTTTCAAATCGGGCAAAACGGCGATGACGATCCACCACATCGGTTCATCGAAGGATCTCGTTGCTGCGCTGGGCGATAAGGTATCCGCGGTGCCCGTTCCGAAGTGTGGCAACGGTCAGTGGACGTCCTATGGCGACGAGTCTCTTGCGATCTTCTCCAGTTCCTCAGTCAAGGACGCAGCCTGGAAGTGGATTTCATTTCTCGCAGAGGGTGAGAACAACGTCGCTTTCAATAGCGCCACTGGCCAGATGACCGTGACCAAGAGCGGTTCGGCGAATTGGAAGCTTCACGAGCGCCGCTTCGTTGATGCGACGGTCCAATCGCTGCCGTTTGCGAAGGTACTGCCCCAAACCTCGAATGTTTCCGAATTCGTCAATAGCGCGTGGCAGACGAATATGCAGCAGGCGCTGACGGGGCAGGTAACCTCTCAGCAGATGATGGAGCAGCTGCAGGCGCTTTTCGCTGAGTAGTAGCCGCCACCTCCTTGCCCCGACAACTGTGTCGGGGCTTCTTCCCGGCAATGAAACGGACGCAGTATGTCTTTGTTAGCAACATCTTCCTCGCAGCGCCGCGCGATTTTCGACTGGCGCTCGGAACGGCTTCTTCCATATGTCCTGCTTGCGCCTGCATTTGTCGTGACGCTGGTCATTGTCTTCATGCCGATGGTGCAGGCGGTGTGGACGAGTTTCTACGATCTCATCCTTTTTAAACCGAATGCCAGCAAGTTCGTCGGTTTCGGAAACTATGTGAAGCTCTTCAACGATCCTGTTTTCTGGGCCGCACTCTGGAACACTCTGTTATGGATCGGTTTGACCGTACCGCTTCAGATGGGGCTCGGCCTTCTGACGGCTTTGCTCTTGAACCGGGAGTTTCCGTGGCGTGGTCTGGCGCGAGCGCTGATCATTATTCCCTGGGCCCTACCCAGCGTGGTGATCGCCCTGATGTGGCGTTGGATTTATGATCCCAATACAGGTGTGCTGAACGACATCCTTATCTATCTGTCGGTCGTCCAAGCGGCAGTTCCATGGCTCGCCGATCCAAAGGTCGCGATCTATGCGATTATAGCAACGCTGACATGGCAAGGCTTCCCCTTTTTCGCGGTCATGATCCTCGCGGGGCTGCAAGGCATCCCGAAGAGTCAGTACGAAGCTGCGTCGATCGACGGGGCGTCATCATGGAGGCAGTTCCTGCATATAACGTTGCCTGGGATCGCGCCGGTTCTTGCGACCGCAGGGCTGTTGCGCGTGATCTGGGTTGCAAATTCAATGGATGTCATCTTCGTGATGACCGGGGGCGGACCTGGATATGCCACCTACACCCTGCCGCTCTATGCGTTCATAAAAGCTCGCCAAAACCTCGACTTCGGATACGGCACGTCCATTGCCGTTACCTTCACCATCCTTCTTGGCGCGTTCGTGGTTCTCTATCTCGCTCGCACCATGCGCGAGGTAGAAAGATGACACAGAAAAGCACGCTTCGCCGGATCCTCACAACAGATTTGCCTGTTCTTGCGATCGTCCTGTTCGCCATGGCACCGTTCGTGTGGATGATACTAACGTCACTCACGCCAACAGCCGTCCTTTCGGCTACCGGGGTCTCGCTGTCGCCCATGGGTTGGAGTATGGACAACTATGTTCGGCTCATCGAGCAGACGTCGTTTCTAAAAAACATGGGAGATAGCCTGATCATCGCCGGAGGCACGGTCGTCATCGGACTGATCGTTTCGGTCACCGCTGCCTATGCATTCTCGCGCTTTCGCTTCCGTGGGCGGAAACTATTGATGATGCAGTTCCTGCTAATCAACATGTTCCCGATGGTCCTGCTTATCCTGCCGCTTTTTGTGCTGATGCGCCGGTTCGGCATTCTCGACACGCATATTGGGCTTATTCTCGCGAATGCGACGGTCGCCATTCCGTTCGCGGTCTGGATGCTGACAAGCTATATCGCCGCGATCCCTAGAAGTCTCGATGAAGCGGCGATGACAGACGGATGTTCACGTCTGACGGCTCTCCGGAAGGTGGTTCTGCCTCTGACAATGCCGGGGATCATTTCGACCGGGATCTACATCTTCATCACCGCCTGGAATGAATATCTCTACGCGTTAACGCTTGGTGGCCGCAATGTTCGGCCTGTGACAGTCGCTATCCAGACGTTGATCGGTGAGTATCAAATCGAATGGGGCCTGCTTGCCGCAGGTGCCGTGGTCGGGGCCATGCCAGCAACAATTCTTTTCCTGCTCGTTCAGCGTCGGCTGATCGGCGGTCTGACGCAGGGCGCCGTGAAGGGCTGAGCGTCCTCGCAGAGGTCTTCGCGGCAATGGAATTTTATTCAATCATAAGGACACAAAGATGAACCCCATAGGGTTGATATCCATGCAGTATGCCCGCCCTTTCACGGCTGAGCATTTCCCGCTGTTCATGAAAATGCGCGATCATGGCTATGATTTCGTTGAGCTTCTTGTTCCAGAAATCGGTGAGCTCGCTATCACTGAGACAAAAAAGGCTCTCGACGATGCCGGAATTGGCGTTGTTCTCGCCGCTCGTGTCAATCTGCAGAGGAACCTGTCGTCCGCCGACGTGGATGCGCATCGTGCCGGTATCGATTATCTCAAATACACGGTCGATTGTGCTGCTGGTCTCGGCGCGACGGTGGTTGGGGGGCCATTGACAGGAAACCCGCTGGTCTTCGCAGGTCGTGCCCCACAGGTCGTGGAAGAAGCTGAGCGCCTTGCACGAAAAGATCGATGTGTCAGAGGGCTGAAGGAGGCGGGAGACTACGCGCAGAAGGCCGGCATTGTTCTGGCGGTGGAGCCCCTCAACCGTTTCGAGAGCGACGTGCTATGTACGACGCAGCAGGCGATGGAACTGCTTGATGCCGTCGATCATCCTGCTGTGAAGCTCATGCTCGACACCTTCCACATGCACATGGAAGAAAGTTCGCTATCAGAGGCCATCCGGCTCGCAGGGGATCGCCTTGTCCATTTCCAGGCGAACGAGAACCATCGTGGCTTCCCTGGGACGGGCTTGACGGACTGGGTCGACGTCTGCCGCGCCCTCCATGAGGTTGGTTACAAGGGGCCGATCTCGCTCGAACCTTTTCGTCGTACCGATGACCGTTTCGGTGTTCCGTTAGCCCAGTGGCGGGCGCCCCATGAAGACGAGAGCAATCGCCTGTCTGCCTCGTGCGCGTTCATGAAATCTCACCTCCTGCTGACGGAGTATCGTCGATGACTATAAAAATCGGTTGGATCGGCTGCGGCATTCACGCCACGCAGATGCTGCTTCCGCAGCTTGTTCGCCATGACGTCGACCTCGTCGCGCTTTGCGATATTGACGGCGCGCGCCTTAAAGATGCTGGCCGTCAGTTCGGAGTGACCAATCTGGTCAGTGACGTTGCCGATCTGCTGAAGACGCCGGGACTCGACGCCGTCGGAATGGCGGTTGGCCCCGACCAGCACTTGGCTTTCGGAAAGATGGCTCTCGAGCGGGGCTTGCCTGTTTTCATGGAAAAGCCGCCGTCGGGCAGCGCTGCCGGTGCTCGTGAACTTTTGGCTGCTTCGGAAAAGGCCAAGAAACCGCTCCTTCTGGGCTTCATGAAACGGTACTCGATCGGTAATCGCATGGCAGCCAATATCGTCAAGTCCGGTCGTTTCGGCGATGTCCTGGGATTGACTGGCTACTACATGACCGCACCGGGCTACTTCGTGGGTAACGTCGACTATACCGGCTTCTTCCTTCACCATTGCGTTCATTACATGGATCTCGTGTCTTTCCTGGTTTCCCCCGTCCGCTCGATTAACGCCCGCAAAGTCGAGAAAACACCGGGGCGCGTACTCTTCCACGTTGGCTTCGAATTCGAATGCGGGGCTATCGGGAATGTGGCGATGGGCACCATCCAATCGCGCGGCACGCCGGTCGAGCGCATTGAGCTCATGGGCGATCACCAGCGGATCGAAGTGGACGACGTGATCGATATCAAATGGCACCGAAACCCGCCGTTCAAGATCGATGATCTCGGTGCAACACTGAACGAGGATTGCGACACGCTGACATGGAAGCCGAACTTTACGGCAGCGGCCAATGAGGATCCCAAAGGCTACCATTCTCTGCTTGCAGATGTGGTTCCCGCCCTTGCTGGAGCAAGTACCCCCGCGCCGACGATCGTCGAGGGAGTTATCGCGATGGAGCGTCTGGAAACGCTTCGCCGTCAACTCGCGCTTTGATATCCTTGGGGGAGTGTCGTTCCGAAGATCGGAGCGACCTCATTCAATGATAGTCTTTGCGTCGAGTAACAGGCTAGTGCCCGCTATTGATCTTTCGAATGCGGTGCGCTGCCTGAGTTGGTAGGTACACGAGAGGAAACAGCAAATGTTGGTCATCAAGCGTTTGGACATAGAGGACGCGCGCAGCCTGATTGCAGGAGCGCGAGCGAAAGCAACGGAAATTGGCGTGCCAATGTGTATCGCTGTTGTCGATGAATCCGGTCAGTTGATCGCATTTGAACGAATGGACGGGGGTAAGATAACCAGCACCATCATTGCCCAGGACAAAGCGTACACGGCGGCCGGCGCCAAGCGCACGACCGAGAGTTACGGCGCGGCAAGCCAGCCAGGCAACCCCGCCTATGGCATCAACTCTGCGATCGGTGGGCGCCTGGTGGTTGTAGGCGGCGGATTGCCAGTGATAGTTGATGGCGAGGTCGTAGGCGGAATTGGCCTGAGTTCAGGCACGCCAGCCCAGGATACGCAATGTGCTCAGGCCGGCATTGACCACTTCCTGGCGTCCAGACTACAGGCGTAGGACAAGTCGCGGTGATGCTTCGCTTGTTGTTGGGCATTACCCGACTGGAACCACCTCAGCAGGCGGACTTGCTTGTCACCCAGCAAGCATCTTTGCCAGCATGAAGCCAGAGCCGGCTCCCGTTCCTGCACCCGGCCACGTCGCGGCCCCGCACATGTACAGGCCATCGATGGGGCTCTTGTAGCGCGAATAGCCTGCAACGGGGCGAAAGAGGAAGTTCTGGTCAAGATGATGCGAGCCGGACAAACTATCGCCGCCGATGAGATTAGGGTTTTCCGCCTGTAAATCGACGGGTGACCAGACCGAGCACCCTCGAATTTTAGACCGAAAGCCTGGCGCGTAGTTCTCAATGATCGAGATGACGCGCTCGGCATAGGCGTCTTTTACCGACGCCCAGTCCGTGGCGTTGATCTTGCCTGCAGCGTCGCCCTTGATCTCTGCCGGGAGCACGCGCACCTGTACCCACAGCACATGCTTGCCATCGGGCGCGCGGGTTGGATCAACCGCGGTAGGCTGACCGACGACGAGAGCCGGTTCTTGAGGCAGAAGACCAGAGATTGCTTCGTCGTAAACCTTCGTCATCATCGAAAGAGTGGGCGCTATGTGGACGTAGGCGTAGGTTTTCAGTTCTGGAGAGGCTATCCAGTCCGGCAAGCCGTCCAGCGTCAAATGGATCATCATTGCGCCTGGTCCAGACCGGTAGGACTTGATGCCTTCGGCGAATTTGGGCGGCAACCGACCGGTCTTCACGATTCCGTCGAAGAGAAGCTTGGGGTGAATGTTGGAGATGATGGCACGTTTCGCCGTAAGTCTGCGTCCATCTGCAAGTGTGACGACTTTCTTTGTGTTGTTGAAGATTTCCACAGAGGTGACAGGAGAATTGAGGAACACCTCGCCACCTTTGCTCTCCAGCAGGCTCACCATCGCCTTGATGATGATATCCGCGCCGCCTTCACCGATCACCATGCCGAAGGCCTGATCAGCCATCGTTTCCAGATAAGGAAAGAGTGCGCCACCGGAAGCATCTGGCGGGAAATCCAGATGGAGGCCCCACGTCGCCATGGTGACCTTCAGCTTCTCATTGTCAAAATGCCGATCGAGAAAACCGCGTGGCGAGGACAGTAGCAGGCGGAGCAGGTCGGTTAGCAGCGGAATGCCACCTGCTCGCCAGGCTTTCCAGATCGTCTTGACGCTGAGAAACGAAGGCATGGGTGCCCCAAGCAGTCCAAAGAGATGCGGAGCCTTGGCGCCGAACTCTGCCGACATGGCGGCGAAGCTTTCGGCATCTTTCGCCGAAAGGGCAGCAATTGCCGCTTTATTGGCTGCAAGGTCAGTGCCAATGCCGAGATGGGTTCCGTCTGGAAAAACGCTGGCAAAGCACTTCGCGGCGGGGACGAACTTCAGACCATGCGTTGCGAGGTCTTGAGCGTAGGTTTGATGAAAAGCGGAGCCAGCGAACATCGAAAGGTTCATCGCTGCCAGATCGTGCCGGAAGCCAGGTTCGATCACTTCCTGCGTCTTCACCGCACCGCCGGCAGTGGCCTTTGCCTCGACTACTGCGACCTTCCAGCCCCTCGCGGCCAGATGAACCGCCGCTGCCAGCCCGTTGTGACCTGCTCCCAGAACCACCGCATCGAATTCAGCCATCTCATTCCACCAGTATTATGATTTTATTTCTGTATGCATACATTTTCTCGATAATGCATCAAGCTTAAAATAAATTGCCTGTGTGAGAGCTCGATGGTTTGCGATCAGCGCGGCGTTTTATGTTGCGAACCGCTCGGCCCAACAAGCCTTTGCATAGCTGTACTATCCAGAAGTACCAGCGGAAACGCGACTGGCGGCGTGCCGGAAGTGCCGCCAAGAAATATTCCCTTTCATATTATTTTCTAAAAATGGACGACGTGGCTCTTGTCAAAATCCTGATTTTAATTTTAAGTTTAAAACAATTGCTAATCCGGGAAACACCGGAAGTCCTTCAAGGGGAACTTTAGGAGTCCAAAATGACTGACATGACGCGTCGTGGCGTACTGGGACTAGGTGCGGCTACCGTTCTGACCGGCATCCTTGCCGGGCGCATCCCGGTTCAAGCTGCGCAAACAAATACTCTGACGATTGCCTTCAATTCTAACCTGCCATCCTTTGACGGGACAGTTGGGCTTTCCGGCGTTAATCCCGCCATCCAGGCGATCTACCGCTCCATTTACGATCAATATATTGGCCAGAAGCCGGATCTTTCCTTCGAGCCCGGTTTACTGACCGACTGGGGCTGGAACGACGACAAGACCAAGGTCTGGATGGATGTGCGCGAGGGAGTGAAGTGGCATGATGGCTCGGACTTCACCCCAGAAGGTGCGCCCTGATCCGGTTGGACCGTCATCGCCATGACGGTCATGGGAGTTGCTTCACCACCGAGCAGGATTTCGGCATCGATACCCGAGAAGCGTGCGGTTGCGTGAGAGGAGAGTACGCCGCTTGCAGGCGAGGCGGGATGAGGGGTGATGTCCATGATGTGGTCTCCTTATGATCCGGACCCACGGTACCTCATCAGAGCAAGAACGATTATCTGGCAAGCTCTGCCATCATCATCTATTATTCTGGACAATGATGAAGCTTGATCCGATCCAGACCTTTGTAGAAGTGGTTCGTGCTGGCGGCTTTACCGCAGCGGCCCGGCGCACGAGCACGCCGCGTTCGACGGTGAGCCTTCAGGTCAGGGCGCTCGAAGAAACGCTAGGGGTTCGGTTGCTCAAGCGCTCGACCCGTTCTTTTGCCCTAACGGACGAGGGACAGCGCCTCTATGACAAGGCGTCGGGTCCGGTAGATGTTCTCGTCCGGGCGCTTGATGACCTGCAAGCGGGAGATGGCGTACTGGGCGGTCTGATCAGGCTGACCGTCCCGGCGGATTTCCCCACCGCGTTGTTGGCGAGCGCAATCACCAGCTTCACGCAGGCCCACACGGCAGTCCGCTTCCAGATCATGTCGACAAATGCCGTTATGGATCTTGTCGAGGACAACATCGACATTGCGGTCAGAGTCGGCGCGAACCCTGCCCAGACTGCAATCGAACGACGGTTGCTCGACATCGAATGGGCCTTCTATGCGAGCACATCGTGGCTGGAGCGAAAGGGGCGGCCGGAAAATATCAGCGAGGTGGAGGATTTCATCTCCCCGCAACCAGTCTTGCGCGGATATCTGGAAAAGCATGTGCTTGGTGGTGCATCCCTACCTGCCGGTGCGATCGAGGTCGATAGCCACGCCTTGGCCCGGGATCTGATGTTGAACGGCTTTGGTGTTGCTCTGTTGCCGCAAGGCTTGTGCCAGGATGCCGTTATGACTGGCAATGCAGAACCGCTCCTCCCGCACGCGGGGCTCCGCCCGACGCGGCTCAATCTAACGTTTCCAAATCGAGCAGACATGGTCCCAAGAGTGCGCGCATTCGCTGACCACATATGCACTCTCTTCCGCTGAACAGAAGTCGTCATCGCGGCCGACATCCGTTGCAATTCAGGAGCACATTATTGGGGCAGCGCACCGCCTTTGCCGACGATGCCCGACTGACGTTGGTGCCGGTCGACGTCGTGATGACGATGAGCAATTGGCGGCCTTTGTACGCAATACTGCTTGATGGCGGGCCAATTGGTGTCTT
Organism: Rhizobium sp. 22-785-1; assembly: GCF_053521965.1. NCBI lineage: Bacteria > Pseudomonadati > Pseudomonadota > Alphaproteobacteria > Hyphomicrobiales > Rhizobiaceae > Rhizobium > Rhizobium sp. 22-785-1. The sequence goes on along the minus strand of NZ_JBNWDI010000006.1, from coordinate 28,360 downwards.
ACAGGGACCCGTTTGCTCCGATGACCTCGCCGCCGAGCGCCTCAGGCGCATTCTGCCGGACTTCGAGTTGACCGGCTTTGACCTTCATATTCTTTATTCGGCGACCCGACCGATCCCATCTCGAATCCGGACGCTTGCGACCCTGTTCGAGCGTGAGCTGCCAAGCCTGATCGAGTCTAGCCGTCTTGCACCGCATACGCATTCGGAAAGGAATTAAGAATGGTATTCCCAGAAGCAGCACTGACTTTGATCGGCGACACGTCAAAGCCGCATCGCCTGACACTGCGCCCACGCCGTCCGTCCGACGCTGACGCCTTGTTTTTGACGATGGCCGATCCAGAGATGATGCGGTGGTGGTCTCGCGCACCCTTTGAGCGTGTCAAGGATCTGAGGGAGTATTTCGCCAACGACGATCAATCGAACTGGCGCTCATGGGCGATTGTACGGGCAGATGAAGAGCTTGCCGTTGGCTTTGTGGCGGCAGGAAAGAAACGCGAAGGCGTGTCCGAGATTGGCTATCTGCTTGCGCGCGAAGCACAGGGGCATGGGTATGCGCACGAAGCTGTTGCCATGCTGATCGACCAATTATTCGCCGAGGGACAACGGCGCATTTTCGCCGATACCGATCCGGACAACCAGCCGTCGATCGCGCTGTTGACGAGGCTCGGCTTCACGCTGGAGGGGCGCCTGCGGGCCGAATGGCAGACGCATATCGGCGTTCGGGATTCGCTGATTTACCGGCTTCTGGCGGAGGAATGGTCGTCCCGGACTGCGGGATAGTCCGCGCCCTAACTTTGGCCGGAACGGACTGCAGAGGTCTCTGCGCTCTCGCATCCCCGTGAGAGCCGCCAGGTCATTAATGCGTCGGCGCTGCGGCCGGATCGCACGCCGAGCTGATCCCTCTCGACTGGCTCGCTCGTTTCCCGATTGACGGTAATCAATTTGACGCATTGGCCCGTTCGCCTGTCGATGAAGTCGAGGGGCGGTCCTTCGAGGTTGGACAGGTTCCACCGGACGTCGATCTGCACCATTGCCTGCGTGAGGAGGCCGAGGTCGCGACCTCTTCCGGTCGGCTGATATTCGAACCGATCGGGCCGTGTCTTATACTGCCGTCGCTCGACGAGCCCGTTTTCCTCCAGCAGTTTCAGCCGGTCCGACAGGGTGGCGTTGGTGACACCGCTCGATTGGCGTAGGTCGTCATAACGGCGAATGCCTAAGCAGAGCGCTGAAGGACTTCGTGTATGAATCAAATCAGGGATCGTCGTGCTGCTTTCTGGGCGATCTGGAGGACTTGGGCAGGAAGTTGGTCTCACGTTCCTAAATACCCAACGAGCGTGAACGCCTTCTGTCACGCATGTGGAGAATGCTGTGCTCGTTCCTCATAGGCGACGTGGTAATTTCCCCCCGTTCGCTCGATGCGCGCGAAACCGAGCTCACCAAGATGCATCCCGGCGATCAGAAGCCGTTCCGAACTGACCATATCCAGCAATCTCGATCGCGTCTCTGCGGCGAGATGTGTATCCTGATCGAACGCGATCGACACATCCGGCCGTGAGATCTGGATCTGGGGGAAATGGACTATGTCGCCCCAGACCAACAGGTTCTGGCCACCGGACCCAAGGCGGTAGCCGGTATGTCCTGCCGTATGACCAGGGAGCGGAACTGCCGTCATGCCGGGAAGCACGTCGCCGGTCTCGAACATGCGCAACCTGCCACGATAAGCGGCAAACGCCCGACGGGAGAAGATGAAGTTGCCATGGGCACGCTCGGGCGCGCGGCTCAGATTGCCGTCATCCTGCCAGAACGCAACTTCCTGCCGATGGGCGATGAGCTCGGCGTTTGGGAATGCGGCTTCGCCTGTGGGATTGAGCAGTCCACCCACATGGTCTGGATGGGCGTGCGTCAACAGGATGGCGTCGATAGCAGCAGGCTGGATGCCCGCCTGGGCGAGGTTGTCCTTCAGCCGACCGCCCCATTGTTTGAAACCGCCCGCGCCGGCATCGATCAGGACCGTGCGACCCCCTCCGCGCACCAGATAGCAGTTGATGTGGATAGCGGTGTGATCCCGTATCCCCGCATTCTCCTGCATTTGAGAGGCATCGTCGGCATCGATATTCGAGAGTAGGCCGAAACTGGCGTGGAGATAGCCGTCACTGATGGCTGTGAGGGTCAGGTCGCCAACCGTCTGGGTGGGAAAATCGGTCATCGTCATGTTCTTCTCTGGCGTGAGTTCAGTTGCGTGCGTGGATGCTCGACGCTTCGTAGCCGAAGCAGCGAATGCGCGCGGTCAGATCGGTGCTGCTCTGAATGACGTCGTCCAATTCCATCATGAACCGGTCCATCACGGCCGCTGTCCGGAAAGGTTCGAGGCGATACTGGATCTCGGCAAAGGCCGGATGCCCCCGGCCATGCCGAACGGTGACAAAAATGACATGCACATTCTCCAAGGCCGCCCGAAGGATGTCGGTGCAGAGCGCTGTGCATCGCTCCGTGAGCGCCACGAGCGTCTCCTCCGGCGGTATCCTGTCTTGCGAGATGTAGAGGGTGACATTGGGCATCGACGTTCACCGCGCGCTGGCGGAGGCGACGTCATCGCCGTTCGTCAATTGCGGCGTCATCGGCGCATAGACGTGAACATCGTCCGGCAGATGTCCGATATCTCCGATCACGTCGCGACATGCTGTCGCGAGCCACCGATGTTCCGGGAACTTCTCCATGGCGACCGCGCGCATCGCAAATGGCGTCAGGCCCAATTCGCGCAGCGGCTGAGGCCCTGTTGTGCTCAGCACCAGATATTCGGTTTCGCCGACGGCCGGGGCGCGCTCGACGCCCTCGTACAGGTTTCGGTGCCAATCCGTGATGTGTTGCTGCCAGCGGGCGAAGTTGCCGCCGCCCTTCTGGCTATATTCTTCGCCGGTCAGAATATCGAGGCCGTCGATCGAATGGAGAGCGAGGTAGACGGGACAGCCGCCTCTCAACGCCTTGAAACGCTGTGAGGTGTGAAAGCCGCTCACGGAAATCAGGGCCGGCAGCTTGTCCAGGCTGTAAAACGCGTTCCACTCCGCCTCGCTGTGCGGGTCAGCAAAGCTGCATTCAACTGTATAGATCATCTTATCGCTTCCTGCCGGCCGCACAGCGCTTCCGGCTTCGTTTGTCATTGATATTTTGTCATGATAGGAGGCGAATGATCCGATGGATATCGATATTGGGTCATCCTTCAATGATCTAATATCAAGCTGGGATCGATCAGACCTGCGGAGACCACGGATGCGCCGTAAAATTCCCAGCAATTCCGCTCTCATGGCGTTCGAGGCGTCGGCGCGTCATGGCAGCTTCGCACGCGCAGCGGACGAGTTAGCACTGACCGAAGGAGCAATCAGCCGCCAGATCGGTCGGCTGGAGGCTTTCCTCGGCTTGACGCTGTTCGAGCGCGTCGGCAATCGCGTCAGGCTTCTGCCAAGCGGGGAGCGGTATGCCGCCCAGATTCGCGAGTCTCTTGATCGGCTGGAGCGTGACAGCCAGTATCTGATGGGGCAGCCCAGCGATGGCGCCAGCATCGATATCGCGACGATCCCGACTTTCGCCACGCGATGGCTCATTCCCCGCCTTGGACGATTTCAGGAGCGCCACCCTAACATCATCGTGCATCTTGCCGAACGAATGGAACCATTCGTGCTCGCCGGAAGCGGTTTCGACGCCGCCATCCATTACGAGCATCCCGCATGGACCGGAATGAGGACGCACCCGTTGCTGCACGAAACGCTGATGCCTGTCTGTCATCCGGCGCTTCTCGACAAAGGCGCAGACGTGGTGTCGCTCGACCATCTGCCACGTCTGCATCGTCGCCAGAACCCGGATGCGTGGCAACGTTATGCGCAGGAGACAGGGATCACGCTCACCAATCCTGCGATCGGTCCATACTACGACCTCCATATTATGCTGATCGAGGCCGCACTGGCGGGACTTGGCGTTGCGCTGGTGCCGCGGCTATATGTCGAGACGGAGTTGGCGGAAGGGCGTCTAATCGCTCCTTGGCCCGAAAGCCAAGCCATTTCCAAGACGTTCAGCCTGATCCTCCCGGAGCCCATCCGGTTGGGTGACGCTCCAATACAGGCTTTTGCAGACTGGCTGCTTTCCGAAACTCATCGATTTGTTTCCTTCGCGCGCCATGACACAAGGCGTTCAATCACTTAGCGGAGCGAAAGCATGGTCGCTGGTCCGATTTGCATCAAGGCGAAAGAGCGGGCACAATCTCCAATTTCCGGCTCATGGTAAGACCTGAAAATGCTATCATTTCTGTGTTAATGATATCACGACGAAATATATGTAGGTTCGGACGAATGCCGGCGGTGACCATACGAAACCTTTCTGATGAAACTCATCGGGCATTACGCGCAAGAGCAGCTTACCACGGTCGTAGTACCGAGGCCGAAATTCGTGACATTCTTGACGCCGCTGTTCGTCCTTCTGGACGCGTGAAACTGGGCTCACTTCTCGCGGCCATTGGCCGGGACGCCGAAATGTCAAACAATGATGTCAAAGCGCTGCAACAACAGCGCGACAGGACCCCTGCAGTATCGATGACTTTCGAATGATCTTGCTAGACACTAATGTAATATCTGAGCCTTGGAAGCCAGCTCCTGATATTGCTGTGCTGACTTGGTTGGATGCACAGGCCATCGAAACGCTATTCATTTCTGCGATTACAATTGCCGAACTTCGTTTCGGGATTGCCTCAATGCCATCGGGGAAGCGTCAGACAATTCTCCACGATCGCCTTGAAGGTGAAGTTCTACCAATTTTCGACGGGCGCATTCTGCCCTTCAACGCGGGCACCTTGCGTTTCTACGCGGACCTGATGGCCAGCAGGCGAACATCTGGGAAGGCGATCGGGAAGGCTGATGGATACATTGCTGCTACGGCTGCAGAAACTATCTCGCGGTCGCAACGCGGGATACAAGCCCATTTGAAGCAGCCTGATTATTAGCTATCAATCCCTGGTCCGCCTAAGTCTTTAGAATTACAGGTTGCCGGTTTATTTCTCTTCAAGCGCATGTCACCTAAGGGCAGGCGCCACTATTACGGTCTCGTCTGCCCGCCTTACAACTTGAGCCACGTTCTATTAGCGCGGTTGGCGTCCGCCTCGTCGAGCCTATCCAACCGCTAAAAAAATGACTTGGCAGGGTTATCCGTCAATGGACTATTGGGGCACGCCATAAGACAGGGCAAAGACAACGATGGGTGCCATAATGCAAGCGAAAGTCGCAGTGGCGGCGTCACAATATTGACTTTTCCGCAACGGTCCACTAACGCGTCGGTCATGTCGTTTCCATCCCTCGCTGAAGACGCTCAAGAAGGAATGCACGGATTGGATCGAGCATACGCGTAAAACCGGCGACTGTGACCGCTACGCGGCGACCATCGAAATCAGTTTGATGAGGCCGGGACCGCTTGACCCAAAGGTGGGGCTAAGCCTAGATCGTCTTGGGCATTACTTTAATGTTGCCGCCTGTGACGCGTATTTCCGCGCCAACATAACGGACTGACGCGCTTCCTGCAATGGACCGTCGCCCTGTGTGCAGTGCCAGTGCGGTGGAATGGCATGCATAGCGAAATGCATCCGGACCTTGGAAATTGGCCCACGCAATTTTGGGACAGCATGAAAGCTGTCGGTCCAACCATGGTGTCTTGGTGGGATGAGGCAAGTGTCTGTGCCAGACGATTTTTGGAAATGGCGGAGAAATATCAGCGCGTCAATCGGTCTGCAGAATCGCGCAGGATCGCTCAGGAGACCAATGATGCATTTCTTTGCTTTCTGTTTTCTGATGCGTTCGGCATCGCGACGGATTTCAAGCCGCAAAAGCGGTTGATTGTACAGTACCAGGCCGTATTGGATCACTCGCGATCGGCGGACGAGGCAACTTTTGCCAAGGTGATGCGGGACGCGGCGGACTTTGACATCAGCCGAAGCAAACACAGCAACGGCTCCAAACTCTACGAATTCGATCGCGATATTGATCGGCTTTTTCCCGGCGAGCTATTGGCGGTCCAGGCGCTCCGGTGCCGCGATGGTCTTCCCGATTTTGACACCGGCCACCTTCTCATCGATGCGCCGTGGGCATTACTCCGTGATCTGACCCCGGTTGAACGACATCCGATCGCAGCGGCGATCGAGCTACGGCTCAAGCGAGACTATCCGCTATTCCGTTAACGAAGCCGCCCTTGAAGCCGGCCAGGTTGTTGCCTTGAATGCTGCACTTGACACAAATTACGCAAAACTACATTCATGATTGCCAGATGGCAGCCGCGAGCTGCCTTGCGCGTCCCATGGTTCAGAAAAGTCCGTGACGCTGTGGGCGTGCCCTAAGGTGAGGCTGACCAACGCGCGCGCAACTTCGTTATTTCGAATGATTGGCGCGGTGAAATCTGAATAGGCCTCCAGCATGGGCCGAAGAGTCAGCCATTCGTTCATCGCGCTGATGATGTCTCGCAGTGCCTCCTTATCGGTTCTGGCTTGTTATCGACTGCACATTGCTCCTCTTGGAATTGAGCAGTTTGGCGTCCTTACCGTGCATTCCTAGAGGCTAGTTCATGCCGGAACCGTGGCTCCCCGATCTTAGGTCTATCTATGAAGGCCTTCCGATCGAAGCGGGTTCGTGTCGTGCAACTCCGTCGCACAGCGAACCATATCGAGGCAAGCACCACTGCCTCTACCAGCCTGCGTAAGATAGAGACCGCAGCCTGTAGTGAACCATGGCGTTACTCCCACAATTATCGAGCAGCCGCTATTTGGAAATTTTTCGATAATCTCTCCAACCCGCGTAATCGCGCCGATGTGTTTGCAGCAAGGGCGGTGAGTGGCGGCACCTGAATGAAAGGCACGGTAGCCAATTGCCTAGGCGTTCCGTTTTGTGCTAGTCGGAAATTGAACGCTGATCATTTACGGTGGCCACTTCTTTCGTGGGACTGTGAGGGTCGTCCCATCTTGACCGGAACGGAGCAACTTCCTGACATGAATATCTCGGCGAGAACCAAGATTTTTGCTAAAGTCGCTGTGGTCACCCTTTGTTGCGGCGATGTGATGAGTGCCGAAAAAGGGCCAGAAACTGATCTACAGGAGATAGTGCAGCTTAATGACGAGCTCCTAGCCTTTAAAAAAGTGGACGGGCGCAACGACGAGAATAAGGCAGCCGCAGCAGTCGTTCGTCATTCACAACCGGACGCTAATGGTAACACGTGCGAGCTCTTAATCTTGCAGCGAACGGCGTCCGAATGGGTGGTGAAAGAACGAAGCGGGTCGATTGTCGACTGCTTGTTCAATGACCTTGCTCGTAACGCCACGGATTTGAGTGCAAATCTCACGGTAAGCGATGGCAAAATCATTTACGTTAACCAGGCCGCTCGTAGCAACGTCACCTTCGAACTAAGATATGACAAGTCTAAAAACACCTGGTTTCTGTTCGAAGCCAGAAGTGCGAGTCCGTCTGAAAGTCAGAAGACCGGCAAAATGGGTGTGGTGATTCGAAAAGCGCGTTTTCCTGACGACATACCTTTCACACCTCTCTCGCAGATCGATGCTGAAGCTGTGCAAGCCATAATGGATAAACACCAAAAAACTCTTGACTGATATCCATCTGCTCGCAGTTCCACGAGGAAAGTAAAATGAAACAGATAAATAGCTTGACGCGAGTGCTGGCTTTTTTTCTATCTACGTTGGCAATGTTGGCCGCTTCAGTGCATGCCGAGGATGGCGATTTGTCCCCTCAGGACCGTGCAGCTTTGATGAAGAAAGCCTTTATCAACTGTGACTCCACAGGGCAGGAATGCACCGCCGGTGATTTGTCGACAGGTGACTTCTACGACGTCACGATCTATGGCGATTGCTTTACGAATGCCTATTACGGACGCATCTCCAACAAAACCGTTGGGGCCCGGAAGACGGTTGCCACCACTGGGTCGCACACTACAGTTCTCGCGGAGCTGCCAGCGAACCAACTGGTCTGTATCCTTGCGACTGCTTCTTCTGGGCCAGGGACAGGAGACGTTGAACAATATGTCATGGCTCTACCCTGGGACTACAAACTAAAATGTAGGGATGGCGAGGTCTGCCGTCTGCCTCTACCTAAGCCAACGCCGAAAGTCATGGTCACGTGCAAAGCGGATCACCAAGCCCAACGCTACATCGGCTGTCCACAGGGCTGGATTTTCGCACGCGAGATGGAGGCTTATTCCATGGGTCTGCCCGGCCAGGAATAGCTTCGGCTCTTTTTGGGTGCCGCATGGATCCCGACACTTTTCAACAAAAGTCTTCTTTGTTTCGCAACCGGTGAAATGCGCTCTCCGTCTACATTTTTCTTGAGGAATGAAAGGATTGTGGAGTGATTGATATTCTTAGAAGATTCGCCGCGGTATTGCTGCTCGTCGGCCTTAGTATGCCAGTCCTTGCAGCAGATAGCCCTAGCGAGGACGTCAAGGGGGCGAAGGACAGCCCTATAATTTCGCGTTTTCGCGGAGCTGTGATCATCGGCTACCAAGAACAGGACTATGCCGCACTCATAAAGCCACTCGGGCCATATGATGAGGGAAAAAGTAGCAAATTTGCTAACAGCCAAACCGTTGAGGGCAGGGTGACAAGCATTGCCTATGCGGCACCTGAGGGAAAGTCGGCTCTGGAGGTCTACCGGAATTATGAACAGACGCTAGCTGACGCCGGATTTAAATCGTCATTCAAATGCGAAGCGGAAAGCTGCGGCGGCTACAATTTCGCAGCAACCATAGCGGACCCAGTAAACCAAGCCATGGCGGGCGATCTATTTAATCTCAGGATAAATCTACTCGACGCTACTAATGGCGACGTGCGAGCATTGACGGCTCGTCTTGATCGTCCAAATGGGCCCGTAGATGTCGTGTTGCTCGTAAGTCAAGATTCAGGTAGGCAGCCTGGCGTCCTTCTACAAATCGTAGAGGGACGTCCGATGGACAACGATCAGGTCAATATCGATGCCAACGCTATGAGTAACGGCTTAGCGACTATGGGACACATTGCGCTATACGGGATACAGTTCGATACGGAAAGCGCCACCCTCAAACCTCAGTCCAACGAAACGTTGGCGCAGATGGCAAAAATGTTGGCGGATCATCCAAGTCGTAAGGTCTATGTGGTCGGACATACAGACAGTACGGGCTCGCTCAAGCACAATATCGACCTATCGGGAGCTCGAGCAGCCAGCGTCGTCAAGATCCTTATCACAAAGTACAGAATTACGCCTGACCGCCTGTCCCCTAAGGGCCTAGGCCCTTTCGCCCCAGTGGCCAGCAACGCAGATAATGGCGGCCGCGCTAAAAACCGAAGAGTCGAGCTGGTCGAGCAATAAATAGTAGCCAAAATTAGAGGATATGTTGCCTCGTACGAACCCTCTTAGACAGCGGTCACGTCGTCGCTTTGTCACGATGAAGCGTGGCTATTCGTGAGCGCATTTTCGTCTCTTTTTCCAAGGGTAGCACCATGAAGCACCTCCATCTTCTTCTGTGGGCATTTTTCTTACAGCTAACGTCTTACACCCCGGGCACGGCGCTTGATTGCGTTGCAAATAAAGACATCACAGATGCGGTGATCTGCGGAGATGATCAATTGCAATCCGCAGATGCCGAGGTCAAAGATGCCTACGAAAAGGCTCTTCGGTACGTCCCCGACGGGAAGCTATACACGATGCTTACAGAGAGCCAGAAACGCTGGAAGGCCGCTCTGGACCGAGCTTTGGAGCGATCGCCAGAGCGATCTCAGATCCTGACCGGTAGCCAATATCCCACAAACAGGGAAGAAGTTGCTGCAGCAGCGCTGAAGGCCCGTTTGTACGACTTAACAGCGGAGGAAGAGGATGGAACGCCGAACCTCATCGCCAGAGCTCTTGAGAACGAACAGCACGAGCTTACGCGTTATCTCAATGGCGAGTTTGCCGGCTACGAGACAAGCTGTGAGTTCATGGGGGTGGATTTTTCTTATTCGTGCGTCTCCACAAGGACTTACAGGAACAGGGATAGGCTTTGTACTGTTCAAGAGCATTGGACCAGCGCCGGCCCAGATCAGAACCGATATGTTGCCAACGTGACGAGCGGCAAGCCGCGACTGATCGCGTCTTGCAGTCTCCGATGGGGAGCGGATTCACCATGTCCCATCGGTGTGCGCGACGACGGTCGGTGGAACACGGAACCAATGTCACATCCTGAACTCTACACTTCAAAACAGCTACCTAAAGTCGACGCAGAGGTATTTGAAGAGGACGAGGCTTGGGTCAAGGTTTGTCTGACGGATCGTTCTTTCCCACTGGCTGATCCAGCAAGGAATATCGAATGAGTACCAAGAGCAGCAAAGTCAGATATTTGCGGAAGAATAGCAATCACCAATGCGGGGTCAAGCAGCCAATGTTAGGTCGACGTGTACGATACATCGGGACCATAATAGTCGCTCTTACCTGTTTGGCGCACGTGGCTTCTGCAAGGGAAGAGTTGACACCTCTCACGCGTGCGAGCACCGTTACGGATCCGTTAGAGGTGATGGCGGCCGAATGTGGTGTACCTTTGGACAACCTGACGGCGCTTGAGGCTTGCGCCAACCGCAAAATCTTCAAGAGTGAAGCAAAAACTTATGCTCGTATCCTGCGGCTGGTTTCAATAGGACGTCTTTGTCAAAGACTTTCCGAGGACGACGCCCAAGCAATTTTAAATGCTAGCCGATCACAGTTGGAAGATGCACGCTCAACGCTCCCTGACCAAGATCAGGAATGGGCGAAAACATGGCGAGAGGCCGTGGTAGTCGGTGCGACGCAAGCCGCGGATGTGCGCGATGCTATTAGAGAGCAGGGATGCGATCTATTTGCAAAACCTGGTGGCGACCTGACAAAGATCATGACTTGGAGTGGAAAACCTCAGATTGTCGACGGCATACTGTTATCGCCTCGAACTAAACCGTGAAAGGCTGCGCGCCCCTGCCAGATTAGTCGCTTGATAGAGTTGCTCGACATTTGCTCTCCCCATCTGCAGGCGAAATTCGGATGCCTATGTCCGCTTTAGAGCAACGGTACGGATGCGCTGGCGCGTTGGCGGCCTGATTGGATCTCTTCAGGTTATAAGGAATATGCAACCGATAAAGGCCGCGGGGTGCTACGGAAGCGGCAAGCAGAGACCATTCAGCGCGCGTAATTCCACGGAATGAGTGCACCGAGATCGCTGTGGGGCCACCCGTTGGCTATGCGCTCGAGGGTCTGGGTTAGCCAAGCCTGCGGATCTACATTGTTCATATTCGCTCTCTGAAGGAGAGTGGCGATTGTTGCCCAAGTCCTTCCACTGTCGGCGAAGAGGCCGTTCTTTCTCGTAGTTGTCCGCGGCCGGATTGCAAGCTCGACTATGTTGTTGTCGAGCTCGATGCGGCCGTCGGTGAGAAAGCGCTCGAAAATGGAGACGCGAGGTGAGCTGATCTCGGAGATTCGCGCTTTGGCCATTGACCATGACTATCAGGAGACTAGAGTTCCGATAGAAGTCTTCTTACGCGCCAAGCGAAAAATGCACATGCTGGCAGGGCAAGCACTAGAGCAATCCGTGCGATCAGTAAAAGTCGCTCTTTTCTTTCTACGTTTCTATAGTAAGGGCCAAAGGGGTCTGTAATCATCTTTCCGTCTGCCTCGACACCATATACGCGGGTGGTCCGAGTGTAAGTCGGTGCTTTACCATAGGTTGACATCCATTCCTGTGGATCCTCTGTGACGTACACAGTGTAGGTCGTTTGAGGTTTCACGAAGTAACCAAGAGTATGAAAGTCGAATACGAAACCAGGCCACTCGTCTGATCTACCAAATGTCTTGAGCGCATAAGAGTTTTTATAGCGCCCCGGGGTAGCGGACTGGCTTTCAAACTTTGTGACAGAGTCGATAGTCAAACGGACTTGTTTAAGCTCATTGGGGGAAGGTGGAATTTCGACAACTGCCGCGGAAGAATAATTCATCCAGCTGAATCCAAGTAGAAACACAATCACAAGGAGAGGATGCCATAGCGGGCGGAGTGGTTCAGGCAATTTTTCCTTATAGTTCATGATCGATCAAACCACCCCAATGTTGTTCTTAGCGCGTCTGCATTCGTAGAGAACACCAGCCGACCACCCTCATATGTCGTGAAGGCATAAAATAGGGTGGCGATTTCCTGTGTGGCGGAGTCAAAAGTTGGTCTAGTGGGCAAAATCTACTGCCCTGAGAATTCGAAATCGACCGCTGGCGCAGAAATCTTTGATAGTTTTCGCCTCTGAAACATGGCTGAGATAGAACCCTCAGCATCTTGGAAAATACATTACAGAAATAAAACTTTTGAGGCAGGGCCAAGCTCCGCTTACTAAGTCACCGCGCGCGTATCCTGAAAACTTTTAAGGCGCGTGTAGCGCCCTAGTTTTCATCTTAGTGAGCTTGTTCGACGTCGGGTCGTAGAGATAGCTTACGGTGTGGCCGGGATCTCCAATGTCATCCATACTTACAACCGGGCCATCCTTCGTTTCCTCGTAGCTCGCGTCTTCCGCGCATGTCCCGAAATCTTCGCTCGCTCTCAATCCCCGCGCGTCCAATGTCACCCATCCGAATAGGATTGGGCATGCATTTCCACCCGTATTGAGTTCCAGCAAAGCGCTGTTATGAAAGCTTTTCAGAAGGCGTGGCATGTAGGCGCTATCAATCGTGACGGTTTGGCCTTTTCCGTCTTTAATGATGAGTCGTGCAGCGCTAACTTGGTCCATGGTAATTTCGATAGGACCTGCGGGCAGGGTGATCACCAAAGTCTCGTCGTTCTGGAGATTGTCGGCATCGGCAACGAGTGGTTCTGAGCGTGCTGGTAACGAGCCCAGGAGTAAGGCTAAAATCAGTGGGCAAGAAAATTTTGCAAGCATCTACTCACCTTTTTGAAAATCATAGTCCGCGCATCTGATCGTGCACCTACCCAGCGCAATCGTTTGGGTGATATTGATATCGTTCAACTTGAGCGTGACAGAACTTTCGCGATTGCATTTTCTGCGAAGCCATTTACAAGATAATTGAACAGTGGTCAATTATCTTGGTGGATGATGATTTTGTTGTCTTGTGAGGATCTCGACGGAAAGCGTCGCGCTTTTGCGTTGTTATTGAAGCCTAGTGGATTTAGCAGACGGGCGCTACTCGCTATCGGACTTTTGGTTGCGAGCGCTTATCCAGCTCTAGCAATCGACTGCAGCAATAAGACGGATAGTACAACTGCACATTTCTGTGCAGATCGTCGGCTCATGGATGCCTACGAGAAGATGGAATCGGCCTATAGCGCCATATTGGCACAAGCACCGGATGACGAGATTCGCACGATGCTTACTTTGAGCCAGAAACGTTGGCAGGCAGCACTGAGCCTGGCATTCGAGATGGTTCCGGATGATAGCAAGACGCTTGCTGGTGAAGAGGCCGAAGAGACAGACGAGGGTGCCGATCAACATTCACCCGATGATATTTTGCTAAATAATATTCAGGGGCGTACGGATGACCTTTCGTCTCTGGAAAAAGATGGCGTTCCGACGCTGATCGCAGCGGCTTCGAGGCAGCGGCTTTTTGTACAAAAGTTTTCCGGCGGAGATTTTGCGGGCTTCGATACCACCTGTAATTACTTACCACCCAACTACGATTACTACTCGTGCTTCACAACGCAGCATTTTCAAAATTTAAACAGGATCTGCTCTGACGAGGAGTATTGGGCAACTGGCTCTGTGTACGAGAACCGCTATGTCGTGGACATCGTTGCAGGCAAACCCAAGCTTGTGGCCTCCTGCACGTTCAACGGGAATGATACAAGTTGTTTGGATGATAGCGGGGCCGGCGATCATTGGAACGTGCGTCCTGTACCGCGCAAAGACCTCTATTCAGAGAAACCCTTACCGAAACTTGATGCCGAAGTCGAGATCGCCGACGAGACCTGGTTGACCGCCTGTTTGACCGACCCCGCCTATCCGTAAGTATACGCTGACTACCGCGGTTGACGCTGATGGTGTCCAGCTTCAGCGGCCTGACTGAAGTTCCGCGATTGCTTTGGCAGCCTTGTCGCAGCGCTCTGCAAGTTCTGGGTATGAGAGCTCCATGTGCTCGGTCGCGATCTTGAAGAGATACTGCGCGATGGCGTCAACTGATGCGGTTTGATTGGTCAGCATGCCAAAGACGGTATCGGCATAAGCATCATATTCGTCTTGCGCTTCAGGAATGTCCGACCCCCCGATGGGGTCCCATTCTGTGAGCAATATTTTCCGAATGATAGCTCGGTTGGCTTTGTTATCCATCGTTGATCCTATGCCGCAACGGCTGCTGTTTGCATCGGTTTCCAGTTCCGCGGCAGCAATTGCGCCAGCCTGCTGATCGGCGTGTCGGCAATGTAGGCGAGGACGTCGGCGAGCGAGGCCTGTGGGTCGATGTCATTGAGCTTGGCGCTCATGATGAGCGTAGCCATGAACGCGGCGCGATCAGCACCACGATCCGATCCGGCGAAGAGCCATGACTCCCTGCTGAGTGCAAACCCTCTTAGCGCTCGTTCGGCAGCATTTTTCGTCAGGCAAATCCGGCCGTCATCGAGGAATGACGTAAAGCCATCCCATCGCCTGAGCATGTAATCTATCGGCTCGGAGACGGGAGAACTGCGCGACAATTTTGCCCGCTCGGTTTGGAGCCAATCATTCAGCTCTTCGGCGAGTGGCAGGAAAGGCGCTCTGTCTCGAGCATATCCGCACAAAGCCCTATACGTCGAAAACCAACGGCAAGGCCGAAAGGTTCATCAAGACAGCCTTGCCCGAATGGGCCTATGCACGATCATATCCCTCCTCAGAGCATCGAAAGACGCATCTCCCGGAATGGACGCGCATGTACAATTGGCATAGACCGCATGGCGGAATAAAATCAAAAACACCAATCAGTCGCCTCGGCCTTAACCGAGACAACCTATTGAGGCTCCACAACTAGAGCCCACGGCATTCGTCGCCAACCAGTGACGGCGTTGTGGCATCTCGCAAAGAAAAATCGCCCATAAGTCACTCTCCCAGGCCGAAAATTACTCGGAAGATCCGTATTATGCGCTTCGAATCTTTCCCGATTGTTTAACGCATACTTCCGCTCGCGTTCTGGATTAAGTCTAGATGTCGTGCCTTGCTTGACTACGGGAAATGATGCGGCTCAGGAACAGCAGACATCCCCCAGTCACTCCATACCAGAGCGTAACGACGACCGTCATTAATATCACAGCCCCCGCCACGCCGTCGGAGCCAGGGTTTCGCTTTGCCCCATCAACAATCAGAAGTGTCAAGAACGGCGCGATCACAGAGAGGAAAAGTAACCCAGCAAGCCTTAGTCCGTCGGCGTAACGAGTTTTAGGTGCGCTAATCCTCGACAGCCAGATAAGGGATACGAGAGAAGTGAGAAACAGTGAGACCAATCCGCCATACTCAACAATCAAGCTCGGCAGCGGGTTGAATCCGTCAACTGCGACAAGCGTGGTGCCAATTAGAGCGTTGGCCGCGTAACCTATTAGGAGGGCGAGCAATGTGTTAGCGATCCAGGAAGGGAGCTGCCGTCTGAAAGTATTCCGCATTCGGTCATCCTGTGTCGGCGAAGCTAGATCCTGCACGCCTGCCGCCGACGCATCGGCGTTGCCGTGCCCGAATAAGCAATTGTGCTCATCCCATTTCTTCCACCTCTTACAGTTTTCAATCTGCGGCTGCAAGTGGATATTGAACATTGTCTATTTTATGATAATTGTGCGGCGTCCGGCTCTAATTTCGTATCTGGCACTGTTCACCTGATGACTGGAAACAAAGATGATATCATACCTCCGAAAACCGATATTTGGATCGGTCATGCTTATTGCTCTTGTGAGCACGGCTAACAGCGCTTCGAGATCTAACACTGGAGACGTTCCAGATCCCAGTCCTGGATCGGTAATCAGGCAAGTCTATGGGGATTCAATCGAAGGGGAAGTTAGCGACGATTCGACGTCCTCACAACTCGCGTCATACAACGGCGGCCACGTCGTCAGCCTTTGGTACAATTATCACTTTACGCTATCTGGTAGACAATACTACACCGGCTTCACGGTGTTAGAGCCGGCAGAGGGCAGTACTTCCTACAGTGGCGTACTTTTTGGTCATTTGACTTACGTTCTGAAGAATGACGACGGAAAACCTAGTTGGGTTTCATCCTATGGCGATCGCGCTACCGCAGAAGTTCCGGGTATAATGAGGGCGCCGCAAATTGACGATACCCGAAGCCCACAGACCTTTATCACCTCAGATAAGAACCTCGTTCTAGCAATTCCCACAACGGATTTTGAGAATGGGGAGACGTTCACCAATTTCACGATCTTCTCTTTTGATCCAAACAAGAACGACCTCGGCGATTATAAGAGCTGGACTTATCTAGGAACCGTGGCGGCAGGCGGTGAGAACAGCGCAAATTGTGGGGAAGGCCTGCCGATGCCATGCGTGTCCAGCACCGGGAACCTTTCATTCGTCGCGCCGACGCGCGGAGCCAGTAAAATGCCAACCATTCGCGTAACTTTGAGTGGCACGGAGGTTGCGGGCCCAGGCGAGACAAAGACTTTAGGCACTGCCGACGCTGTAAATTACAAGATCAACACGACGACAAAACAGTATGAGCAGTCGGAGTGAGGTGACGTAGTTCCAGCCATCCCGTTGATAAACGGGCTAATGGCGGCACTTGAAAACATTGGTCGTAAGCGCGGCTGCCTTCGCAGCTCGACTGCGGAGTTCTGTCTTGAATGACAATATTGGTAGGGGGAAGTTGTGATTCTGAAGGTGCGACAGATTGGAGGATTGAATTTGAATAAGAGCATTCTACCTCTCGGGACGCTTTCGCTGTCCGCTGCCCTTCTGCTGCCGTTTGCAGCGACGTCCAGCAACGCTCGTGCTAAGGATGCTGTCCCCATTTTGCAAGCATGGCAGGCTGGGACTAACTTGGATATGTCTCAGCTTCTACAAGAAGTTTTTTCTTCTCCGGTTCCAACGGGATTTCAACAGGTCGATGTATCTGCTCGAGTGAGGACGATTGTTCCGATCGGGAAGACTCGCTCTCAGGTCCTAGCGGCACTTGAGACAGTCTCATCGTCAAAAATCGTCATAGACTTGCCTGAGCAGCTCGTTGTCAGAAGTAATATGGGCAGACCGATACTCGATCCAGATGCGAGATCGGTTGTCATGACTTTCTCATTTAACAAGCAGAACAACTTAACAGGTGTACGCGCCGTGTATCTCAAAAGCCAATAGCGGCAAGGCCTAAGAGAATCACCCTCCGAAAGCCAGGTTTGTCTGAAAACAAACACTCTTCCGTGAAACGAGAGCGCGATTCCTGCTTGTTCGCATGTTGGTGGATCTAGAGGTTGATCGAACCGAAGAGCAATAATCAAACCAAGCCGTTTAATCCGCGGAAATCAGAAAAACTGGTTGAGAACTTATCACGACATCAGCAGCGCGGAGGGGGTTGCGCACCTATATCGGCTCTTGAACGGTAATTAAGACATGATGAAGTTCCGACATCTTGCTTCCGGATGGAGAGCGCGGCCAGGAATGACCCCTGGATGCCGCAGGACAAGTGCTGAATGAGAAACTCGATTATGTCTGGTAGCAGTAAGCGATGGCTGAAATTTGCTGGTACGGGAAGGTCCTTGCCAAAGCTCGCTATATCATCTGATGAGCTGAACAAAGCGCATGGCCTTGCACCGGGCTATTTGCAATCGGCCACCGGCGTGAAGACACGGTACGTTTGCAGCACGGAGGATCAGATTGAGTTAGGGAGGCAAGCAGCTGTGAAGGCGCTACAATCTGCTGGAGTGGAAGCCCAGGAGATTGACATGATTATCTGCGCGAATGCTGTTCCGTATCAACCTATTCCGGCAACAGCGCCAGCCCTTCAGCGTGCGCTTGGAATTAATGACGGGGCCTGCTTCGCCACCGATGTCAATAGCACCTGTCTCAGCTTCCCGGTCGCCCTTCAGTTTGCGCAGGGCTTGATACAAAGTGAAATGTACAGGACGATCCTAATTGTTTCCTCCGAGGTTCCTTCGCGTGCGCTTCCTTGGAAAGAGGCGCCTGCCGTTGCGGGATTGTTCGGCGACGGCGCGGGTGCAGCAGTTTTGACCGCAGGTGATAGAGCGGGCATCGTTGCGTCAAAATTTACTACACTTCCCTCAGCCTATGACGCATGCAGCTTGTCGTCTGGCGGCACACGCTTCGATTTCCGAAACGAATTCGAGCTTTTTTCAAAGCACAGTGTGTTCATGATGGATGGTAAGGAGCTTTTCCGTGTAACCGCAAGAGCGTTTGGTTCCTTCGTTGACCAGCTTTTGGATGACGCCGGGACACAAAGGCACGAGATCGATCGCGTTATCGCCCACCAAGCAAGTCCGGGCGGTCTCGCGCACATGTGTAAATTGTGCAATTTTACAAACGAACAGGTGATTGATATCTCTGCCAAGGTTGGCAATCAGGTTGCTGCATCCATCCCCTTTGTGTTGGATTATGCTTTTAAGCAGGGCCTTGTTAGCGAAGGTAACAGAATACTGTTGCTCGGCACTTCAGCAGGCGTCTCTTTCGGTGGCCTCGTGATGGATATCTAGATCATGAGCCTTTGTCTGGTCACGGGTGCAACGGGTTTTTTCGGGGGAGCGATAGTCCATGGGCTGCTAGCAAGGGGGCATGATGTTTTTGCTGCCGGACGTAACAGCAACATCCTCGACGCGCTTCCGCTTGTAGATGAAAGACGCAAGCTTGCATTTGACCTTGGTGCTGCGGAGCCGGTTCGACTGGCGGAAAAGCTCGGCGGTCTGGATTGTATTATTCATTGCGCGGGCCTGTCGTCGCCATGGGGACGTAAATCGGATTTTGAACATTCCAACGTACGGGCAACCGAGAAGGTCATCGCACTGGCGAAGGCCTGCGGTGTTCGCCATGTCATTCACATTTCCACTCCTGCAATCTACTTCCGCTTTAAGGACCAATGGGATGTTGGGGAGGATGGTGCGCTACCGCGACCGGTCAACGAGTATGCGCGTAGCAAAGCGGTCGCGGAGAAAATTGTCCGCGAAAGCGGTCTTGCATACACCATCGTCCGGCCTCGCGGGCTTTACGGGCAAGGCGATACGGCTCTGCTTCCGAGGCTGATCCGGGCGGCAAAAGCTGGCCCCTTGCCACGATTTCGCAAGGGTGTCGCTGCAACCGATATCACCCATGTCGATGATGCCGTAGATGCGGTCATAACCATTGTGGAGAAACGCGAGGCTGCGACCGGGAAAACCTTCAACGTCTCCGGCGGCGAGGTGATACCCATCCAGCATATCGTCGGCGAAGCTGCTCGGGCAAGCGGTGTGGAACCAGCGTGGCGGGATGTGCCGCTTTTCCTCGCACTGGCTGCGGTTCGCGCCGGCGAATTCATCTCAGGCCTGGGATCGAACCGACCTGAGCCCCGAGTCACCGCCTATTCTTTGGGGATTTTCGCATTTTCGCAGACCCTGGACATCTCAAGGATCGAGCGACATGTGCAATGGAAACCTAGGATTTCGTGGGATGAAGGCTTCGCGCGGACATTCCCTGGGAGAAGGATCGGCGGGGAGACGATATGATGGCAGAAATTTCTCCACGGTTCTTCACTACATCGCTGCTGCCGGTTTATGAATGGCTCGTTCTTAAAGGTGGTCGATGGCGCAAGATCAAGCTGCGCGTGCGGGTCGGTTATTTTCACCACCCGGCACTCGGTCATAGTTTGATCGATACCGGCTATTTCAATAACGACACGCTCCGAGGGATCGTAACATCACCGTTCCTTTCGATCTATCGAGCCCTTTTGAGACCGTCCACGCTTGGTCATGATCCTTTATCTTGCAGTCTGGCATTGCTCAGAATCACCAGGCAAGAGGTCCAGACCCTCCTGATTAGTCATTTCCACGCAGACCATATCGGACGACTGCGCGATTTTCCCAATGCACGCATCATCTGCTCTCGAAGAGCCTGGGAAACTTATCGTCTTCGTTCAAGTTTCAAGAACGCCTTATCCGGAGTGTTTGGCGTTCTTTTGCCGGAGGATATCGAAACGCGTCTTAGCTTTTTCGAGGATGCTCCGATGGTCGAGGCACCTTACGAACTAGGCCGCAGCTATAATCTTCTGAACGATGGCTCGCTTCTGGTGGTAGACCTTCCAGGACATGCCGAGGGCCACGTCGGTTTTTGCTTCCCCCAACTACCCAAGCCGTTTCTTTACGCAACGGATAGCCAGTGGTTGACCCAGGCAATCGTCGAGGACAGGATGCCCCGCTTTGCAGCAAGCCTGGTCGCATGCGATCGAGAAATGTTGCGATTAAGCACGGAGAAAGTGGCCATCTTTGTTCGACGGGGCGGAGATGTGCTGCTGTGCCATGATATAAATTCTCATCGCTATGACCTCGATGCAGAGGGGGAGGCGCAAACATGAGCCTGGCTGCTGCGCTGCACTCTTATCTCACGGTGAGATCCGTCCGCCGTTTTGCGAACCGACGTGAAGACTTTTTGGCGTGGCAGGCGCGGCGACTTGAGCGCTGGTTACGAAACGACATTCAAAAGGTCGAGGCATTTCAAGACCTGACTGGCGGCGTTCCTGTGCTTGAGAGCCTTCCCATAATGGAAAAGTCTCATCTGATGGCCGACTTCTCCCGATATAACGTCGCTCGCGTTACCAACGAAGAGGGCTGGAGCGCTTTCGAAGGCAGCCGCCGGATCGGAAATCTGATTGCAGGTGCAAGTACTGGAACGAGTGGCAATCGAGGTCTGTTCGTTATCTCTGAGCAAGAGCGTTTTGCCTGGCTTGGCGCCGTTTTAGCAAAGGCGCTGCCGGATTTCTGGCGTCACCGCGACCGTGTAGCGGTTTTGCTGCCAGTCAATACGCCCCTTTATACGAGTGCCGATCGCACACGAGTTCTTACACTGCGTTTCTTCGACACCAACGAGCCTCTTGCAGATCATCGCACAGCCTTGCACGTATTTAATCCGACGGTTTTGATCGCTCCGCCACGTATCCTCAGACAGATCGCCGAAATGGACCTGCGCTTTTCGCCGCGGCGGGTATTTTCCTGTGCCGAAAAGCTGGAGAGCTTCGACAGGCAACCGATAGAGACGGTATTTCGCGTTCCACTCCAGGAAATCTACATGGCCACCGAAGGCTTGCTGGCGGTTACCTGCGCTCATGGCAGGCTTCATTTGACCGAGGACTGTATGCATTTCAGCTTTGAGGAGAAGGGGGGCGGTCTCTGCCTGCCAATTATCTCCGACTTCAGCAGGAAAACCCAAATCATGGCGCGATATCGTTTGAACGACCTGCTGCGCCTCTGCTCCCGAAGGTGCTCATGTGGATCGCCGCTTCAGGTCGTAGATGAGATCGTTGGCCGAGAAGACGATATCTTCTATCTCGGCAACGAGGATGGGCATCTCGTTGAACTGACGCCCGACATTCTTCGCAACACCATCGTCGATGCAGACAGGTGCATACTCGACTTCAAACTGGTGCAAACGGCGTGCAACCAACTGATCTTGCACCTGCCGTCATCGGTCCCGTTGCCAGTACGTGAACGCGCGCGCGACCATCTGGTTTTACTGCTTCAAAGACATGGAGTTCCCCGTGTCGATCTAAGGCTGGCGGACTTTGTCCCAGATCCAAGCAGGAAGCTCAGGAGAGTTATGCGTCAATGGCGCCGAAGCGGTGGTGATCCACTGCGCCGTGATAGTTTTTGAAAAGGAGGCCGGAAAGCATGGGATTTTTCCAAAATCTCAATTTCTCATCCGCGAACGAAGACGGGAACACCGAGCTGAGCGCGCTTGCTGGGAGCAGAAGAATCTTGTGCCTAACGGGATCCGGCACCCGTCCGCTAGATATGCTGCTATCGACAGCCGACGAGGTGGTGGCGCTCGATATCAATCCAGTTCAGAACGCGCTGCTTGAATTGAAAATCGCAGCAATCCGCTCTCTGGATTATGACAATCTGCTGTCTTTTCTCGGAGTTGCAAGGAGCAAGTCACGTCTGTCGATCTATCAGCAGCTACGGCCTGAACTATCGCCCGCGGCGCGTGATATCTGGGACCGAAAGAGAAACATGGTGCGAGCGGGCGTCTGGCACGCGGGGAAGTGGGAGAAGTTGTTGCTGTGGAACTCACGCTTCTTAAGACTCATGCGTAGACGCGATATCAAGCAGTTGATGCGGATTGAGAATGTCGAAGCACAGGGACGTCTGTGGGAAGAGAAGTTCGCCAGCAGCAAATTGCAGACCGCGCTCGAGATGATCGGTCGCGATTGGATATGGCGGTGGGTGATGCGAGAGCCAGCAGGAGAGTTCCTGCCACCTCCGCAGGAGGTGGGCGCGCGGCTCAATTCCGATTTCAGCAGAGCCGCGCGGACATTTCTCTTCAAGGAGAGTGATTTCGCACTGCTTATCTTCAATGGCCGGCACGATGGCGATGGGGCTTTGCCAGTTCATCTACGGCGCGAGAATTATAAGATGTTGAAAGATCGGCTTGAAAGACTGCGGATCGTCGAGGGCGGCCTCGTCGACTTGCCAAACATGGCGATCGGCAGCTTTGATGGTTTTTCTCTCTCCGATTTCGGCTCCTACAGTAATTGGCAGGCCTACGAGGAGTGCTGGAAAGGCATCGTGGCTGTGGCCGACCTTGGTGCCAGATTTTGCGAACGGATTTTTATGAACGACATGCCGCCGCCCTTCGAAAAGATCGACGTAGATAAAACGTTGTCAGAAGCACTTACGGTGTCGGATAAGGCCATCATCTACCGCGTCCGCACTGGCAAAATTCATTGTGGCGACAATGGTTGAGGGGAGCCGCAACGAGCTCGTCAGACGCTATGTTTCGGCTTTTGATGAAGCGGGCTCGACGGCCTATATTCGCAATTTGCGGACGAGAGTCACAAGTCTTCAATGGGGGGACGCTTGTCTCCCGATGACGATCAACGATGGCGAATCTCAGGGGACTTTTGTGTCTTCGCCTTGGGTCGGCTACGTGGACTACGTAAAAGAGGAGCTTGCGAGATTTCCAAACCCCGCGATCGTGCCAGCTTTGAGGACTGTGATCGGCTGCGTTGCCAGAGTTCTGGCACACGCCAAGATCGATACAGTCGTTCACATCAACAACTGGATGATGTCCACGAACCTGCTACCCGAGATCGACGGCTCTCTTGTATCTGCGCAGACACAGCAACTTCGGTTGCGCTTTCCGAAACACTTTCTCGCGATCCGATCACTCACAAGAAGGCATCACCCTCAGCTTATTGCTTGGCTCCTTGCCAAGGGCTGGGTGCTTCTGCCCAGCAGACAAATTTTCATTGCTGACGACATTAAAACCCAGATGACGCGACGGCGTGATCTCAAGCGGGACGAGGCGCTGTGGCTGGGATCCGGCCTCCGGTACGAAGAGTTGGAAACGGTCGGCGACGCGGATGCAGAGCGGATCGCAGCCCTTTATACGATGCTATATCTTGAAAAATATTCTGGTCTCAACCCGGCCTACACGGCGGACTTCATCGTTATGAGCCACCAGATCGGGATGATCCGTTACCTTGTTCATAGAGACCGAAATGGTATCATTCAGAGCTTTGCAGGTTTTCACCGACTTGGTACCCATGGAACCGTCCCGCTCATGGGCTACAATACCGACCTTCAACGAGCAGCCGGTCTGTACCGGTTAGGGTTTCACGCGGGTAGTCGCTACGCCGCGGAGAAGGAGCTCAGCTTCAACATGTCGTCCGGCGCAACCGCATTCAAGATCTCTCGCGGCGCGACAGCTGAAATCGAGTATACTGCTTTCTATTTCAGACACCTTCCTCTCGCTCGGCGTCTACCCATGAGGTTCCTAAGCGTGGTTGCGGAGAGGATTGGCGTCCCACTTCTAAAGGCATACAAGCTCTGAGCGCGTTGTTTCTGTATCCGATTTGCCGCGGCGCTTACGGAGGCGCCGTTCCTTTACGGGAGTTTACTAATTGCATCTAACGGCGGTTTCGGTACCGTTCTGACCCCGGACATTGAGCTTCTGTCCCTGAGCGATCAGAGACAGTATCAAATAATCACGGTGGCCACGGCTTGAGAAGATTATCAACGCTTCAGACGCCATTCTGTAGTCCGCCCCAGGGAGAACCAACTGCTTGCCAGAATTAAGCAAGTCTAGGGTAAAAGTGTCGGGGATCGGCACGAAAACAGCTTGAATATCGTACTTTTGGCGACCAAAAAACTGCCGCTCTGTCATGAAAATGCTTCCATCAGGCATTTCTTCCGCATTCGACTTGCTCGCTTCGCTTGCCAATGAGCACAGAGCCTGATCTCCAACCCATATGGCGTGAAAGGTACGCGGTAAATCCACCGCGTCGAGCTTGATGTAAACCTTTCTCGCATTCAGCGGGCCCGTTATCAAAGCGCCGTTCGGTTCGATCCTAATGCCTTTTATATCATCTGATGTGGTTGGAACCGTGGAAATTGGCTGCGCCCCGGAAGATGAGGGTTCTGTCGGGTACTGATCAACAATAACTAAGTTCGGAATAGTCTGTTCTGACCAAGAATGAGACGGGAGCAAAACGGTTAGAAAGCAGCAGAGAACCACGAAACGGCTGCCTGATATTCGCTGAGGCAGTAATCGCCGAATGGAAAATCCTTTGCTCCAAATCATGTCTATCTCCATGCGGAGCGCTTCTTTACACAAGAAACGCTCCATAGCAGCGCGAGGCTTTTGTGTATACAGGAACTGCTCAAGCAGCAGCAAAAACATCACGCCATTTTAAATGAGCGGTTTATGGTGCCAGACCTATTTGCAGCACGTTGAAGCCTCTCTGGAGGTAGTTTGTCAAAACCTCTGTGAAGGCATCGGGCTCACCGGCGTTCGTGGTGAAGTGCGCCACTGCGGCGCACCCATCTTGTGCCGCGTAAACTTTCTTAACGGTGACAGACGCTGGCGTGGCCATGCCTTCCTCCCAGCGGCTCTGAAGAGCGGATAAGGCCTTCTCGGCATCTTCGCAACTACCGTATGCGAGGGAGACTGCGAGTGTAGAACTACCTCCAGTATCAAGATCAGCGACAATACCGCCTGCATAAACTGGAAGGCCAGTCTCGCCAGGAGTAAACTGCTTCTCAAGATCGGCCGAAAGCTCAGCAAAACTTTTATTAGCGTCCAGCAGAAATGCCGGATCAGCTGCCGGAACGCCCATGAGAGGCGTGAATACGCCGGCCTGAATTATGTGGCTGTTCGTTTCACTGATGGAAGAATCCAGCCCGCTCAGTGCCACAGCCACAGCCTTGTTTGTTTCAACACTCGTCTTGCTTTTGTTCAGCTCTGTGAGGAGCTCGGGGGCTGACGCTTGAGCGACCACGGAATCCAGAGCCATCACGGCGCTCGTTCTTCCCATCAGGCCACTCCATGGATTATTGGGGTCCCTGTTCGCTAGGTTGATCGCCCCTGGCTTACCGTTTGCAAGGATGAGCGGCGATGCAGAAACCGCATCGAACTTCTTCTGTTTCAACGTGTCGAGAAGCTTTGTTGCGCCCACTGCGTTTGCCAGGCCCCAATATGTGATGTTTGTCTCGTTCGATCCGAAAGAAGTAAAGTACGAAATTTCATCGAACGGGACGCCAGCCTTATCTGTCCAAGACTTGCCGCCATCTGTCGTTAGCGCCTCAAGTGGTCTGATCTGCTGAACAAATCTCATTCGTCCCAGCGCTTTCGCACTTAAAGCGCCATCGGATGCTTTAGAGAGAGCTCCAATATCCAAGAAAACCACCGGCATTGGGTCTGCGGTGGTCATCACCGATTCTGGCACGAGACTCAGCGCTGATCGCAGCTTTAGCGTAGGTTCTTCAGCTGCCTGCGCGATCGTGCAAGTCATCATCACGGATGACGCGAGTGCGATCAGCAGCGCGGGAAATGCGTTCGCTGCAGGTGGAAAGTTCAGTCGTTTCATTGTCATTCTCCTAAGATCGGCCAACCGGCAATGTTTTGAATGAAAATGCCTAGGCATGATCATGCGTTTGAGGAATTGGCGACGAAAAGCGGCGGCGAAAAGTTGCCATTGCACCGGGAAGCCTGCCTTCTATCGAACTCTTTGCTGGCTAGGCGTATCGCTACTTGGCGGTTTGAAAATACACCCCGGAAAACGTACCGTTAAAACCGCAATAGGGTGGGCTGCCAACGCCTCCCTCCTTCGCGGGCGCAGTCTCTTCCACACCAAGCGTTGCGCCATCACGGCTGGCGGTAAGGGTCCAGGCGCCATCGTCCGTGTCTATCGCAATTTGTGCTTTACCATTTATCAAAGGCCCATCACCTGCTGCCTCGCAAACCCAGCGTTGGCTTTGTGGATCAGCCGCATTTCCATCGAATGTCACGCGCTTTCCAGAACTTTCTTCCAGATTAAGAGTGCCCGCGACATTCTCCCACCGACCCGAGAACCCAGGCCGTGGATGGGCAATGATTGATTCAAGAAACTTGGCGCGGAACTGCAGCGTGTCGGATAGATCCTGTTTGTCGACAGATCCCTCTCGCAAGTCTTCATCACTGTTACGAGCACCAAGAAACCATCGTTGATCTTTCTTCAACGCTTCGGCACTTTGAGGATCAAGTTCCTTGATCAATCGGCTATACGCAGTTGCGATGCGCTTATCCAGAGCCCGCAAGTCAGGGTCTGCGCATACCGCTTTGTCTATTTTAGTTTGTGCCTTGGCGCAGTTGATCCCTTCTGCATTGGCAGAGGAAATCTGACTGCCGATTCCGAGCGTCAGCATTACAGATAAGGAGAGGGGTTTTCTCAGTGTCATGGCAATTCCTTTTCAATGTCATCCGCTGCCCGGCTTCCTATAGCGAAGTGGCCATCCCTAAGGCGTTCCTGGCAATAGTTTCTGTTCACAATGCCTTGAAGCCGTTCGCTAGCGCTCTAGAACGCATTATCTTGCGCCCTCCTTCGGGCGGTTTGCCGTCGAAAGATCTTCGTAACTATCACTGCTGTAACCTTCGGTACTCGTGCCAGCGAGATGGCCACCTTCACATACATAACGACGCCTATCATAACTGTAGCTTGTCCGAACCTGCTGAACTTCTGGAAGTTCAGTTCTGTACTCCCATCCAAGCTCAACGTCATAGGTTATGCGCTTGGCATTTTCTGCAATCGGCCCTTTCGTGAAGATCAGGCGTTTTCCTAATGCTGGAAAGTTTGCTTGAGCCGCCTCTGACACGTCGGCATAGAATATTTTGTAGAGTACACTGCTGCATAGCTGGATGTCGGAAAAGGTTTCGTCCCGGATCACCCGTTGCGGCAGTTGACCGCTTGCGTACGCTTCTGGACCACAGAGTGTGATAACCGAAAAGGTGGCCCAAACGGACTTCACAGCGCGTCCATAGTTTTTTAAAAGCGAGCTCATTTTTAAGGCGATAACATAATTATGAACGGCGTTCAATTGTTGTTATGGCGACGCTGTGGTACAAATTTTCAATGGGAAGACGCTCTGATCATTCACGCCCCGAAATCGCACAGATGCTGATTTTGGAAGGGCATAAGCATATGGCCGAGGTGGGCTTTGCGCGGTTCTCCGCTCGTGAAGTCGCAAAGCGCATCGGCTACTCTATAGGTACGCTTTACAATGTGTTCGGCACCTATGATCATTTCGTCGCCGCCGTAAACACGCAGACATTTGAGCTCTGGGCCGACGAATTGAGAGATGCGCTGTCAGCTTGCAAGGGAGACAGGATCCAGTGTCTCGTTGAAAACTACTTTTCCTTTGCTCGGGATAACCGTAACCTGTGGCGGGCAATATACGAGCATCACGTTCCAGATGATTTCGTCATGCCGGAGCACCAGGATATGAAGCGCGGCAAACTCACAGAGGTCGTCGTCCAGGAAGTCGCTAATGCATTGCCCCCCGCTAGGACGGATATGGCGCCGCGACTCGCGCGCTCGTTGGTTGCGACCGTCCATGGCCACTGTACCTTTGATCTTAGCGGTAGCTTCTCACTTATGGGCATGGATGGAGCGGTTGAGATGGCGCTCGAACGCGTACGGGAATCGTTGATGGTTGTCGATCGCGATGTTGAGGCTGATCCATCTTGAACAAGCGTCGTGACCTTGCCCCCAAGTTTTATCCAGTTTTGAGTTCGCTCCAGCGGTTTTGGGTTGCTGTATTCGGGGCGGTAGCGGCGGGGTGTGGTGCGGAGCCATTTCGGCTGCGCAGCACCGCATCACGTCGCGGGTTGATGGTCTGAGCGAACTCGGCAGGCGTCATCCAGCCTAGTCCAGAGTGTGGTCGATGATCGTTGTAA